>JAFUPM010000047.1 GCA_017481225.1 Clostridia bacterium
GACACGGGGATTTTCAGTCCCCTGCTCTACCAACTGAGCTACAGAGGCGTATCGGGTGGCGACTCGGATGGGGCTCGAACCCACGACCTCTAGCGTGACAGGCTAGCGCTCTAACCAACTGAGCTACCAAGCCATCCCGATTCGGACTTCCGTCCTTTTGAAGTAAAAATACTTCTGGTGGAAAGTACAGGGCTCGAACCTGTGACCCTCTGCTTGTAAGGCAGATGCTCTCCCAACTGAGCTAACCTTCCGTTTCAGTGCTTTAATATTATACCAAAGGGAAAACTGTTTGTCAAGGGCTTTTTAAAAAAATATTGAAAATTTTAAAAAACATAGAAAAAGCGGATTTTTGCATCCACCTTTCAAGAAGGCTATGAGCTTTAATCCGCTTTTCCTTTGTTCATTTTTTGACACCACGTCATAAGACTTTATAAGTCACACGTCTTTAATTAATCAAATCGGTGCTTTCAATCAAAAGGCAGAAGGTCAGAACCAAATTAAATTGATTCAAGAGCAAAGGCGACCTGCTCCTCGCCCTCAAGCGCCGCAGTAACAGCCTCGGGTGAGGTTTTAAAATCGCGGTTGTGGACGTTCGCCTCAATTCCTATATTGCCCACAGTACCGCTTCTCGGAGAGGTAACCTGGATATCCGTAACCATAAAGTGAGAGGAGAGGAAGTCCAGCGTTTTCCTTACCTCGCTGTCACCGCGAATTTCAACGTAGATGCCGAAGCGGCTGTACTTTTTGTTAATCGTATACTCGAGTCTATGGACAACCGTGACGGTGAGAACAGCGAAAAGGAACGTAATAACGGCACCCTCGTAGAAGCCTACGCCCAGAGCCAAGCCTACTGCCGCAGCAGTCCAAAGTCCTGCCGCCGTTGTGAGACCGGTTATCTGGAATCTACCTTTTATTAATATAGTGCCGACGCCTAAGAAGCCTATGCCCGAAACAACCTGCGCAGCAATACGTAAGGGGTCGTTATTAACACCCAACACCTCAGAGGTATAGAGACCTATCATAGCCGCCAGAGCCGAGCCAAGGCAGACAAGTATGTGAGTTCTCATTCCCGCCGCTCTGCCCTGCTTGTTTCTCTCAAGGCCTATAACTCCGCCGATAATCATAGCAAGCACAAGCCTTATAGCAACCGTCCATATATTAAAATCTTGTAAGAAGTCAATTATCTTATCCATGCCGTTTACCTCCATCGTGACAAAATTGGCAGTTTTGCAAACAGTTATTTGCATTTTGCGGTTTAATATTTCAAAATACAGCCCGTATGCGCTGCATCATTTATAAAAAATATAGATATTTAGTAAATATAATCGTGCGAAAGCGCACTCCGTGCCTACTTATCTCTCTATTACTATTTTAGCACACCTTTATAAAATTTGCAATACAAAGAGAAAATTTAACACTGACTTCATATCTGGAAGCTGAAATTCAGCTCACGAGGCGAAGCTTTTATAAAGCTCTCTCTACGAAGCTTTTATAAAATATATTGAATTTTCCAAAAAAATATGATATACTTTCCTTATGTTTCAAAAAGGGATAGTATCCCGGGTGAAAGAAAGGTGACTTATATGTTAGAAAAGCTCTTTAAGCTGAAACAAAACAACACGAGCGTAAAAACGGAAATCACAGCAGGTATCACCACCTTTATGACTATGGCGTATATTCTGGCGGTTAACCCGAGTATTCTCGGCGATGCGGGAATGGACCAGACGGCGGTGCTGCTTGCAACCTGTATTGCCTCCTTTATCGGTACGGCAATGATGGCGCTGATGGCAAATCTGCCCTTCGCCCTCTCTGCAGGAATGGGACTTAACGCTTATTTGGCGTACACCGTGTGCGGAATTCTCGGTTACTCCTGGCAGGTAGCACTTCTTGCGGTATTTATCGAGGGTATAATCTTCATTATTCTCTCACTTACCAACGTCAGAGAAGCTATCTTCAATGCCATTCCCTTACAGCTCAAAGGGGCTGTATCCGTCGGTATCGGTCTATTTATCGCCTTTATCGGTCTGCAGAATGCAGGACTGTCCGTGGGCGACGGCTCTACTCTTGTCACTATAGTAAGCTTCAAAGAGAGCTTTAACACCTCGGGAATCAGCGCGCTGCTAGCAATTATCGGTACCCTGCTTACGGCTGTCCTCTATATAAAGAGAATAAAAGGCTCTATCCTCTTTGGTATTCTCTCCACCTGGGTGCTTGGTATGCTCTGCCAGCTCGTGGGTCTCTACGTTCCCGATGCCGCTGCAGGCTTCTACTCCCTCTACCCCACATTTGCTTTCACCGACTTTTCTAAGCTCGGCGAGACCTTCGGTCAGTGCTTCAACGTTGACTTTGACGGTGTTGGTATCTTCAACTTTATCGTCGTTATCTTCTCCTTCCTCTTCGTTGACCTGTTCGACACTCTGGGAACTCTTATCGGTGTAAGCACCAAGGCTGATATGCTGGATAAGGACGGCAGGCTCCCCGCCATAAGACCTGCGCTTCTTGCCGATGCTGTAGCGACCACCGCAGGCGCCGTTCTCGGTACCTCCACCACCACAACCTTCGTGGAGTCAAGCGCAGGCGTTGCAGAGGGCGGCAAAACGGGACTGACCTCTATGACAACGGCAGTTCTCTTCCTGCTTTCGATGTTCTTCGCGCCCGTCTTTACGGCTATTCCCTCCTTTGCAACAGCTCCCGCACTTATTATAGTCGGTTTCCTTATGTTCTCGAACATCACATCTCTTAAGATAGACAGCGAAAACTACACCACGGCAATCCCCGCTTACCTTTGCATTATTGCAATGCCTATGTTTTATAGCATTGCCGAGGGTATTTCCATAGGTATCATCTCCTACGTTGTGATAAACCTCATATGCAAAAAGTGGCGCGATATCTCCCCCGTGATGTACGTGCTCGCGGTATTATTCATTCTGAAATACATCTTCCTTTAATCGGAGCATAATTAAAACGGCAAGCGAAGTGCTTGCCGTTTTTTTGCGTTTTTGTAAAGTTTTGTTTAAATAAAGACATAATTTTAAAGCTGTCCGTCCTGAATGAAGCGCAGAAATATTAATAATACTCGTATTAAAATTGCGTTTTTGGAAGTCATATATCAGCCCAGCAAAAAGTCGCAGGCCAGCATTACCGAAAAGCCGACCAAAAGCGCGTAGGTCGCGCCACGCTCACCGCCGTGGGAGTGCGTTTCGGGTATCATCTCATCGCTGATAACGTAGAGCATTGTGCCGCCTGCAAAGGCAAGAGCAAAGGGCAAAATGAAGGAGGCAACGCTGACGGCGAAATATCCGATAAGCGTTCCCACAACCTCAACAAGTCCCGTGCCGAGAGCGAGAAGAAAGGTGCGCTTCGGCTTAACCCCTGCCGCAAGCATAGGGCCTATAATAACCATACCCTCGGGTATATTCTGCAGAGCAATTCCGCCTGCAATAATCAAAGCCGACGTAGCATCGCCCGAGCCAAAGCCAACGCCTGCCGCAATTCCCTCGGGTAGGTTATGTATGGCAATAGCCGTAACGAAGAGCAGCACTCGGCTCAGCTCACCGTTCTTGTGGGACTCAATTTCAGCTCCTGCAAGCCTATGAAGGTGAGGCACAACCTTGTCTATAAGGTTCAGTGTGACAGCACCAGTAAATATACCTGCAACCGTAACGATAATCCCCCACTCTCCGCCGTACTCGAGAGAAGGCACGATAAGCCCAAGAACCGCCGCCGCAAGCATAACGCCCGCCGCAAACGACAGCACGATATCCGAGAATTTATGGGATATATTTTTAAAGATAAAGCCAATAGCCGCGCCAATAACGGTAGCACCGCCGACGCCCAAGGCAGTCAGTAACACAAGCTCCATACGTTCAAAACCTCTGATTTATACATAGGGTCTCACCTTACGTGAGACCCTCGCTTCTTTTCATTTTCGCAAAGGATAACGGGCTTACGCCTCGCTGAAGTTATCCTTGCCTACGCCGCAAAGAGGGCACTCGAAATCGTCGGGTAAATCCTCAAATTTTGTTCCGGGGGCAATACCCGCCTCGGGTACACCGACCTCCTCGTCGTACTCCCAGCCGCAAACGTCACAAACGAATTTTTTCATAACAGTATCCTTTCTTATAAATATGTATCAAAGCTCGCACTTCCAAAGCCCGTGAAGGTTGCAGTATGCATATACCGCCACGGGCACCTCGTCGCCAAGGACGAACTCAACCTCGGGTGCGTCCGTCGGGTTAAGCGTTTTTCTCGCGCCGCCTTTGTCGGTTTCAAGATAAACCCACGCGATATGATGCTCCTCGCTCATAGGGTGGAGAACAGAGCCGATGGTAACCTTCACGGTATTGCCATCTACGGTTGCGACAGGAATATGCTTTTCGCGGCTCGCTTCAACAACACCTGCCTCAAGCTTCGTCATCTTCTGACCGCAGCAGACGAGCTGTCCGCCGCCGTTTTCAATAAGACCTACAAGGTTTCCGCACCTTTCGCAAAGATAAAATCTGGTGTCTTTCATTTAATTATTCTCCTTTTATAAATAAAATTATTCAAGTTATCATAAAACGGCATTTTAACCCGTAATACTGCAAAAAACGCAGCACGGGGATGGGTTTACGGATAAATCAGACTTTGAATGTCGAGAAAAATCCAAGCCCGAAGCTTTGGGGATTTGCCAAAAGAAGGTCAAGCTAAAGTCTCCGAAGATATATCATAGATACAAAAGGCATATAAGCTACCTCGAGATACCGCGAGGAGTAGGTAAGCATCTTACCTCGAAAGCTCCTCGGCAAGAGCCTCGATTTGTCTGAGGTTCTCCTCGGTCAGGGCGGAAAGAATTTTAACCGTCGTCTCGGTATAGGTAATATCCTTTGAGCCCTCAAGCATACCGCGCATAACCTTCGCCGCCATAGGCGCCCAGCTTCCGTTATCTATGAAGCCGACGGTCCTTCCGCGGTAGCCGCGCTCGGTAAGATGAGTTATAAAGTCACGCATATAGGGGAAAACGTCACCGTTATAGGTTGTGGTAGCTAAAACAAGCTTAGAGTATCTGAAGGCGTCCTCAACAGCCTCCGCCATATCGCATCTTGCAAGGTCGGAGAGCGCAACCTTAACGCCCGATTTCTCAAGTGCCTCGCAAAGAAGCTTTACCGCCCTTGCGGTGTTTCCGTAAACCGAGGTGTAGGCTATAGCAACTCCCTCCTCCTCAGGTCTGTAGCCGGACCAGGTGTCGTAAAGACCGATATAGTAGCCGAGATTATCCTTGAGAACGGGTCCGTGGAGAGGACAGATTTTCTCAATATCAAGAGCCTGTGCCTTCTTCAGCACAGCCTGCACCTGCGCGCCGTATTTTCCAACGATGCCTATATAGTAGCGTCTTGCTTCGCACGCCCACTCGTCATCTGTATCAAGTGCGCCGAACTTGCCAAATCCGTCAGCCGAGAAGAGAACCTTATCCTTCTTGTCATAGGACATAATAACCTCGGGCCAATGGACCATAGGCGCTGTAATAAAGCTTAAGGTATGCTCGCCGAGGGTGAGGGTATCGCCCTCGCCTACTACAAGTCTTTTGTCAGCATAATCCTCGCCGAAGAAGTTTTTCATCATAGTGAAAGCCTTGGCAGAAGCCACGATTTTCGCACACGGGTAGGCACTAACAAAGCTTCCGATGCTTCCCGAGTGGTCGGGCTCCATATGATGTACTACAAGATAGTCGGGGGCTCTGTCTCCGAGGACCGCCTTAATATTTGCAAGCCACTCCTCGCCGAACTCGGCATCGACGGAGTCCATAACCGCAACCTCTCTGTCAACTATAACGTAGGAGTTGTAGCTGATACCGTCGGGAATAATGTACTGCCCCTCAAAGAGGTCGGTTTTGCGGTCATTGACACCTACGTATATTATATCTTTTGTGATTTCCATTCCTCTAAAAAATCCTTTTTTATTTTATTCTACCACAAATAATATTTTAAATCAATATTAAACTTAAATTTTGTCGGTAACAATCCCGTCACCTCAAAATCCTGCCGTCGGTGGATATTGTTACGACCTGGCTTGGAATAAGCTTGCCCGACTCTAAGAGCGCGCGCCTCACGGCACTTTCAAGTCCGCCGCAGCAGGGCACCTCCATTCGTGCCACCGTGACACTTCTGACGTCGTTTCTTTCAAATAACTCGCGGAGCTTTACCGCGTAGTCTCCCTCGTCAAGCTTAGGGCAGCCGACAAGAGTAATCCTGCCTCGCATCAGCTCCTCGTGGAAGGAGGCATAAGCGTAGGCTGTACAATCTGCCGCAACAAGAAGGTCGGCGCCGTTAAGGTATGGCGCGTTTATGGGAACCAGCTTAATCTGGCAGGGCCACTGCATAAGGCGGCTTTGCGCCCTTGAAGCACTAATGCCTACGTTGCTTGGGCAGCTGCTCTTTGCGTCAGAGCCGCGGCAAACTGCCGACCCATCTTCTTTATCGAGAAGCCTAGCCCTAGGTCCCGGGCAGCCCGTATGAGCCTTTGTATTCACTGTGCTTTTCCCGTCACCCACCTTTGCCGCCTTTGCCGCAAGGACTGCCGCCTCGTTATATGAGAGGGCCTCGCGCTCCTCAAAGGTTATAGCTCCCGTTGGGCACGCAGGAAGACAGTCGCCAAGTCCGTCGCAATAGTCCTCGCGAGTCAGCCTCGCCACACCGTCTATCATTTCTATCGCTCCCTCGTGGCAAGCCTCAGCGCACATACCGCAGCCGTTGCACTTGCTTTCATCTATCTTTATTATCTTTCTTTTCATTTTTCTCTCCTTTTAAAATTAAATCGGGGCGCGCTGTGATTTGGGTACCGTTTTCTAAAGTTTAGCTTTCGGCGTGTGTTGTTCTTTCAGCCGCTTTTTCAATTAGTCGGGGGCGTGTTGAGTTTTTTACGCAAATATCCGCTTTTCATTTTTTGAAATTGCTTTGCATTTTTCGTTACACACACTCGTGGCGATACATAAAGCCCGTCGGGTGTATCATCCAAGCGACGTGCCCGAGCAACCGTCAGAGCCTGTGCATCTATGGCAAAGCTCGTTTTTGCAGCCTTTATTACTAAGGAAATTCACTATATTGTCAACAGTTATTTCTGCGATATTTGAAAGCGCCTCCTCGGTAAGGAACGCCTGGTGGGAGGTAACGATAACGTTAGGCATTGAGATAAGCCGCGCCAGGGTGTCGTCCTCTAAAATATGACCCGAGAAGTCCTCAAAGAACAGCTCCGACTCCTCCTCGTAAACGTCGAGGCAAGCTGCGCCGACCTTTCGGCTCTTGATACCCGAGAGCAATGCCTCCGCATCTATGAGTGCGCCTCTGGAGGTGTTGAGTATTACAACCCCCTTTTTGCACATCTCAATAGCCTCGCCGTCAATAAGGTGATAGGTTTCCTCCGTCAGGGGACAGTGAAGCGAAATAACGTCGCTTCGTGCCAAAAGCTCCTCCATACTCACGTACTCGCACCCCGCAAGCTCCGCGGGGTATTTATCGTAAGCAAGGACCTTCATACCGAAGCCCTGACAGATATTTATAAAGGCTCTGCCGATTTTGCCCGTTCCTACGACGCCGACGGTTTTGCCGTGAAGGTCGAAGCCGCACAGCCCCGAAAGGCTGAAATTGAAATCTCTGGTTCTGATATAAGCCTTGTGTATTCTGCGCACCGAGGTGAGAAGCATTGCCATAGCATGCTCTGCCACCGCGTAGGGCGAATAGGCAGGCACTCTCAGCACGTGGACCCTGCCGTAGGCGCTCTTCATATCCACGTTATTGAAGCCTGCGCATCTGAGGGCGACGAGCTTGATGCCCATCTCCGAGAGCCTGTCAATAACCGCCGCATTAACGGTATCGTTAACGAACACGCATACGCCGTCGGCACCGCTTGCAAGCTCCACGGTATCCTCGTTAAGCTTGGTTTCGTAATATTTGAATTCCACGCCTCTTTCCTCTCCGTACTTATCGAAGTAGGGCTTGTCGTAGGGCTTGGTGTCAAAAAAAGCAATTTTCATAGATTTTCTCCTTGATTTTACGGTTCTATTATAGTATAATGTAAGCAGAAAATCTGTTGAATTTTCAACAAAACGGAGAAAAAATGAAAAAATATAGAGAAATTTTATTAAAATGTCCTCTTTTCGACGGCATTGACGAATGTGACCTATACAGAATGCTCTCCTGCCTTGGCGCGAGGGTTATGAGCTTTGACAAAAAATACACCGTCTTTTCGGAGGGAAGCCCTGCTACGAATATCGGAATTCTCCTTTCGGGTGAGGTCCAGGTAATCCTGGTTGACTACTACGGAAACAGAAGCATTCTCGGCAGTGTATCACCCGGGGAACTGTTCGCCGAGGCATTCGCCTGTGCGGAGCTTCGCTCCCTTCCCGTTACAGTTGTTGCAAGCGAGCCCTCGGAGGTTATGCTCATAGATTGCTCCCATATTATGCATACCTGTGAAAACGGCTGCGGCTTCCACCAAAGGCTTATATTTAATTTAATGAAGGATATTGCGCAAAAGAACATCGCCCTATACCAAAAAAGCGAAATATGTGCGAAGAGGACAACAAAAGATAAGCTTCTCTCCTACCTTTCAAACGAGGCAAAAAGGCAGGGCTCGTCAACCTTCGATATTCCATACGACCGCCAGGAGCTAGCCGACTACTTAGGGGTTGACCGCAGCGGACTGTCAAGTGAAATCGGTAAGCTGAGAGATGAGGGAATAATAGCGGCAACTCGCTCGCGTTTTACTATTTTTTAGCGAAATAAATACAAAAGGCGGCACCCGTGTCGCATTTTACAAAGAAAACGGCTTCATATCGAAGCCGTTTTCTCTGTTTATTTTATTTATAGAGAAGGTATTTTTGCCTTCTTCTATCAAAATCAGCCGCCTGCTTTTCCCATTTTTCCAAAAGGGTAAGTGCGCTCTCGCCGCGCTCCAGGGTATCGTAAAGGTCGTTTGTGGCAATGCGCCTGCGCGCCCAATACTTAACCTTTGAGCATTCAAACTGAACTATGTCGCGGCTGTAGAGCTTATCAATTGCATCAAAGAGGTGCAGCTGGCACCTCACAGCCCTGAAGCTGTCTCTGTCGCGAACGGTTATCAAAACGCCTCGGCAAGGGATAAGCGTGTTCAGGTCCTCAAGAGAAACTGCCATATTGAACTTCGGCACGAAGTAAACGTCGTCAAGCCCTCTGGAGTTTAACTCCTCCGCAAGCTCCTCAGATGAAAACTCTGGCCGTCCTACAAACTGGAAGGGGACGGTTGAGCCTCTGCCGAAGGATACGTTGGAGCCCTGGAGCAACCCCGTTGTGCAGAAGTAAAGGAAGGTCATAGGATTAGGCACGTTGGGGGTCGGGGGTATCCAGAGAAGCCCCGTCTCGTCGTACCACATATCTCGCCGCCAGCCCTCCATTTTAAGGACACTTAGGTTAATACCAAGCTTTTTCTCGTCGTTATACATAAGGGCAAGCTCGCCTACGGTCATACCGTGGCGCAAGGGGTAGTCGAAGCCGCAAAGCAGAGTGCCGAGAAACTCGGGGTCGCCTACGTTCCCCTCGACGATATCACCCCTTATGGGGTTGGGTCTGTCTACGATAATAAGCTCGCAGCCTGCCTTGGCTACCGCGTCCATAAGGTATACGAGCCAGGGGGTAAAGGTCCAATGCCTGACGCCTGCGTCCTGGGTGGAATACACGACGGCATCAATATCCTTTAAGCTCTCCACGGGAGGACGCCTGCCCTCACAGTTGTAGAGGTTGAGAATTGGAATACCCGTCTTTTCGTCAATGTCCTCCTCGTCCTTTTCGCCCGAGGCGAAATTGCACCTTACACCGTGCTCCATACCAAAGACGAAGGCAACCTCAGCCCACTTTTCCTCAACTATTACGTCAAGGAGGAGTCTGCCGTCGTTATGTATCGAGGTGGCGTTCATCATAAGGGCAATTCTCTTGCCCCGTATAGCATCTCTCAGTGACTCGTCAGCGAGCTTTACTGCGCCGCCCTTCCATCTTTCCATATTGCTTCTCCTTTAATTTTCTCGTTTCTTGCCATAGCTTTAAATGCTCTTCGCTTTTTGTTTGCCACAGCTAATTTCGCTTTTTCCAACCGTCAATTCTTTCGGTTGTTGTTGCATCTGCTTGCCGCAGGATTTTGCGGAAATTCTCCACTTCTGACCGTCAAAGCTTTTATTTATCTTTTCGGCTCTGTTCGCCATAGCTTCTCCTATACTGCTTCGGAGACGAGCCGAACGCCGCCGTAAAGGAACGCGAAAAATGCGCAAGAGAGCCAAAGCCTGCCTCAAGTGCAATCTCCGTCACGGGCAAATCTCCCGAAAGGAGCAGATTTTTCGCATAGCTCAGCCGCATATTTCTTAAATACGTGCCGAAGGGTACGCCCATTTGCTCTCTGAAAAGCGTGTTGAAGTAGTTAGGAGTATAGCCAACGTATGCCGCCGCATCATTGACGGTAATTGATTCGTGAAAATGGGAGTGAAGATAACCGAGGGCGCGGTTCACAAACGCGCCCGAGCTGCTCTTAGTCCCCTCGGGAAGCTCCCTTATAGCAAGGATAAACAGCTGCTCCACGAGCGCTCTCAGATACACCTCCGAGGCAACACGCCCCTCTCCTCTGCGGCACTCCTCAACAAGAGTCTCGAATAAGCTGCGAGCCTTCTCTGCCGTAGTTTCAGACAAGTGAATATGTATAGGAAATCTTGAAAGCTCGCACAGCTCCGAGAGCCTGGAATCCAGCAGCTCGTAGGGGAACTTCACGCCGAAGTAGTCAAATCTCTCGCCGTCCTCCACCGTGTTTCTGTGAAAATCCGCTGGGGAAAGGATAAAGAGGTCGCCCTCGACAAAGGGTATGTCCTCGCCGTTTAAGGTCTGCACGCCCCTGCCCTTGGTGATAAGGGTAATGAGAAAATGGTGATGCCCGTGTAAAAGCGAGGAGCCGCTGCCCTCGACCTTATACGCGTCGCACACAGCATCCTTCATATTCCACCTGATAGGTATATTCACAAGCCGCGCCTCCCTTCGTTGCTTTAGGGTGCGGTTTCCCCACACCTTATATACTTCGGAGTATTTTTCATTTTCAGTATAACACAAAGCCACGCATTTTTCTATACATTTTTTATAAATCGTAGAAAAAATCAAATCTATTTTAATTGAAGTCAAGCAAACCGCGCCCGACTGTTATACAATTATATTGGTGAGCCACGGCAACCGAGGCGGCTTAGAAGCGAGTATAGAGCTAAGTGCTATACTGACAGGCAACCGAGGCGGCCCAGGCGCGAGCATAGAGCTAAGTGCTATACTGACAGGCAACCGAGGCGGCTTAGGTGAGCAAACAAAAAGCTAAGAGCTACCGAAAGGTCAGCCGAGGCATCTTACGTCTAAAAAACGAATACATTAACGGAGGTATATATTAATGAAGGGAAAGTATACTGTAATGAAGGATAAGCCGAAGGAATTTTTCCGCCTTATCCCCCAAACGGGCGTAACGCACAAGCTGTGTCTTGACGACCCCGCGCACAATGCTATATGGGATATGGCTGTATCCCCCGAGGGAAGAATTTTCTTCTCGGTATGTGGCGAGAGCTACGAGGCGCTTTACGCAAGGCTTTACGAATACGACCACAAAACCAAGAGCTTTATCCGTCATATGGCGCTTGAGGATAAAATCCTTATGAGCCCCCACTCGCTGAGAACCAGCAAATTCCACACGGCCCTCTCCTTTATGGGCGACGGTAAAATTCTCACCACAACCCACACCACTTCTCCCGCGCCTACTCATCCTACCTGGATGCCCTACGAGTACGCGGACCACCCCTATGAAAGCTACCCCGGCTCAAACCTACTCATATACGATTACGAGAAGGGTGAGTGCCGCGGACTTGGACTTATCTCTCCCCACGATACAACCTACGGCGCGACCTACGACCCGAAAAACGGCGACTACTTCGCTATTACCTGGATGCGCGGCACGGGCTACGTTTACAACGTACATACGGGCAGCCTTCGTTGCCTCGGTCAGATATCCGACACCCACACAAGCCGCACCTTCCTGCTCTCCGACGGTCATATTTACGGCTCGACCTACTCGGGCGCAATGTTCAGATACAATACCGATATCCGTGACATTGAGTTCCTTGGCGTCACAGCTCCGGGACTTATCCGCCACGCAAGAGAGCGCGACGGTATTCTCTACTTCACCACGGGTCCCTGCTCTGTGCCGGGCAGAGGTCAGGAGCTTTACGCCTACAATCTGAAAACCCGTGAGATTACCACCGTCGGCAGACCCGTTCCCAAGGCAGAGCCACTTACGGAGAACGCCTCCGTTTTCTATAACGCCTACGGTATGGACTTCGACAGCAAGGGCCGCCTCTGGTACGGCTGTATGACCTTTATCCCTCATCACAGATACGTAGGAGCAAGGCTCTATATGTGGGATTTCCTCAACGGCAAAGAGCCTGTTGACTGCGGATTTTTGGGCTCGAAGGAGCGCACCCTCAGTATCACGGCAGAAATGCATATCGTCGATGACGTGCTTTATATTTCCGACGGAAACCACACCTCGGATAAGGATACCCCCTCGGGCATTATGGCTATTGAGCTTGATAAGTTCGTCCCTGCCCTTGATACCGAGGAGCGACTTATGTCCTACGATTATATAAACTATATTCCATACCAGAAGGAAGCGGAGGCTTGGTACCCGAAGAGCGATTTCGCCGAATGTATGGAAAAGTACGACCGCTACTATAAGGATACTGTCCTTTACTTTGAGAGCTTCCTTAAGGATAACGCCTTCCGCCACCCCTTCAAACGCACCTCAGCTATAAGCGTTTGGGAGCAGCTCGGTCACGGCAAGGCGGCTGTCAAGAGTATCAGCTGGAGTTCGGAGAGTGAGCTTTCCTTCCGCGTTGGCGAAGGCGGCGCGCACAGAGTTGAATGTAAGCTTGATGAAAACGGTACTCCGACCGTCTTAGGCATTTATGCCGACGACAGTGAGGTTGCCTCCTCCCTTCGCGCACCCGTCCCGTCCCTTCCTCTCCCTAGTGTGGCAGGAAGAAGATACCTTGCTACTCCCGAGTCCTCTACGGCTCTTCCTGACGGCGCACTTCTCGTCGGCACGCACGACACTATGCTCGCAAGGATAAAGGACGGGCGTGTATTCTCCCTCGGTCAGGTGACGACGGCAGGCGGAGTTCACTCTCTCGATACTGCTCCCGACGGCACCGTATGGGGTGTTGCAGGTCATAAGCTTGGCGTAGGTCAGCTCTTCAAGTACACCGAGGAGGAGGGCGTTACGCTTCTCGGACTTGTACCTGAGGTGTTTGCTCCCACGGGCAGATGCGTAGGCATCTACAGACCCACCGCCATAGCCGTAAGCCCCGATGGAAAATATATCGCAGTCGGAGGCGACGACGAAATCGGCGGAGTAGTAATTATGCAGATAAAATAACCGATTTTGCAAACCTTTATTTACAAAATAAGCCAAAAAGGACGAGGAAGCTTAGATGCTCCTCGTCCTTTTACTGTCTGTAGGAAATATTAAATTAACGGCTGCTATAAGGCAGACTCAGCCTTAAGCTTTTATAAAAAACTTTAGGCTCCGCTTAAGCCCTTGAGTTGCGCTTGAGAAATCTCAATAGCTCCGCTTAAGCCCTTGAGTTGCGCTCGAAAAATTCTAACAGCTCCGCTTAACCCCTTGAGTTTCGCTTGAGAAATCTTAATAGCTCCCCTTAAGTCCTTGAGTAGCGCTCAAGAAAGTCCGCGATAATTTTGGGGTCAGGGAGTCCGTGTGGGTGATGCTCACAGCCTTTTTTAATGTGTACCTCGATAGTTCCGCCAACTCTTTCGTAATGCTCGGCAAGGAGCCTTCCGTTCTCACCGTAGGGTACGGTTGTGTCAGAGTCCCCTGCCACGAGGATTACGGGTAAGCCGTTGTCCGTCAGTATATCAAGCTTGTTATATGGGTGGTCGGTATAATCCTTCATCTGCTCGCGCCCTCTGCCCGTACATCTTACGTACTCGTCAATAATTGAGGAAAGCTCCCCCGTAAGCCCGAAGGGACAGCTCATAAGGTCTATAACAGGCGCATCAAGATACAAGGCACTCACAAGCTCTGGAGCCCTTGCCGCCAGCTTTACGGCGTAAAGTCCTCCGCAGCTCATACCTACGAGTACGCACCTTTCCCGAAGCCCAAAACGGGTCGGTATATACCTTACGAACGCCTCCTTGCGCGCAAGGTCATATTCCTCAGCCCATCTGTTTTCGTTTTTTATATACGCGATATGGAAGCCGCGTTCCAGAAGCTCAAGCTCCACCTCGGGGAACGCGCCGAAGTACTCGGTTTTCAAAGCCCAGCTGCCGTTCGGGGCGCAATTCGGCTTAATAACCTTCGCTTCCTTTCCTAAAAAATCAAAGCTTATACATTCGTAGCCCGAAAAGGCTAAATCCTTCTTGTCCATTCTTCCCTCCAAATAACTTTCACAGAGCCTTCTTATAAGTTTTATTTTGTTTTCAGCAAAAAGCTCAGCGATAGGAGCTTTTTATAAGAAAAGTACCTATTTATTAATAGAATATCACCGAAAGCTGCTCAAGTCAATACAATATCGTAAATGCTTTAAAAAATACAAGCAAATCGTATTTTAAGACTTGAACCGTTTTTGAAAAATATACCTTTAAGGGCGAGGTATGTGAAAAGGAGTACAAGCAAAAACACTTGTACTCCTTTTGATTTTTTAAGATAAAACCCGTTTTACAGTAGAGCGCTTTTTGGCAGCTCTTTCGGTTTGTTATCTTATCTGTAGATAAGGGACTCTGCGTACTTGGTAGCAATAACGCCCTCGGGCTCGCCCGTAGCCTTGGACTCGGAGAGGATATGCTCAATAGAGTTGTAGATATTGTCAACCTTCTTAAGCACTGCCGCCTTGTCGTAAGGACCGTCAACCTCTGCTGCAGCGTTGATTACACCGCCGCCGTTGATAACGAAATCGGGAGCGTAGAAGATACCGCGAGCCTTAAGCATAAGACCCGATGCATCGTCGAGAATCTGGTTGTTAGCACCGCCTGCAACCGCCTTACAGTTAAGGGTAGGAATGGTGGTGGGGTTGATGATAGCGCCCATAGCGTTGGGGGAGAAGATGTCGCACTTCTGGCTGTAAATCTCGTCGGTAGCTACAACCTTTGCGCCAAACTCTGCTGCTGCGCGAGCTGCGATATCCTTGTTGGAACGGTTAGCTACGATAAGCTTCGCGCCACTCTCGTGGAGCAGACGGCAAAGGTCGTATCCAACCTTACCGAGACCCTGTACGGCTACGGTAAGACCGTCAAGGGAGTCTGTGCCGAGAGCAACCTTAGCGGTAGCCTTAATGCCCTGCCATACTCCGCGCGCGGTGAAGGGAGAGGGGTCGCCGCTGTTCTGGGGAAGACCGCAGATGTGCTTAGTCTTGCGAAGCATGATGAGAGCATCATCGCAGGTGGTGTTTACGTCCTCAGCGGTGATGTAGTCGCCGCCAAGATTGTTAACAGCCTCAGCGAATGCCTCGAACATTGCCTCGGTTTTCTCGGAGGGGTCAGCGATAATTACGCCTTTAGCGCCGCCGTGAGGAAGTCCTGCAACAGCGTTCTTGTGGGACATACCGCGGGAAAGACGGAGAACGTCGAAGAGCGCATCGTCGTAGGATGCATAGGGGAACAGACGGCAGCCGCCGATAGCGGGACCAAGGTTGGTGTTATGAATGGCTATAATAGCCTTCAAGCCTGCCTTTTCGTTGTTTACGAACAAAACCTTCTCGTGACGGTATTTGCTCATTTCTGTCATTGCGTTCATAATAATTATCTCCTTTTTGGCAATAATGCCAATAAAATATTAAACAATGTGAACCAAATTCAAACCGCAAAAACGGTGATTTTTGCGCTGAATTTCTAACTTAAGTTTACTTATTATAGTTTTTTCCGAGAGTAAGAGCCTTCATATTAAGCTCCTTAAGCGCTGCCTTTTTCGCAGGAACAAGCTTCTCTACAACATCGTCTGTGCTGTCGAAGGACAGCTCGGGGTGATTTTCAAGCAGGTGACCTACGATAATCATATTGGCAAGAGAGCCAATTCCCTCGTCCTTAGCTATCTGGGTTGCGGGAATGTAGAAAACGTCTACGTCATCACGCAGAACCTTAGCACCGATAAGGGAGGAGTCAACGTAAATCTGACCGCCCTTGACAACGGTGTTGACGTACTTCTCAAGGGAAGGTGTGTTCATAGCGATAAGCACGTCGGGAGAGGTTACAATAGGAGAACCTACGGGGGTTTCGGAGAGGATAACGTTGCAGTTAGCCGTACCGCCTCTCATCTCGGGACCGTAAGAGGGAAGCCAGGATACCTGAAGCTCCTCGGTAAGTCCCTTATAGGCGAGGAATTTACCCGCAAAGAGTATTCCCTGTCCGCCGAAGCCTGCAATTAAAATCTGAGTAGTTTTCATTTCTTCTCCTCCTCAGCGCTTCTGTCCTTGTATACGCCTATAGGATAGTAAGGAAGCATATCGCTCTCTATCCATTCAAGAGCCTCTTTAGGTGTCATACCCCAGTTCGTGGGGCAAGCGGATACAACCTCAACCAAGGAGAAGCCCTTGCCTGCAATCTGATTTTCAAAGGCGCGCTTAATAGCCTTCTTCGCCGCCTTCACGTTCTTTACGTTATTTACTGCAACGCGAGCTATGTACTCGGGTCCCTCCAGGGTTGCAAGCATCTCGCTGACACGGATAGGCCAACCGCAGTGGTTAACGTCACGTCCGTAGGGAGAGGTCTGCGTAACCTGACCGGGAAGGCTTGTAGGAGCCATCTGACCGCCCGTCATACCGTAGATTGCGTTGTTTACGAAAATTACGGTGATATTCTCGTTTCTCGCTGCGGAATGAACTGTCTCCGCCATACCGATAGATGCAAGGTCACCGTCGCCCTGGTAGGTGAATACCACGTTGTCGGGACGGCAGCGC
>JAFUPM010000048.1 GCA_017481225.1 Clostridia bacterium
CCAACTCCACCGGCGCAGCTAAGGCTATCGGCCTCGTTATCCCCGAGCTTAACGGCAAGCTTATCGGCTCCGCACAGAGAGTTCCCACCTGCACAGGCTCTACCACCATCCTTGTCGCAGTTGTTAAGGGTAAGGACATCACCGTTGAGGGCATCAACGCAGCTATGAAGTCTCAGAGTTCCGAGTCCTTCGGCTACACCACCGACGAGATCGTATCCTCCGACGTTATCGGCAGCCGCTACGGCTCCATCTTCGATGCTACCCAGACCATGGTAGCAAAGATCGACGAGGACACCTACCAGGTTCAGGTTGTTGCATGGTACGACAACGAGAACTCCTACACAAGCCAGATGGTTCGTACTATCAAGTACTTCGCTGAGCTTGCTTAATCTATCGCTCGAATATTTACCTAGACCAAAAAGGCGCACTTCGGTGCGCCTTTTTTAACGCCAAGATGCTCCCCTCGACGTAGGTAACTACGCCTTCAGGTCGCCTCTCGCGTTTCTAAGCAAATCTTCAAACGATATCTTAAGCAACCTACGCTTGCCTAATCTATCTCTCGAATATTTACCTAGACCAAAAAAGACACACTTCGCAGCACCCCTTTAACGCCAAGATGCTCCCGAACAGTAAAAAAATCCACCAAAAGAGTAAAAAAATGACTTGACCGCGCGCAAAATATCCTATATTATATAAATATGGTAGGTGTTTAACATATATCCTACAACAACAAAAACGACGGAGGGCAAATTATGAAAATCCTTATTCCGAGTATGCAAGAAACCCTGCTCTATGCGGCAGAAGAGCTGAAAAAGTACGTTGTGACAATGTCTCGCGGAGCCATAAACCCCGATATAGATATTCTTAAAACGCCCAAAGCCGCAGACAGAGGCGAAATTATCCTCGGAACCTTCCCCGAGCTTTCCATCGCGGCAGACGATTATACCGACCCTAAAATTGAGGACGTCATAGAAATAGATATTAAGGAAATGTCGGGATATATCGCAGGCAGCAACGAGCGCAGCGTTCTTATGGGTGTATACCGCCTCTGCGCCTCCGCAGGCTGCAGATACCTTCGCCCGGGAGCTGACGGAGACTACGTTCCCTACGTACGGAATCTTGCCGCCCATAGCTTCAAATACAGAAAGAAAGCCGACAAAAACTTCCGCGGCGAATGTACAGAGGGAGCTGTCAGCTACGAGCATATACGCGATACAGTTTACTTCCTTCCCAAAATAGGAATGAATATGTATATGATAGAGGGACTTGTTCCGTATAACTATATGCATATGTGGTACGGTCACGTACACAACGACAATCTCCGCACCCGTCCCTCGGGTCAGGTTACCGACTACGATATGCTTTACAATTACGTTAAGCTCCTCGAGAGGGATATCAAAAAAACGGGAATACAGCTCCACACGCTCGGTCACGCCTGGATGTTCGAGGGCCTCGGCATATCCTTGCGAGACCTTAACAGTCAGAAGGAAGCGGTGGCTCGCCTTAGTGATGAAGAGAGAAGCCTTTTTGCGCTTGTAAATGGAAAAAGAGATATCTTCGCCGACAGCACCTTCTACACCCATCTTTGCTACTCCAACCCCAAGGCTCGCCGACTGCTCGTCGACTATATGGTAAAATATGCGAAGGAAAATCCCCACGTAGATTTTATTCACTTTTGGCTTGCAGACGGCGTCAACAACTCCTGCGAATGTGAAGAATGTTCGAAGCGCACCGTCTCTGATTGGTACGTTATGATGCTCAATGAGCTGGACCAACGTCTTACCGAGGAGGGGCTTGACACTCGCGTGGCGTTAATCGCCTACGTAGACACTCTCCGTCCTCCCAAGGAATTAAGGCTCAATAACGCAAATCGCTTTATTCTTATTTCGGCTATCGGCGGCTATTACGAGAAGGGCTACGGAGAGCTTCACTTCGAGGGCGAAGAGCCCCCTTACGAAAAAAACAAGTACGTTGCGGTTTCCAACGCGCTCCGATTGAAGTGGGCGCAGGATTGGAAACGCTTGAATAACAATATTCCCACAGTAGTTTTCGAGTATAGATTCTATAAGGATATGTACTGCGACCTCTCTTATATGCGCATCTCCCGTGAAACCTATAGAGATATGAAGGCACTCGACTCCATAAAATTTGACGGCTGTATGAGCGACCAAACTCACAGAATGTATATTCCTACCTCTCTTCCTCTCATTATGATGGGAGAAACGCAGTTTGACACCTCTATTGACTTTGACAAAACTGCTGACTGTTACTTCCTTGGCGCATTTGGCGAGGACGGTCCTCTCGTGCGCGAGTACCTTGAGAAAATGTCCCCCCTTATGTCCCCCTCAAACTTCCGCGTTGGTGGAAAGTTCGGTATCGAGGAGGAAGGCATCGCTACGTCCAACGACGACGAGAAGCCTTGGAACAACAATCCTGCCGTTGCAAAAAGAGCAGAGCAGATACCCGCTCTTATAGAAGGCTTCCTGCCCGTTATAAAGCGCAATCTCTTCTCCGCCACAGATGCGGCTCGGCTGAAGTCGTGGCATTATCTTGAATACCACGCCGACATTTGCCTCCTGCACGCGAAAATTCTGGCTGCGGGCGGCAGTGGAGACCTCGAAGCAGTTAAGGAAATATATAAGGAAATCAGGAAATATCACGCCGACCACGAGCTTGAGTTCCACGATGGCTTTGACTCCTTCCTTTACGTTTGGATGATGATTGGCAAAACAGGACTTTCGTCCTACTATTGGGGATACTTCTATTAATAGCGAAATTCCGCGCAAATTTACAGCCCCCGAACCGCAAGCGGCAAATATTAAGCCGACGGTATAAGCCTTTTTGGCTTATATTGAAAGCAAAAGCTATCACGGCGCACCGATTATCTTAAGGTGCGCCGATTTTTTCGGCGCATACGGGATACGTATAAATTTCTCTCGGGTCATCGAAGGCACCCTCTTAATCCAAGATACCGTCCATAGCAAATACGCCTTGAGACTCAAACGCCCAAAAACGCCAAAGCTTACTACTTAAACGAACAAAAAGCACACGGGAGCCTCTTGTAAATATGAATTTGTAGAAAATGCACAAAACCGAAATTCAAAATTGTGCAAGTATACAAATCGAAGGATTTGAGTGTCACAACTATTGACAATTGTCCCGTTTTATGCTACAATAATAGTACCGAAAGGGAGTAGTTCACTCGCCGCGAGGCAGTGTGTGCGTGCCGTCAGTCGATAGCTTGCTATCCGGTGCGCGCGAATCTTAGGATTACACAAGACTTTTAGTGCATGAGTGCTAAAGGTCTTTTTTTAATAACAGTCTTTAGTACCGTGTCGGAGTTTATCTCTTACGGCAGACAGAGATGCAGCGCCGAGATTGCATAGGTGCTGTGTGATATGTCCGTCAGCCGCGGCAGACGAAAGGCATAGCGGGGAGGTCGATGCCCCGCTAACGACACAATGCAAAAATAAAATATATTTTTCAAGGAGGAAAAATTATGAACCCCATTTTAGCCGTAGTAATCGGCATCGCAGCCCTGGCGGTACTTCTCTTCGCTCTGGGCTACCTGAAGGCGCCCCCGGATACCGCCTACGTTATTTCGGGTCTCGGAAAGCGCAGAATACTTATCGGTAAGGCAGGCTGGAGAATGCCTTTCTTCACAAGACTTGATAAGCTCTCTCTCGGAGTTATGCAGGTTGACGTAAAGACAAGCGAGGCTGTTCCTACCAACGAGTTTATCAACGTAACCGTTGACGGTGTTGCAAACATCAAAATTTCGTCCGATTCCGCACTTCTCGAGCGCGCAGCCGAGGCTCTCCTTGGCAAAACCCGTTCCGAGCTTGTAGCTCTCGTCACCCAGGTGCTTGAGGGTAATATGCGTGAGATTGTCGGCTCCGTAGGACTTAAGGAAATGGTCCAGGACAGACAAGGCGTTGCAAAGAAGATTACCGAGAACGTTGTTCCCGATATGGAGAAGCTTGGTATTGAGGTTGTAAACTTCAATATACAGAACTTCAAGGACGGCGCAGGAACCATAGAGAATATGGGTATCGACAACGTTGAGCAAATCAGAAAGAACGCGCAGATTGCAAAGGCCAATGCACAGCGCGATATCGCTATAGCTACCTCTAACGCACAGCAGGAGGCTAATGCCGTAAAGGTTGAGGCGGAGAAAAAGATTGCCGAGCAGGACGCGCAGCTTGCAGTTCAGCAGGCAGAGATGAAGGTTCTCGCAGATACCAAGCGCGCAGAAGCTGACGCGGCATACTCTATCCAACAGGAAAACCAGCGTAAAACAATAGAGATCGCGAAAACCAATGCGGATATTGCTCGCCGTGAGAAGGAAGCCGAGCTTGCAGAGAAGGAAATAGCTCTTAAGGAGCGCGAGCTTGACGCGGAAATCAAAAAGCAGGCAGATGCTCTTAAGTACCAATCCGAGAAGAGAGCAGAGGCGGAGCTTATAAAGAGACAGAAGGAAGCCGATGCCCGTCAGTACGAGGCAATTCGCGCCGCCGAGGCAAAGAAGGCGGAGGCAGATGCTGCGCGCTATGCTATGGAGCAGGAGGCAGAGGGTATCAGAGCCAAGGGACTTGCCGAGGCTGAGGCTATCGAGAAGAAGGCAGAAGCACAGAAGAAGATGGGTGAAGCATCCGTCCTCGAGATGTACCTCACAGCTCTTCCCGAGGTAGTGAAGAATGCCGCATCTCCTCATGCGCAGACCGACAAGATAGTGATGTACGGCGACGGCAATTCCACAAAGCTCGTACACGACGTTATGACCAGCGCCGACCAGGTTATTGAGGGACTCAAGCAGTCCACAGGCATTGATATTGCCAGCCTTATTGCAGGCTTTGCAGGCGGCAAGGCGGCAGCTGTTGATACCTCCAAGTCCGAGCAGAACACCGCAGAGTAAATCTATAATTCAAAAAAATGAGGGCTACCCTTTTCTGGGTAGCCCTTAAAAAATGTAAATATTTGTATTCAAAAGAAGGCTTTATGCCCATAAAAACACAAATAAGATTCAGATGAATTCATAGACAATTATTTAAAAATAAACATCTGCGTCCAATAGTGACCGTCCTTTACGTAGCCAACGCCGATACGGGTGAAGCTTGAGCTAAGTATATTTGCTCTGTGCCCGGGGGAGTTCATCCACCCCTCTACCACAGCTGCAGGAGTTGAGTAGCCCCTGGCTATGTTTTCACCTGCGCTTCTGTAGCTTATGCCGAAGCTCTTCATCATCTGGAAGGGCGAGCCGTAGGTCGGGCTTGTGTGGGAGAAATACCCAAGCCTTTGCATATCCTCCGACTTGTATCTTGCCACTCTCGCCAATTCCCAGTCATACTCAAGTGGCGAAAGCCCCGCCTTCGCCCGCTCTGCGTTCACGAGCCTTACCACCTCGCGCTCGTATGCCGTAACAGAGCTGTCCTTGGTGGGAATATTAATTTTTTGCCCGGGGTAAATCAGGGCAATGTTTTTTATATGTGGATTAGCCCCTGCAAGCTCCGACAGCCCTACCTCGTATCTTACCGCAATTCTCCACATAGTGTCACCCCGTACTACGGTGTGCGTGCCTTGGGCTGATGCGGTAATTGCCGTCATTATAAGCCCTATGAAAAGTGCCAATCCTATAGCTAGCTTTTTCATTTTTTCTCCTTTCCTATTTGCTTTTTGCTGCGCCACGGTAAACCCAAAATAAAAAAGGTGGACCTCCGCCTGACCCCGTGGGTCACAGTATCAATCCACCAAGCTATAACCAATGAATTATTTGTGAGGGCGGGGTAGGGCAGATAAGCCCACCCCCGTGTCGCATTATTATTATACCACAAAGCCCCCGATATGTCAAATGCAATATATGGAAGTAACCGTGAGAGTGCCCCCCGCAACCTTGAATTTCACCTCGTAGCTTGCGTAGCGCATTCCGTATTCGCGCTCGGGGTCGTCCTGGTACGAAGGTCTCGGGTCGCCCTCCAGCACCTTCAGAAGCTGCTCTCTTTTTTCTGTATCAACCGTGGAGAGAAGCTCCTCGGAGCAGCGAACCTCCAGCTTGTAGTCCCTTACACCGTCGGCAAAGCCTCCCGTAGCCTCGGGGTGACTGTCCGTATAGGCGAGATAGGGCTTTACGTCGTAAATCGGCGTTCCGTCCAGCATATCCGCCCCCTCGACTATAAGCACGTCGCCCTCCTTTTCGGTATGCTCTATACCCAGAAGTCTGACAGATGAAAGCCCGACGGGGTTGGGTCTGTAGGGTGAGCGCGTAGCAAAAACGCCCACTCTCTTATTTCCCCCGAGCCTCGGCGGTCTGACCGTCGGCGACCACCCATCGCGCACAGCCTCCGAGAACTGCCATATCAGCCAAAGGTGA
>JAFUPM010000049.1 GCA_017481225.1 Clostridia bacterium
ACCGGAAACTGTTGTAAACATTATAGCACTAAATGACGAAAAATGCAATATACATTTTCGACAAATATAAATAAAAGATGACCGATTTCCGAGTCAAAATGCATAAAAGCGCGGAGCACTGTATAAAGAACTCCGCGCTTACACTTAATTTTAAGCCTTTTTCAGAAGGTCGCGTATTTCCTTGAGAAGATCCTCGGTGGTGGGGTTGGCAAGACGGTCAGCCTTTGCCTTCTCCTCTGCGGCAGCCTTTTCCTCCTCAGCCTTCTTTGCCTTCTCCGCATAGTAGGCGGAAACGGCAGCCTTATCGGAGAACTTGATGCCGAGCTTCTTCATCTCGCGGCGCTCCTCCTTCGTGGGCTTGCCGTCCGCGATGCTGTGCGCAAGCGCCTCCTGGCTCTCTCTTACCTTATTTATCACCTTAACGATAGTGAAGAGGGTAATAGCGATAAGCAGGAAATTGATGATAGCGTTGATAAACGCGCCCCAGTCTATGTAGATGGAGTTCGCAAGGTCGAGAACCTGAAGTCCTGCCTCATCAGTCATATACGCGGGCTGAAGTATGGTGTAAAGCTCCGCGAGAGTGTCCTTTGATAGCACCATTGCGAGCAGCCAGTTCGTAATGGGCTTAAGCACGTAGTTGCAAAGGCCGGTTACCACAGCGGTAAAGGAACTACCTACGATAACACCGACGGCCATATCTATAACATTGCCTCGGGTTATGAATTTTTTGAATTCGCCAAAGAATTTTTTCATAACGTCTCCTTTTCAGTCCTTTTCGGTCGAAATATGTTTTATTTTGCCGAAAACTATTATACACTTAAGGAAGCGTTTTGTCAATAGGGACGCCTTATTTTATTTCCGAGGACTCGCGCCTGTTAAGTTTGCAAACGATATTTATATCCGACTCGAACTCCTCGCCCCTTATTTTTTTGAACATAGCATTTGCAACCGCCCGACAGGTGTCCTCTATCTCGTGACTTATTGAGGAGAGGGACGGGGTAGAGTAGCTCGACGCGGGCGCGTCGTCAATACCGACTATCGCTATGTCGTCGGGAATTTTCAGTCCTCTGTCGGCAAACGCGCGCATAGCTCCTACAGCTAATCTGTCATAGGCGCATATTACGGCTCTGGGCATTTTTTCTCTGTCCATAAGCTCAAGGGCGCCAAGGTAGCCCCCTCTCTCAAATCTCGCCGTCGAGCGCACGAAGTAGTCCTCGTTGACCTCGCCGATAACCTCGGTTACGGCTTCGTTCATCATTCTCCGTCTGCCGTTTGTACAAGGGTCTCCTATAAATCCGATATCGGTAATGCCTGCCTCCACCCACACTCTTACGGTTTCTTTGATAGGGGTCAAGAGGTCCTTTTTGACATTTATAACACCTCTGCTTTGGGTAAAGCAGTTTACAGTTGCTATTGGGATTTCGTTTCTTTGCACTATCTCAGTGCTGCCGTTAATAAGAATAATTCCGTCAACGGTGTGATAGCGCTGATAGTATTCGAGAAGCCTTCGCTCCGTTTCTCTGGAAAAGCCTGTTGAGGCAACGGCGGTTTCGGAATTATATCTTGCAAGATATTTTTGCATCTCGGAGATAAAGGCGGCGTAATATGTGCTGTCAAACTCCGGACAGATAACAGCGAAAACAAGTCCCGGATATTCCGAGCGATAGAATTTCTTAAAACAGCCGTGCGCCTTTGCCACGTCAAATATCATATCCCGCGTTTGCTCGTTTACCTCGGGGCTTAGGGCAAATGCCTTTGATGCCGTTGAGGTTGAAACGTGGGAGAGCTTTGCAAGCTCGGTAAGTGTCATTTTTGCCCCCTCCGCTTTCTTTAGTACAAACATTATACACTAAAACGCTAAAAATCGCAATAGAAAGAGGGATAATAAATTTCGAAAAATTTTTCGAAAGAGAAACTATTGATTTTTGTAAGTCCTGTTTGTATAATAAGGTTGAAATAAAAATACGAACCGAAAGGAATTTTTTGAAATATGGTAAAAGCTGCTTTCGTAGGCTTCGGTGAGGTCAACACACCGAGAGAAATAATAGTTGACAAGTGTGCTGTGGCCGAGGCAGGCCTTGTAAAGGAGGGAATGGAGCTTGTAGCGAGCGTCTATCCCATAACCGACGACTATGAGGAAAAGGATATAAAGAGGGCTGTCGCGGCTCTCTCGGGCAAGGATTTTGACACTCTTGTGCTCTGCATAGCGGGCTGGATACCCACTCACGCGGTAGTAAAAGTTGCCGAGCATTTCCGTCATAAGCCCATGGTTCTCTGGGGACTTTGCGGCTGGGTAGAGGGGGACAGGCTCGTTACCACCGCCGATCAGGCAGGAACAAGCGCCCTTCGCAAGACCTTCTATGACCTTGGCTATAACTTCAAATACATATATGACATAATCGGGCTTCCATCAAGAACGAAGAAGGTGTATAACTGGGCTCTTGCAGCCTCTGTTCGTGAAAAGCTTCGTCACGCAAAGGCAGGCATGGCGGGATACCGTGATATGAATCTTTACGGCACGCTTTACGACGGCGCGTCCTTGAAGCGTGAGATAGGTCCCGAGATAGAGACCTTCGAGATGCTTGAGATAGAGCAGAGAGCAAGGGAGGTTTCCGACGAGGAAATTCAGGCTGTTATTAATAACTGTATGTCCAAGTGGAACTTCTTGAAGCCCGCAAACCCCGAGTCTATGAAAAAGGCGGCAAAGTACTACCTTGCAACCAAGGCTATCTGCGACGAGAGAGGATATGACGCGGTTTCGCTTAAAGACGTTGACGGTATGAAGAAGCTTCTCGGCTTCCCGCCCGCGCCCATATTTATGCTTCTTGCCGACGAGGCAGGCCTTTGCACAGTTCCCGAAAACGATTCTCTTGGCAATATCACCCAGCTAATGGTTAAATATCTTACCGGTCAGTGCGCGTTCTACCTTGAGTTCTACGAGTTCTTTGAGGACAGAGTCCTCGCGGGTGTTCCCGACTACGGTCCCGCCGAGGTCGTTGACGGCAAGGTTACCGTTATGCCTGCCGCCTTCGGTGAGCTCTCCGAGGGTATACTCAACGTAAGTAAGGTTAAGCCGGTAAGGTTACAATGTGCCGTCTTGCATACGCTGACGGTGAGTATTATCTCCATATGGTAAAGGGTACCGGTATTACCCCCAGACGCTGGGAGGAATGCGGATGGACTCAGCCCGCTCCTCAGCTTCCCGGCCTTGAAGTCCTTCTTGATGACGTTGAGGACTTCGCTGATAAGGTTGCCTGCCAGCACTACTTCATCGCTTACGGTGACCACACCGGTGCACTCCGTGATCTTTGCTCCATTCTCGGTATTAAGATCATATAATTATTTAGGTCAGATTGTGAGGTAATAACATGACAGAATATATTCCCTTTCCCGCCTATCCCGACGATGCCCCGGTAGACCTGCGCTTCGTCTTTGAAAGTGAAAAGCCTGCCGGCAAGCACGGCTTTCTCCGCACAGCCGGAGACCACTTCGAGTTTGAGGACGGCACTGTAGGCCGCTTCTGGGGTACCAACCTTAACGGCGGTGCCAACTTCCCCGATCACGATTATGCGGAAAAGTCCGCTAAGCGTCTTGCCAAGTTCGGTGTAAACATAGTAAGATTCCATCAGCTTGACGCTGAGTGGGATACCCCCAACATATTCGCTTTTACAAAGGGTCCCCGTGTAGAGACTACCCGTA
>JAFUPM010000050.1 GCA_017481225.1 Clostridia bacterium
AAAGACGCGCCCAGCAGTCGCGGCATTCGGGCTTCTTATATACGTTGCAGGAGGCGAACTCAGCCTGAGCCTCGGTGTTGGTTACACCCTCAAAGATTGAGCCAAGGCGGTACTTTTCGTCACCTACGAATTGGTGGCAGGGATAGAGGTCACCCCAAGGGGTAACAGCCATATATTCCGTGCCCGAGCCGCAGCCCGAGATGCGTTTATAGATACACGGTCCGCCCGTAAGGTCTATCATATAGTGATAGAAGGTGAAGGGCTTACCCTCTTCGTCACGCTTCCTCATAAGCTCGGCAAGACGCTCGTACTGCTCTTTTACAATCTCCATATCCGATGCAGTAAGCTCTGCCGCATCACCCGGGGCGCAAACAACGGGCTCCATAGAAAGCTCGTTGAAGCCGAGGTCGAGCATTTGTTGAATGTCTTTGAGAAAATCGGGATTGGCGTGGGTAAAGGTGCCGCGCATATAGTAGTTTTTGCCGCCACGGGCATCAACCAGTCTTTTGAACTTCGGCACTATCGTATCGAAGCTTCCGCGACCTGCATAATCCACTCTGAAGCGGTCGTGAATTTCCTTGCGCCCGTCAAGGCTAAGCACCACGTTTGCACACTCACGGTTAGCAAAATCGATAACGTCGTCGTCGATAAGCATACCGTTCGTAGTAAGCGTAAAGCGGAAATTCTTGTTATATTTTTTCTCAATCGAGCGTGCGTAAGCCACAAGCTCCTTAACAACTCCAAAGTTAAGAAGAGGCTCTCCGCCGAAAAAGTCAACCTCCAGGTTGTGCCTTGTGCCCGAGTTCTCAATAAGGAAATCAAGAGCGCGCTTACCAACCTCAAAGCTCATAACGGCTCTCTCGCCGTGGTACTTGCCCTGACTTGCGAAGCAGTAGGAGCAATTGAGGTTGCAGGTGTGAGCGATATGCAGACACAGCGCCTTAATAACTCCGCCCGTTTTCTGCTTCAAGGCTCCCGCCATAGGCTCGAAGGTGTCCTTTGTGAACAGCTTACCCGACTGAGCAAGGGATTCCACCTGCTCGTAGCACTCGGTAATATCCTCGTCGCTTATATCCTCGCGGCAGGCGTACTTGTCGCACAAACCCTTTATGATATCCTCTTTCGTGTATTTTTCGTATAGCTCAATAATATCGTAAGCAACCTCGTCCACCACGTGCACAGAGCCCGAGCAGATATCGAGGACAATATTATATCCTAACAGTTTATATTGATGTACCATATTATCTCCGTAAAATGAAATATAGAGTGAAAAATGCCGCCCTTAGCAGGCGGCATTTTTAGAGAGCAAAAATTACTTGCTTTCCTTCTTGCTTTCGCACTGCTGATTTGCAATGCCGCAGCTGGTCTTGCAAGCAGACTGGCAGGAGGTCTGGCACTCGCCGCATCCGCCGTTCTTCGCGCTCTCGCAAAGGTTCTTTGTTTCAATAGTCTTGATATGCTTCATAATAAGCCTCCAAATAATATTACTTTTAAATAACAAGTAAAGTATAGCACAAAGGAGTGCTAAAGTCAATAGATTTTTATTCTTTACCCTTTATTTTTTTACTTTGTCGAAGCAGAATTCGTTATAGATAACTCCGTCCTCGGTCTCAATACCCACAACGCAAAGCTTGTAAGCCTTACCGTTCCAGTTAGCCACGGAAACGAGGAGAGTAACCTCTGTGTCAAGATAGTCGTCAAGGATAACGTACTGTGAGGTGCTGTTGCTGTAGAGCTGAACTCCGGAAATTTCGTAGGTCTTGGAATACTGACCAACGATAAACTGGGGAGTAGCAGTTACGCGGTAAATATGAGTTGTATCGTTCGTAGCCGAGATGCTCTCGAGAGCTACGCCGTCGATTATGGCACCGAGGGGCAGAGCTGCCGAGCCGTACTCGTTGTTTATAAGGGTGGCGTTGGTGATTGATATCATAGAGTCCTTAATAAGGTCTCTCGTACCCTTAATAGTTACGGTGTTGCCTATAGCGATATCCTTCAGCGTATCGGCGCTCAGGAAGGATACTGCAATCATCTCGCTCTCACCCATAAGGTAGAAGCCTACGTGATTTGAGTGAATGATAGAAGGACCTACGATACCCGTTACGGTTACGGTCTCACCGACTGTGGCAGCAATAGCGTTTGCTACGGTGTCGGTGGTGCCAACCGACTTATCTTCTACGGTTATCTCGATACTTTCGCTGTATTCATACTCACCGTAAGTTGCCTTTACCGTGACAGTCGCCGTGCCAAATCCGGGGCAGCTCATTACGGTTACACCGTCTACCGTGTCGAATTTCACCACACTCTCATCGCTTGAGGTGAAGGAAAGCACCGCGCCCTCGAAGCCCAGAAGCTCAGAGGATACGGAGGTGTTGAGAGAAAGCTTGGGGTCGCCGGTGTAGGTTTCCTTAAGCTGGGGCATACCGTGATACTTAACGGCGTATTCGGGAGCATCGCTTGCATTAAATACGTAGCCCTCGTCATATACGGCTACGGGCAGGAATCTGAAGTAGCAGTCGGAGGCGGTAGCCTTAGCGTTCAGCGCTGTGATATAAACCGTGCAGAACTTGCCGTCAAATTCTCTCAGCCACTCAAGGTCGCTTCCGTTGCACTGCGTATAAGCGTAGGTGCCGGTTTTGCCGTCGATATCATAGAAATAGAAGTTAGTGAAGCCCTGGTTGGGAGCCTCCTTGATAAGAGCGTTTACCTTATATACCTTGGAGGTGATATCCTGATTTACGGGAGTATCGAGCAGCTCCTTTACGGAAATCTCCTGAATCCAGCTCTTGTCGAAGTCGTTATTCTTAAGGTCGTTAGCAAAGAGAGTTACGTCCTTAAGCTGGCAGCAGCCCTTGTAGCCGTGCTTTTCGGCATTGGTCTGCTCGTCCTCGAGAACCCAATAATCCTTGGTACCG
Source organism: Clostridia bacterium (assembly GCA_017481225.1). GTDB lineage: Bacteria > Bacillota > Clostridia > Oscillospirales > CAG-272 > UBA1740. The sequence continues at coordinate 2,916 of JAFUPM010000050.1, forward strand.
CCAACGGTAATCTTGTTGCCGACCTTGACCTCGGCGGCAAGAGTCGCACTGTATATGTAAATGGAAGAAGTCTCGTCAACGAGAATTACACCTGCAGGAACAAGGCCGTTGGAGTAAGTGATAGCGGAAACCGTACCGTCAACGGTAATCTTTTCGCCAACGCTTGCCTCTCTTGCCTCGGCAACGGTCATAACGGTGTAGCCGTCGGTAGAGAACTTAGTCTCTACAAGCACACAGTCCCAAGCGGAAATCTTACCGCCAAGGTTCTGCAGCGACACGCGAACGAGTACCTCGTAGTCAACCATAGGCTTTACGTCAAGTGCGGCGTATTCGATGCGAGCGCCGTCCTTATCCTCACCGTGAACGCCGTTTACCGTAAGCTCACCGGTGGAGTCCACGATAACCATACTGTCACCGTTAACGGACTTTACGGATGCGCGGATATACAGCTCGTCAACGCCGACACCCTCGTTTTGACAGGTCGTCTTCGCATCAGCGATGGATACCGTCTCAATCTCAGGCTCCTCTCCGCCGCCTTCGCCGTCTCCGCCTGGTGTAAGGTTACACGAGGTCATAAGAAGGGTGAATAAGAGAAGCAGGGGTAAAAGAAACTTTAGCTTTTTCATAATTCCTCCAAAAATTTTATTTGACACATCTATTTTAATCTATTTCCCGACTAAAGTCAACAGAAAAAAAGCAGATAATGCTACATTTTTATAAAATAAAGAAGCGTGTTTACAAAATAACAGAAGGGTATGCGGCTCTGACAGTCTCCGAGCTAAGCGAAAAGACTACACACTCAAAGCGCCAAATAAAAAGACGAGGATGCCCGAAACCGACATCCTCGCCATGACAAGTGTATTCTTAAAACTATTGAGAACACCTTATTTCAAGGTCTCACTCATAACGCAACTCTCATTGTAGTAGCGAAGCGCCTTAAGAGAAGCCTGGGATACTTCAATATACATAGCGCATCTTTTGCCCTCGTCGTTGCGGAAAAGAATAACGTAGGCGTCCTCGCAGGAAACCGAGGGAAGTGCATCGTATACAATCTCGGGCTCGAAGTCACGGATTTTGCCCTCGTTTTCTCTCATAGGAGCGATAAGCTCTGCGGTCTTAAGTCTGAACTTCGTCAGCTCTTGGGGCTTTGAGTTGCCGTATTTTCTCGTAAGGGTAAGGTTGCCGGTCTCAATTATGTACTTATAATCCACCTGAGTGTATCTCCAGGTCGCAAGCACGAGAATATAAAGCAAGAAGGGAACTATAGCTCCGACGGGCAAAAGCTTAGATGCAATAACCGCGCCGAAGGCAGCACCGGTAAACACTAAATATACCGCCAAAAGAAGCATCTTTCTCTTTTTAATATAACCCTCGTTTTTTTTCATCGCGCCGTATTCAAAATTATTAACTTCCATATTTCCTCCAAGTTTAATAGCTGGTTATAAACAATGCAGCTAAAATTATATCATATACCATAGCTTTTGTCAATGGAAAATATCCTCTAATTAATGGGATAATTCCTCTTTTTGTGAGCAAAAGCCTACTTTTTTTCACATTTTATGGAACCTGCAATAAACAAATTCATACTGAATATGCTTTATTTTTGCTCGCGTTGAGCGACACGCTCGACACCCCGTGTGAGAAAATCGCCTATGACAGTATACATCGCAGAGCTGCAAATCACAATGAACTTATTTAATTCTTCTGTATAAAACTAATATAAAAATGCATAATGTACCTTGACAAATTTAAAATGACAGTTTATACTGATACCGGTATACAAATGATTTTAACAGTGAAACGTGAGGTGATACCGTGCCAAAAATTGAAATACTCGGCTTGCCCGTAATTGAGGAGGCACATATATTCAGCACACCGAAATACGATAATATCCTTCCAGAAAAAGAGGGGTGCATTGAGGTAAGCTATATTGCCGAGGGCAAGCTGTATTTAGACGGCGGTGACTCCTCTGATATGCGGCATCAGTTCGATATATCCTGCACCTTCCGCACCGCGGAGCGTCGCGTTAAGTCAGACGCTTTCCATGAGCATCACACCGTCTGCTTCCACCTACCGTACCGTGAGTCGGATGGAGATAACGTTATAACCTTACCCTATGCATTGAGGTTTGACGCCCTATCCGAGGCGCACAGACTAATAGACGAGATCATACGAATATATACCCTCTATCCCGATAGAAGTAATCTTATCTCGGGTTTCATACTCCAGCTGCTCGATGAGATAAACGAACAGTCGAAAAAGGTGGAATTCAGCCAGCGCGACGCCGCCTCTCTTTACGTATATAAGGCGAAGGCTTATATATACAATAATTTGACACGCCCCATCACTCAAAGAGAGGTTGCGGAGAAGCTTAATATCACCCCGGAATACTTTTCGTCTATATTCAAGGCGGCGTGCGGCTTGACACCGATGCGATTTATTAACCGCATCAAGCTTATGAAAATACGAATGCTTATGGCGAGAGAGGGAATGAAGCTTTACGAAGCAGCGGAGCAATACGGCTTCTCCGACCCGAACTACGTAAGTAAGCTTTATAAAAAGCTGTTCGGTCAGAATATAACAGACTCCATAACCGTAAAGTTCTGCGACAGCGAAAAGCCCAAGGAAGCCGAGAGTGAGCTTGAAGCTGAGGTTTCAAAGGAAAATGGCGACACGCCCCCCGACTAAAGTGCAAATTGCCATCGTACACGCCCCAAAATTAACCCACAAAACTACTATTGAACACGCCCCGACCGACCCGCGAACCGTAATGGAACGCGCCCTTCGACTAAACCGTGAAACCGCTAGTGGGTGCGCTCGGGATATCTCAAAAAATCACTATCGGACGAGTCTAATACACCGAGGGCTCTTCGGACCTAGAGCCGCTTTTTTCAGCGTCCGAGGAAACGCTCGCAGAAATGAATGTGTGAAAGACGAATTGTATTTTTAAAAAACGCTTGAAATTATCGGAGCGCTGTGATACAATAGAGAAAAAACGCAAAGGAAGAAGAAAAATGCTGTTAATCAAAAACGGATATATTAAAACTATGGCAGGCGATGATATCGAGTCGGGCTACGTTCTTATCGGTGACGACGGACTTATTTGTGCCGTAGGCTCGGGCGAATGCGACGTGGAGTGTGACGAGGTTATTGACGCGGAGGGTAGAATTGTGTCACCCGGTCTTGTTGAGGCGCACTGCCATTGCGGATATTCGGGCGGCACGGGCTCCGGGTTTAACGAGTGTACCGACCCAATAACCCCCAATATGCGCGCTATCGACGGTCTTAATCCCGAGTCGGACGAGCTGGAGGCGGCTGTTAAGGGCGGTATCACCACAGTATGCACAGGTCCCGGCAGCACCAATATTATCGCGGGTACCTTCGCCGCAATCAAGACTTCGGGCAGGAAAATCGAGGATATGATAGTTAAGTATCCTCTGGCTATGAAATGCGCCTTTGGAGAGAACCCGTGTAACGATTACGGCGTAAAAATGAACCGCGCACCCAAGACCAGAATGGCTGTTGCCGCGATGTTCCGCGAGTATCTTTACAAGTGCCGCGAGTATACTAAGGCAAAGGATGCGGGAACACCCCTTCCTTATGACCCGAAGCTTGAGGAAATGGTTCCCGTTATGCACGGCGAGCTGCCCCTTAAGATGCACCTTCACTCCGCCCACGATATTTACACTGTCCTCCGTATAGTTAAGGAATACGGACTTAAGTTCACTATTGACCATTGCACCGACGGCTCTCTTATTGCCGAGGACCTCGCCAAGGAGGGCTGTGCTTGCCTTGTCGGTCCTTCCTTCGGCCACAAAACGAAGAAGGAAGTAAGCCACAAAAGCTTCGAGACCGCAGGCAACCTTTACAGAGCAGGCGTTCCCATCAGTATCATAACCGACGCCCACGTTACCCCCATAGAGTATCTGCCAATGTTCGCAGGCTTCTGCGTTGCCAACGGCTT
>JAFUPM010000051.1 GCA_017481225.1 Clostridia bacterium
AACAAGCTCGCAGTAATCAAGGTTGCTCGTGAGATCACCGGCCTTGGTCTTAAGGACGCTAAGGACCTCGTTGAGGCAGCTCCCAAGGCAATCAAGGAGGCTGTTTCCAAGGAGGAGGCTGACAAGATCGCTGAGCAGCTCAAGGCAGCTGGCGCAGAGGTTGAAGTTAAGTAATTTCAGCTCCATTAAAGCTAAAGGGGTGGACCTGCTGTCCACCCCTTTTTATTTTTTGTCGGCATATGTTATGATATAATTGCCCTTGTAATCTAAAACTTGGCGAAGCCAATCATAACAATGCGTAGCATTTCATAACTTATAACTTGCCCGTAGGGCAATCATAGTTGTAGCGTGAATACTCCGTTAAGAGTATCACGCTACAGGTCGCCCTGATTAATTAATCAAAATTAAAACCAAGCACGTCGCGCATTTCGTAAACGTAGCCGTCAAGCTCGCGCTTCATATCCTCGACGAAGCCATCGCCGGATTCGTCGTACACGCCAATAACGGTGAGACCTGCACGCTTTGCGGCGCGGTTTGCTTCAATGTTATCGTCAAGAAAAACTATTGCCTCGGGCTCGACTCCGAGAAGCCTTGCCGCCTCAAGGTAAATTTCGGGTTCGGTCTTGTTGTAGGGGAAATCGTTTACCGACCAAGCCTTGTCGAAAAGCTCACCGAAGCCAAGCCGCGCAAAGCAAGGGTCAAGTGTTTCGTGGGGGCTTCCCGTCAGAATATTTAAACAATAGCCTCTGGCTTTCAGCTCCTTCATCGTCTCAACGACGGTGGGCTTTGCCGGAATTGTGTTCTCATAATCGGGCACCGCAACCTCGAACATCAAGGAGCGAAACTCCTCCTCCGTTGTGTTCATACCAAAGGTCTCAATGCAGTATTTAGGCGTGTCCTTTGCGCCGAGGGGCGTGCAGGTTTTTATGATGTCGCTAGGGTATTTTACCCCGAATTTGTCAAGTACAGTTAGCACACAGCTAGAAAAAGTAGGCATAGAGTCAATAAGCGTGCCGTCGAAATCAAAGAGAAAATGAGTAATCCTTTTCACAATATCACCCCTTATAGTCTGCGCCGCCCACATAAACTGTGGGCGGCTTTGAATTTATTCGTAGAGAGGATATTTTGCGGTGAGTGCGTTAACTCTTGCGCGCGCCTCGTCGCGGTTTGCCTCAAAGTCCTTAAGAGTAAGACCGATGATCTTTGCGACCTCTGCCATATCCTCTTCCTTGAAGCCGCGAGTGGTTACAGCCGCAGTGCCAAGTCTGAGTCCGCTTGTAACGAAGGGCTTCTGCTTATCGAAGGGAATTGCATTCTTGTTGCAGGTTATACCAACCTCGTCGAGAAGATGCTCTGCCTCCTTACCCGTATCAACCTTCATTCCGGTGAGGTCAACGAGCATAAGGTGATTGTCAGTACCGCCCGAAACGAGCTTGAAGCCTTCAGCCAGAAGTCCCTCGGCAAGAGCCGCAGCGTTCTTCACAATCTGCTCGGCATAAGATTTGAATTCGGGCTTGAGTGCCTCACCGAAGCAAACAGCCTTAGCCGCAATAGTATGCATAAGAGGACCGCCCTGGATACCGGGGAAGATAGCCTTGTTAATTTTCTTTGCAAGCTCCTCGTCGTTAGTGAGAATAAGACCGCCTCTCGGACCCCTGAGAGTTTTGTGAGTGGTAGTTGTAGTAACGTCAGCGTAAGGAACGGGCGAGGGATGCACGCCTGCAGCAACCAGACCTGCAATGTGCGCCATATCCACCATAAGATATGCGCCAACCTCCTTAGCAATTTCGGAGAACTTCTTGAAGTCTATTATTCTGGGGTAAGCCGATGCGCCTGCAAGGATAAGCTTGGGCTTTGACTCAAGAGCGAGACGCCTTACCTCCTCATAATCAATCTTGCCCTCAGCCTCGGAAACACCGTAGGGCACGATGTTCCAATACTTACCCGACATATTGACGGGCGAGCCGTGGGAGAGGTGACCGCCGTGAGCGAGGTTCATAGAGAGTACGGTATCGCCGGGCTCAAGGAGAGCGAAGAATACCGCCATATTAGCCTGTGCGCCGGAGTGGGGCTGTACGTTTGCGTAGCCTGCGTCGAAGAGCTTGCAGGCTCTCTCAATAGCGATATTTTCAACAACGTCAACGTGCTCGCAACCGCCGTAGTATCTCTTGGAAGGATATCCCTCGGCGTACTTATTAGTAAGCGTAGTTCCGTTAGCCTCCATAACCGTCTCGGAAACGAAGTTTTCCGATGCGATAAGCTCAATCTTTCCGCGCTGTCTTGCCGTCTCGTTTGCTACTGCGGCGTAAAGCTCGGGGTCGTTCTTTTTCAGAAGCTCATATTCTCTCATCTCTTTAAACCTCCGGGTTTTGAATAATAAAAAATAAATACGACTAATTATACTATATATACTTTGTTTTGTCAATCCAAAAAGGGCAAAAACTTATAAAAACCTACGGAAAAATTAAATTACCAAAAACTGTTAATAAACCAGCCGAAATCCCCGTTCTCGGAATTGTATACTGCAAAAAACTACAAAAATCGCTGACTTTTTTCGTCATCAATCATTGTTTTATTACATTTTTCCGCTGCTCGAGATAAACCTTCCTTACCTCCGTTATGAAGTCCTGAACCCTCTTTGACTGATAATCTCTGTAGGTCCAGGGGAGCTTTTGCCACGCGCCTCTTGCATAGAACAGCGTAAGCTCTGTATAGATACCGTCGCGCAAAGGTATGCGAAATCCTGCCTGCTTCGTCGTAGCAAGCATAAGTCTGCCGTGATTAATAAAGCCCGGGTCAAGGTTAATCTTTCTGTTTCCGTCCTCTGAAAATCTCTTTTCAATCTCATTTGTGAAAAGCTTGATATCCGCCTGCCTTTCGGGAGCAACAGGCTCCTTGAAGCTGTAAATCCGCCTCATTCCCTCACCGCCGATTTCCTCGTCGTAGTAGGTAGAGAACTCCTCGGAGAAGGAAAATTCCTCCGATACCATATCCACCTCGCCGAATTCCTTTGTCAGTATTTCAAGAGCACTCTCCAGAATTTGCGCCTCGTGATATATCACGCCGACGATAAGCTTTTCCTTTTCAAATTCATAGCAAGCTCCCATACGCCCACTCCGCCTTTCATCTTCAAATTAATTAGTAAATACTACGTGCCATTATACAATATTCCGCATCAAAAGTCAAGATATGGGAATTTACTTTCGGGCAGGTGCAAAGATACGAAAAAACCGTACACGAAAAAGAGCGAAAAATCGTATACTGCTTATAGCGGTGTGCGGAAAAGATCTTGTATTTTATGTACGGAGAGCCTGAAATGGCGAAAAATATCAAGACAATTACCGCCGCCGCAAGAAAGTAAAAGGACAAAACAAATGGCTAAAAACGAAAACGGTTACCCAACGCAGTGGAGCTGTAAAGCCGCCTGCTGTAACTCTCAGGGCGGCAGTGTAGGGGGAGTCACCGACACGGAAAGACCTAGTGAAGGCTGCTCCGAAAATAACGGGAACGTAGGCGGAGCTACCGATACCAACAGACCCGGCTGTGGAAACGGCTGCGGTAATAACGGCTCCTCGGGCGACCTTGCGCCCGATATGAACGGAAGCTGCGGCGGCAGAGGAGATTGCCTTGACGGTATGGCTGTTGCCTACGTCTATGCGCCCGACCAGAAATTCCGCCTTCTTTATTCGGCGTCCGACTCCCTATCCCACGGTACACTATTCGAGGAATTGTATAAGCCTATGGGGGTTTACGGTAATGAATAGAGAGAGAAATAATATGGGCTTAAACGGCAGAGCGAGCAACGGAAATATAGGCGGCTCCGTCGGGGGACGTGTCGCAAATAACGGTATGAACACCGCCGCAAGAGATAACGCGCTCCTAGAACAGATAAGAGCCCTCAGCTTCGTTAAGGTGGAGCTTGAACTTTACCTTGATACTCACCCGAATTGCAGAGTGGCTATTGACTATTACCACCAAACCGTAGATGCTTTAAATAAGCTTATGGAGCAGTATCACGCAACAGGCTCCCTTGTAAGAGCCGAAGGCTCGCAGAACGGCGATGAGTGGGAATGGGTCAAAACCCCTTGGCCCTGGCAAAAGGGCGGGGAGCTTACGGACAAGTGGAGAGAGGAGAGATAATTTATGTGGATTTATGAGAAAAAGCTTCAGTATCCTGTAAAGATAGCTAACCCCAATCCCCGTCTTGCAGGCTTTATTATCAGCGCCCTCGGCGGACCCGACGGCGAGCTTGCCGCGGCAACGAGATACCTTAACCAGCGCTACTCTATGCCCGACGGCAGAGTTATCGGTGTGCTGACCGACGTCGGCAGCGAAGAACAGGCTCATCAATGATGGAATTGAAAGGTACAGTAAAAACTATACCTTCAATTTCACATCAAGCTCAACCGGCGGGCTTGTCCAATTGCCGCCCGTGTTCAGCGTGGATTTGTAGCGGGTTTTCTTCAGCTCTTTATCATAGTAGCGCACCTGCTGGCTTTTTATCCGTTCCGGCTTTTCCCGACTATAATCGATGCGCTCAATGCAGGCTTTCAGTAGCCTGTTTTTTCGTTGAGCATCCACCGCAGGGTCACGCAGGGCAGACAGCGCATCCTTGAATTTTAAGAGCTTCTCCTCATAATCAACAGGGTCGGGCATAGATTCGTAAGCCTTGCACAAAGCCTGTTGAACTTCTTCTTTTTCCTTCAGCAGCTTGGCATTCAACTGCTTGAAGATTTCCGCAGGCATACGTTGCGCCGGGTCAGGGTGGCTCTGGGCTTCCCACTGCGAAAGCTCCTGCGCCTGCAAGTCCTTCATTTTCTTTTCAAGATTTTTAATCAGGCGTGCGTGGAGCTTGATAGAATCGCCCTCGTCATTTTTGATACGAAGCTCGAAGTCCTCGATGCACTGCTCCAGAATGGCAACGATACGGTCAATCATCTCATCATACAAGCAGGAACCGGTGTGACATCTCGCCTGCTCGTTGCACAACACCCGAGGTGGAGCTTTCTCGCTACCGTCCTTGTTTTTATAAAACCGTAAAGACATCCCACGTCCACAGCGGCAGAATAGAAGCCCAGCAAGCGGGTTTCGCACCTTCGTGTTAGCCTTAGCCCGGTGGTTCCGTCCTTGCTTCGCCTGAGCAGCGTTGAACAGCTCCTCGGACACGATACCCTCGTGCTTGCCGTCATAGATCAGATACTCGCCGACCTTGGACTTCGGGTTTGTTTTTCTGATTTCCCCGTCCTCGACAATGGTGACGGTCTTGCGCCAATTCCACTTGACCTTGCCAATATAGTGGACATTTTCAAGCATGTCCTTCAGCGCAGCAGGCGACCAGAACTCACCCTTCGGTGGCTTGATACCCATATCATCAAGGGCGTAGCAGATGCTGGTTCGTCCCATATCCTTGTTGACGTACATATCGAATATCATCCGAACCACATCCGCCTGCTCCTTGTTTTCCTTCAGGGTCGGGCATTTGCGCCTGCCTTCCTGCACCCAAGTCTTATCAAAGCCATAAGGGGGAACGGAACCGATGTAGTTACCCTGACTGACCGAGAGCAACCGCCCGTTGTTCATGATTTTTTTAGTATATTCCAGATACTCGTTGCCCCGCTTCAATTCTCGCTCAATCATATCCCGGTCATATTCGTCCCGGATATCATATGTTTTTTGCGGAGTGATGACATAGGTGTGAGTATACCGGAACAGCTTAATCAAGCGACCAGCATCCTCTAAATCACCACGGGAAAGACGGGAAACCTCAACCACCAACACACCCTTGTATCTCGGTGATTCGATTTTCTTTAAAACCTTCTGAATTTCAGGTCTATCGTCAATGGTCTCGCCGGAAACCACTTCCCGATATTTATTCTCCTCTGGAACCACTCCGCCCAGATGCCTTTCGCACCACTCATCGAGCATCGCTTCGTGCTTTTCCAGAACTTCTTCCACGGAAAGTGTCGGATCATCTGACCGGGACTTCCGCAGGTAGACGAGAAGCTCTTCCGGCGTGAAGAGGTCACTATAATTAAATTGGTACATCAAATCATCCCTTTGCCTGAAGCGGTCATTCTACAGCCGCTTCTTTTTTTGTTTTTGCCTTGCTGATTTTCCGTTCTTGCTTTGCAATTGCCTTCCGAGCATCGTCAGCATAATCACCCTCGATAATTTCCCGCCTGAAGCATTCGTTGTTGACAATCTCGAAAAGTTGTTCATTAGAAACCTTTAAATCAGGATACAGCCTACGCAAGCATTTGCGAATACCATCAAGACCAGCCTCGGACAAAATCACTCGCCCGATAATAAATCGGTTCAGGATTTGCTTTTCAGCCCGAAAGCTATCCAGCGTTGCCTTGCTATTTTTTGAGAAAGACTCGATACAAAGGTAATAGAGAAGCTCCAAATCGCCCTGCTTTTTTGCACTCAATTCCGTGACATCAAATTCATAGACCAGTTCCTTGTCAACGGCGGTACCGAAATTCATATGGTACACCTTCCACGTTATACCGTTGGTCAATACAACCCACGCAATACCGGAATTAGCGGCATAGTTTGTTGCCTGACGGACATAATCCTCTTTCAGGTCTATACCGATGGCTTTGCACTCAATCAAAAACAGCAGCCTGTCCTGCAGCTTGACAGCAATATCGCAGTAGGTTTTTTTGATGGCAAATTCGGATGTGATATTTTCATATTTATCATATCCGAAAATCTCGCACAGCATATCGGTGATGATGGTGACGGTGTCGCTCTCGTTCAAGTCGGAAGCCTGAGCCTTACGCAGAACAGGCTGGAACTTCCGCAAACCCTTCGTAATTCTTTCTTTGATTTTGGTATTGATGGTAACCATATATCCTCTCCTTTAAAAATAAATAGAATTTAATTAAATGGTAAAACTTACAGCTATTAATCCAAATTGTTACATTGTACAATATTTTCAGATAGTTCAATCAGAACGCATGTTCCCGCCCCGGATTATGAAAGGATGACCCCTCATGCAAAAAAAGTACATTTCCGAAATCACACAAATCCTAAACAAACTAGACGAGAACCAACTATTGTACATACTCACCTTCATAAGGAAGATATTCGGAAGTCATTAGGCTTCCGTTTCTGCTAAACTATGCACAAGGTCTTTGACAATCTTGCGCCGCCCTGCATCAAGGCTGCGGAACTCCTCGAACATACCGACAAAATCCTCGTCCATAAGAATCTCGAAATGCAGCTCAGCCATAGCCTTGGGGTTCGTTTGAATTCCCTCCTCGAAAATCAATTCAGAAGGGCGAATGCCTAAAACATCGGAAATCTTCTTCAAAGTGCTTCGCTTGATATTCACCACCCGTCCTTTTTCGTATTTAGCAATTGCCGACTTCTGAACACCGAGGATCTGCCCCAGCTCCTCCTGGGTCATTCCCTTGGCTATCCTAGCAGCTCGAATTTTATCTCCAATATTCACCGGTTGAACCTCCTTCCTATATAAGGTGTCCTAATTATACACCAAAATGTCCTAAAAATCAAGATTTTTCCGAAAAAAGATTGAAAAAAGTATTGACAAACCAAAAATAATCTGCTATAATGATGGTGTCTTAAAAGGACACGAAATGAAGCGAAAAGGACAAAATGAAGCCTTGCTTCTCTTTTTTGCCACATAGTGTCTTAAAAAGATACTTTATAAAGAAAGGGGGACACAAAATGAACAAGCAGATGCTGAGAAGCCTGATGGCACTGCACGGGGACACTTACAAAAGCCTTGGAGAAGCACTAGGTCTTACACCGGGAATCGTATCCGATAAGGTCAACGAAAGAAACGGCGCACAGTTCAAGCAGGGCGAAATCAAAGCAATCGCAGTCCGTTACAAGATGACAGACAAGCAGCTGATTGCGTGTTTTTTTGCCCGCTAGTGTCTAAAAAAGACACGTAACATCAGGACAAGCGGAGCCTGAATACATTAAAAGAAAGGAGCAAATGCGAAAGGACTGACTGAGATGAAAGTGCAAGATACATACAAGGAAGTGCGGGTGATGACCTTCACCGGAATGACCGCACGAATACATATCCCAGATCTGACACCCGAAGAACGGAGCCACCGGATGAAAAACATCCGGAAGGCTGCGGAAAATTTATTGAAAGGAATAAAAACCAAATGAAAAAGAACACCATAAAGCTTCGCACCGAGGGCGGCAAATGGTATGTGGACGAGGGCTACAAGGTCAGCATCTTCGACACATCAAAAGAAGCGTGGCAATACATATTCGTATTAAGGGAAATCCGCCCGAAAGCACCGTGGGTGCCACAGTCACAATATCCGGTGCGACACCTTAACCCGATGCCGACAAGGGGGTGCAAGAAAGTTGTTTTACAGAACAGATGACCCCGTGGCAGATTTTATGGCATACGAAGCCGAAAAGCAAAGACAGTTGGACAGGCTGCCTAAATGCTGCGAGTGTGACGAGCCAATCCAGACGGATGCGTGCTACGAAATCAACGGTGAGCTTATCTGCCCGGAGTGCCTTGTAGAAAACCACAGAAAGAGGACAGAGGACTACACAGAATAAGGAGAAGAAAGTGAAGGTATTAAGTTTATTTGATGGCATATCCTGCGGAATGGTTGCGCTTGAACGGGCGGGAATTCCTGTTGACCGATATGTCGCATACGAAATCGACCCATCCGCTATAAAAATTAGCAAAAAGAACTACCCGCAAATAGAACACTGCGGAGATGTCACAAAGGCGGATTTTACACAGTACCAAGGTTTTGACCTACTAATAGGTGGAAGTCCTTGTCAGTCATTGAGTATTGTGCAGAGCCAAACAAGACAGCATCTGGACGGAAAAAGCAAACTGTTCTTCGAGTATGTCCGGGCAAAGGAAGAAATGCGCCCGAAATGGTTCCTGTTTGAAAACGTGGCAAGTATGAATGATGAAAGCAAGCAAGTCATATCAGCATTACTTGGATGCGAACCGATATTCATTGACAGCGGCGATTTTTCAGCGCAGGAACGCCCACGCTGTTATTGGACAAACATTCCCGTGCTGTTGGATTACAAGAAATCAAGCGCAGTGCTGGGGGATGTGCTGGAAAAGGGCGTTAATCCTAAATACTACTATGACAACCCGCTTCTGAATATTGATCTCACAAAACAAGTGTGTGCGAAAATGGATTTCAAAAATCACGATATGCACAAAAGGGTCTTCAACCCGAACTTCAAAATACATACATTGACCTGCGTATCTGGAGGACACCAGCAAAAGAAAGTGATGCTACTAGAGAAAACCGAGGGCGGTTATATGGTAAGGGTAAGAAAGCTGACACCCGTGGAATATGAACGATTGCAGACACTGCCCGATAATTACACGTCAGGAGTTTCTGACGGGGCGAGATACACCGCATGTGGAAATGGCTGGACTGTCGACGTGATTGCTCATATATTCACACAACTAAAAAACTGAAAATTAAAAAAGAGAGGTAAAACAAAAATGGCAAACATCATGAGAATGGGACAAGCACCGGGATATCTCGGTAGCTGGGATTTAGAGGACTGCCCGAACCGAGAAATCACACTGACAATCGATAGTATAGTCGATGAGGAAGTGGTCGCAGCGGGGCAGAAGGAGATATGCACAGTCTGCCACTGGACAGACAAAGCATACAAGGGAATGATACTGAACATAACCAATAAGAAGCAGCTAGCCAAGCTCTACAAGACCGTAGACAGCGAAAAGCTCAAGGGCAAAGCCGTAACAATCGGTATCGAGAAGGTCAGAGCATTCGGAGATGTATACGATGCGCTCAGAATCAGACCGAAAGTACCGGTGCAGCCGAAGCAGGGAAGCCTGCCGAAATGCGAGAGCTGCGGAAAGGCTATCCCCGCAGCCAGCGGAATGACCCCGGAGCAGGTCGCAGCATACACCAAGAAAAAGTACGGCAAGTGCCTGTGCGGCGAATGTGCAACGGCTCTCAACAATAAGGGGGCGCAGGGATGAAGCTGACCGCAAGAAACTACTTCAGCCGCAAGGCAGCAAAGGAATATATGAGTGTCAGCCAGTTCAAGAGCTTCACCCGATGCCAAGCCTGTGCAATGGCTGAGATACAAGGCAAATACGAACGAGAAGACACAAAAGCACTGCTTGTCGGCTCCTACGTGGATGCACACTTCGAAGGTACACTGGAAAAATTCAAGCAGCTGTACCCCGAAATATTCAAGCGGGACGGCACACTGAAAGCGGAGTACATACAAGCAGAAGCCATAATAAAGCGCATCGAGAGGGACAAGCTGTTCACGCAATATATGTCCGGCACAAAGCAAGTGATAATGACCGGAGAAATATGCGGTGTGCCAGTCAAGATAAAGGTTGACAGCCTGCACCCAGACAAAATCGTAGACCTGAAAATCGTGCGAGATTTTGAAAACCTATACGATGCCGAAAAGGGGTCGCTTCCGTGGTTCGAATTCTGGGAGTATGACCTGCAAGGTGCGGTCTATCAGGAAATCGTCCGACAGAACACAGGCAAGACCCTGCCATTCTACTTGGCAGCAGCCACAAAGGAAAAAACCACCGACATCGAAATCGTGCATCTGAACCCGAAGTCGCTCGACTTCGCATTCGATAGGTTCAAGGCAAACGTGGAACTGTACGATGCAATCAAAAAAGGCATTATTCCACCGGAGCGATGCAACAAATGCGAGTGGTGCAAAGAAACCAAAGTCCTGACGGAACCGAGAGATTCCGAAGAATACTACCTACTATAAAGGAGCAAAAATATGACACCAGTAGCACAAATCCTACTCATCATCTGCGGCACCATAGTTGCACTAGCCGCACTGAATACCCTCGATATAATCTTCGGCAAGAACAATAAAAACAACAAAAATAATTAAGATAACAGGAGAAAAGCAAAATGAAAATCAATGAAAATCAGTTTTACATCGTAAGAACAGACCGTGCTGGAGTATTCTTCGGCAAGATCAAGGAAAAGAGCCATGATGAAGTCACTATGACTGAAGTCCGCAAAATTTGGCACTGGGAAGGCGCATGTGCCGTTGAACAGCTTGCCCTTGACGGAACGAAAAAACCCTATGACTGCAAATTCACCGTGGTAATTCCCGAAATGACCATTGCAGACCCGATTCAGATTATTCCTTGCACAGAAAAGGCAACAGCGAGCCTGTCCGGGGTGACGGTATGGCAGCGATAACAAATTTGATAGAACGCTTCCTTGCAATTGATATCGGCTACGGCTCCGGCGACGGCTCCGGC
>JAFUPM010000005.1 GCA_017481225.1 Clostridia bacterium
AACGAGGAAAAACGAAAATAAGGAGTCGCGCAAGCAAGTCACGAGCGTAAGCGCGACGAGTATATTTTCGGACGGACCACCAAACAAAGAACAATAGGTCAGCCCTTAAACCTCCTTCTATTCTTGCTCTGTTCGTTTTTATGAATGAATTGATGCTTACGCATCATGAATTGGCTTTGCCATGATTTCTCGTCGGCGTGCCTCCTCCTCCATGAATTGAATTGCAACCAATGTGCCGATAGGCACAATTCATGCCGCAGGCAATTCACGAAAGCGCGGCTTTCAATTCACGCGGGCCGCAAGGTTGCAATTCATTGCGTGTTCTCCGTTAAGGATAACACGCTGAACCGTCGAGGACGGATTTAACTCAAATGAGCCACCCGTGTCAAGTTATTTTATACTAAAGTGAACTTTGCGGGACTGCTTACTCTGCTATCGCCACCTATAAATATGTGGAATTCTCCTGCCTCCGCGCGCCTTTGCAAGTCTTGGCCGTAGAAGGCGAGAGTCTCCTCGTCAATATCAAAGCTTACGACCTTGCTCTCATCCTTACCGAGTGTTACTCTCTCAAAGCCGCGCAACTCCTTTACGGGCCTCGTTACCGAGCCTACAAGGTCGCGGATATAGAGCTGTACGGTTTCCGTGCCCTCTCTGTTACCTGTGTTGGTAAGCTCTACGGAGGCTGTGATTTTGCCGCCTTTTTTCAACACGGTATCGCTGAGCTTTACCTCGGAGTAGCTGAAGCTCGTATAGCTGAGTCCGTATCCGAAGGAGTAAAGAGGGGAGTTAGGACCGTCAATGTAGGCGCATTTATAGTTGTATCGCCTTTGGTCGTCGGGTCTTGGTCTGCCGCTGTTGTAGTGATTGTAATATATGGGACACTGACCAACGCTGTAGGGGAAGGTCATAGCCAGCTTTCCGCTGGGGGAAACTCTTCCCGAGATGAGATTTGCAATAGCATTTCCACCCTCGGTGCCAGGCCACCACGCGCAAAGCACAGCGCGCGCCTTCTCTCTGAGCCTTACAACACTCAGGGGTCTGCCCGTAAAGAGAAGAACTATGATGTTTTTGTTTACCTTGTATATTTCGTCAAGCAGCTTATACTGAACGTCGGGCAGGTCAATATACATTTTGCTTCGACCCTCGCCGCTGTCGTCGGGCTCCTCTCCGAGAGTAAGGATTACCGTATCGCATCTTTCGGCTATCTTTACCGCCTCGGCGATGCCACTCTCGTCCTTAGAGTCAAAGGCTGCAAAAACGCCCCTTGCACACTCTATACGGCTACCCGTGTAGAGTTTTTTCATACCCTCAAGGACTGTTACGGTATCGCAAGGCTTGCCCATACAGCTCCATTTTCCTATAATTTCGCCATTGTCTGTATGAGGACCTATAAGGGCTATGCTCTCTACACTCTCCGCGAGGGGAAGTATACCGTCGTTTTCAAGCAGCACAGCGCCCTCCTCGGCAGCTCTGCGAGCTATTGCGCGATGCTCCTCAGAGAGGATAACCGCCTTCGCTTCATCAAGGTCAAGATGCCCGTAGGGGGACTCGAAAAGACCGCATTCCTCTTTAAGCTTAAGCACTCTGTAAACCGCATCGTCAATCTGCTTTAAGCTGACACGCCCCTCGGCTACCAGCTCCTCAAGGTAGTTAATGTACGCCACGGACATCATTTCCATATCAAGCCCTGCATTCATAACCATCTCTGCAGCTGCCTTGTGGTCCTCTGCCACGCCGTGAGCCATAAGCTCCTTCGCGGCACAAAAGTCGCTGATAATAAGTCCTTTGTAGCCCCACTCGCCGCGCAGAATATCGCACAGCAGGTGCTTGTTGGCAACGGCGGGTATGCCGTCAACTATATTGAACGCCGTCATAAGGGTTCTTGCCCCCGCATCTACGGCAGCCTTGTAGGTGGGCAGGAAATATTCTCTCAGAGTACGCTCCGACATATCGACGGTATTGTAGTCCATTCCCGCCTCGGCTGCGCCGTAAGCCGCAAAGTGCTTGACACAGGTGGCGAGATTGTACTTGCCCATATCGCCCTCGAAGCCCTTGACCGTCGCCTCGGCAATTTTAGCTCCGAGGTAGGGGTCCTCGCCCGAGGATTCCATAGCTCTGCCCCAGCGCGCATCTCTCGCTATGTCAACCATAGGACCGAAGGTTACGCTGCAGCCCTCAAGTGCTGCCTCCTTCGCCGCCATTTTCGAGCATTCAAAAACAAGCTCCGTATCAAAGGAGCAGGCAAGCCCTAAATTAACGGGATATACTGTTCTGTATCCGTGCACTACGTTCAGCATAAAGATGAGAGGGATACCGCTTGGATTTTGTTCTATGTATTTTTTCTGTATAGCAATCAGGTCCTCGGCGCTTCTCGTGTTTAGCACCGAGCCGATAAGCTTCATATCCTCGGGTGCAATTTTAAAGTCCTGAATAGGACCCGTCAGGTCAACGTCTCCGCTGCCCGAAAAGAAATCGGAGGTAAGCTGGAGAAGCTGATATACCTTCTCTCTGAACGACATTTTGCTTATCAAAGCTTTAATATCCATAACTGTCTCCTTCGGTAAAAGGTCTTTCTTTACTTTTTAATTATAACACAAACGTGCCGCCTTTTCAAGCAAAAATGCGCCCGTAGTCAAAAAACGAAAGCCAAAGGTCAAAAAGCGGAAAGAAAAGGAGGCACCGCAAAGCAAGCGCTAAAAAATACGAAAAGAAAGCTCGCAAATCTTCCCATTCAAGGAAATGGCGGGAAATACTGCAAGCCCTCTCCCGAAAAGCAAGAGCATAGTCACAGCCCTCACAAAGCAAAAGGCACCTCAAAACACCATCAAGCACTAAAAAAGGGAGAGGTACCGCAGCACCTCCGCCCTGAAAAAATGGTTATCTTAATTTTCTGCAATACTGTGTGCAAAGCTTGTCCGTACATTCGGAGCATTTAAGCGAGGCGTTTGATTTCTCCCAGAAGCGCTCGGGATATATCATAACGCAAGCCTCCCAAACGAGGAAAATAGCCAGCGCGAAAAGTAAGAGGGAGGTAGAGTACGCGCTTGCAATAAACATCATAGGCGTGAACATCATCATATGGTCCCAATTGTATATTCTGCAGGTGGTACAGCAGCGCGTTCCCAGGATAAGCCTGAAGGGGCACCATATAAGCACGCACACAAGGTCAGCGACGTAGAAGGTCGCCGATATCATAAAGAGCCAGGTGTGGTCTATAGTATCCGTGTAGTAAAGAATACCGATAACCGTAAGCAGCAGCACCCACAGTATAAACACCTTATACGCCGACCTTGTGGTTGAGGAGACGTATTCCTTCAGTGACTGGTAATTGACCTTGTCCTTTATCTCCTTGAAGCAGATTTTAAGGTGCTTTTGAGAGCCGAGAGGGACGATGTGCCTGACGGGCAAAAGCTGCAGCAGCATATCGAATATCCAGATAATCCAAAGAACGTGCAGAACGGAGAACCTACTGAAAAATTCCCCCGGACGAATAACGTCAAATTCCTCGGGACGGAAAAAGAAAAGCCAGGCGCAGCCCACGAAAATTATGCATCTCATAATGAACATAATCACGTATTGCTTACGGGTTTTTGACATTTTTTCCTTTGACACCGCCACACCTCCTTTCGGTATACGAGGGATATTGTAACACAAATATTAAGATTTTTCAAGAAGTTTTCATCAATAATCAGTGAACAAAAATATCAAAAACCCAATTTGAAGCAACAAACACACCCCTAAATAAAAAAACACCTTGAATTTTTCGTTCAACTGTGATAAAATAGAAATGTTGTATAAGCCCGTAATCGGTCGGGCGTTTCTACGAACTGCCGTAAATAGTTTTCTACAACAAATTCATTTATATTGTCTTTTTGACGGGAGGAATTTGTATGAGATATGATTGCATGATTGTTGGAGCAGGTCCCGGCGGTATTTTCTCCGCCTACGAGCTGACGAAAAAGGCGCCGAATATGAAGGTTGCCGTATTTGAGCTTGGCTCCGAGCTTTCGGGTCGCCGCTGTCCTATAGACGGTGACAAGGTGAAGTCCTGCATAAAGTGCAAAACCTGCGCTATTATGAACGGCTTTGGCGGAGCAGGTGCATTCTCTGACGGAAAGTATAACATAACCAACGACTTCGGAGGCTCTCTTTACGAGTACATAGGCAGGAAGCGCGCTATTGAGCTTATGGAGTACGTAGACCGCATTAATATGTCCCACGGCGGCGAGGGTACGAAAATGTATTCCACAGTAGGCGCAGACTTCAAGAAAAAATGCATACAGAATAAGCTTACTCTACTTGACGCGTCGGTCCGTCACCTTGGTACGGATATCAATTACGTGGTGCTGGAGAATATCTACTCCGAGCTTTCGGGAAAGATTGATTTCTACTTCAACACCCCTGCGACGAAAATAGCGAAAAATGAACACGGGTACACCGTAAGCACCCCTAAGGGCGACTTTGAAGGCGACAGCTGCATAATCTCCGTCGGCAGAAGCGGAAGCAAATGGATGGAGAGCGTGTGCCGCGATATGGGTATCGCCACCAACTCCAGCAGAGTTGATATCGGTGTCCGCGTTGAGATACCTGCGGTTGTTTTCGAGCATATAACCAACGAGCTTTACGAGGGTAAGATTGTGTATAGAACGGAGAAGTTCGAGGACAGAGTCCGCACCTTCTGTATGAACCCCAACGGCATCGTTGTTAACGAGAATACAAACGGTATAGTAACTGTAAACGGTCACAGCTTCGAGGACCCAAAGCGCAAAACGAAGAACACCAACTTCGCCCTTCTTGTTGCGAAGCACTTCTCCGAGCCCTTCAAGGATTCCAACGGCTACGGCGAGAATATCGCGAGACTTTCCAATATGCTTGGCGGCGGCGTTATAGTACAGCGCTTCGGTGACCTGGAGCGAGGCAGGAGAAGCACGAAGCAGAGAATAGAGGAGAACACCGTTACGCCTACTTTGGCTGCGACCCCGGGCGACCTCTCTCTCGTTTTGCCCAAGAGAATACTCGACGGAATTATAGAGATGATTTACGCTCTCGATAAGATTGCCCCCGGTACTGCCAACGACGACACCCTTCTTTACGGAGTTGAGGTTAAGTTCTACAATATGGAGGTCGAGCTTGACGAGAACCTTGAGACCTGCCACCGCGACCTGTTCGTTATAGGTGACGGAAGCGGAGTTACCCACTCGCTCTCCCACGCATCGGCATCGGGAGTTTACGTTGCCGACCTTATAGCGGAGCGCTTCAATAAAAGATGATTTTGGGTGATAACCCCACCCCGTGTCAAAAAAATACACAAATTTACATTACAAAACATTTCCCGAAAGGATAGGAATATGAAGAAGATAGCTATTCTCGGTTGCGAGAATTCTCACGCGGCGTCTTTCCTTAACACCATAAAGGCTCACGAGGAGTTCTCGGACGTTGAGGTTATAGGAGTATACAGTGACGAGGTTGATGCGGCAGAGAAGCTGCGCGACAAATACGGAGTTTGCGTTCTCGATAACTATACCGACGCGTTAGGTAAAATTGACGGTCTCGTTATCACCGCGCGCAACGGAGACAATCACCTGAAATATGCCCGTCCCTATCTTGACTCGGGTATCCCTATGTATATTGACAAGCCTATCACTAATAGCGAAGAGGAGGCGCTCGAGCTTGTAAGAGAGCTTGAAGCACGGAAAATTCGCTACACGGGTGGCTCCTGCTTGCGCCACGACGCATTCGTTCACGAGCTTCGCGCAGACGTCGAGTCAAATCTCGACGGTGCTACTCTCGGAGGTGTGGTTCGCGCACCCCTTGACTCAGCGAGCCCCTACGGCGGTATATTCTTCTACGCACCCCACCTCGTTGAGACGGTTATGACTATTTTCGGCAAATATCCCTTGACAGTCAAGGCATACAAAAACGGAATTAAAACTACCGTTATTTTCAGATACGAGGGTTATGACGTTACGGGTCTATTCGTTGAGAATAACTACCTCTACTACGCGGAGCGCCAGGCGGAGAAAAGCTTCAAATCGGGGAAAATATCCTCGGGCGCCGGCAACGATTGGATTTACGCCGAGTTCAAGGATTACTACAATCTCCTTTCGGGCGGCACCACCGGAGTTAGTCCCGAGGACTTTATAGCATCCGTCTTTGTAACCAACGCTATCAAGCGCTCTATAGACTCGGGCAACGAGGAGACAGTTCACCAAATCAAGCTGTAAACGGTAAAAGTCAACCAAGCCGCGAATAGTAAAGGTCAACCAAGCCGTAAAAGAAAAAGGTCATATCCAAGCTATGAACGGTAAAAAGCTGTAAACAGTAAAGGTAATTCGCCTTTCAGTTCGGTTTATTAAACGGCTCCTTGGGATATATTTTTCAGCTCGAATAACGAAAAAATATCAAACAGAAAATACAGCGAACCAACCTGAATAAGAAAATCCACCGCCTCCCTTTATCTTGGGTTAAGCGGTGGATTTTTCTTTATCTGTTGAGTATGTACTTTGTAAGCTCTACGGGAGGAACGATAGCTCCGTCCTTATATACTCTCATATTGCCGGAGGCAATCTCGTCGATAAGGATAACGTCGTCGCCGTTGTAGCCGAACTCAAACTTAATATCCCAAAGGTCAAGACCTATGGACTTAAGGTCGTCTGCAACAATCTTGGTAATCTTGAGTGTCTGCTCCTTCATAGAGTCGAACATCTCGCGGGACATAACTCCAAGTGCCTCGAGGCCCTCTGCAGTAACAAGGGGGTCGCCCTTCTCATCGTTTTTAAAGGTGCATTCAACGTATCCGCCGGGAAGGGGAGTTCCGTCCTTAATGTACTCGCCGTATCTTCTGATAAAGCTGCCCGTAGCTACAAGGCGGCAGATAACCTCAAGTCCGTGACCGAACACCTTGCCGGGAAGAACCTCCATGGTAACCTCATCAATGTCTGCGCTGACGTAATGAGTTTTTATACCCGCCTTCTTCAGAAGCTCAAAATAATAAATAGAGGTACGGAGATTTGCCTTACCGATACCTTCAATCTTGAGACCTACGGTGTTCTCACCCGGATCGAAAACGCCGTCCTTGCCGGTGCAGTCGTCCTTGAACTTAAGCAGAACGTTTCCGTTGTCAAGGGAAAATACGTCTTTGGTTTTTCCTTCGTAAATTTTCTTCATCCTATTTCTCCTTTTCGGCGCAGCCGATACTGAAATTACACATATATTTTAGCACAAATTTTTTTGAAAGTATATATATTTGCAGAAAAAAATTTCGAAATTTAAAAAAATCGCAAATTGAACAAAAACACCTTCAAACTAATCTCGAAAATTTTACTTTTTTATCAAATAAACGGAAAAGATGCGACGCGTTTTTTTGTCAAAAGCTAAAAAGCCGTCCTCCTCCCTTGACAAGATGGTGAAAAATTGATAAAATATAATCATAAGAAAGAAAAGCAAAGAGAAGGCAAAAAGAATGTTAAACAGAGTAATAACCGTTGATTTTGAAAAAAAGAACGGAAAAATCAAACCCCTGCACGGCATAAACGGCGGACCTCGCTCGGGCGGATACGATTTGCCCTTTGACGTCTCCGAGGAATTCGTGGAAATGGGTATACCATTCGTCCGCACCAACGGAACCGCAGGCGAGTACGGAATGAACCAATTTCTGAACGTTCACTGTATTTTCCCCGACTTCGACGCCGACGAGACTCTGGAGGAGTCCTATAACTTCCTGCCAACCGACCTTTACCTTTCGTCAATAAAGAATACGGGCGCGGAAATATTCTACCGCCTGGGCGAATCCACCGAGCCGTATTCGCGTAAAATCTATACACGCCCCCCCACCGACCCCGAAAAATGGGCGAGAATATGCGAGCATATAGTTATGCATTACAATGAGGGCTGGGCTAACGGATTTAAGCTGAATATCAAGTATCTTGAGATATGGAACGCGCCAGACTCCACCGTGGGCTTTGCAGGTGAGCCGAAGGAATATTACGAGCTTTACCGCATTGTGGCAAACCACCTTCGCGAGCGTTTCCCGAAAATCAAGCTTGGCGCCTACGGAGCGCGCGGTTTTTATTCACTTAACCGACTTGACGCAAGTGAGGAGTCCAAGGGCTACGTTCCCTTTATGCAGCAATTCTTCGCTTATATAAATGCCGAGGCACCCAAAGCTCCCCTCGACTTTTTCACCTGGTCCTGCTACACCTCAAACCCCGACGAGCTTGCAATGCATATCAAATACGCCCGTACATACCTTGACGGCGCAGGTCTCAAGCGCACCAAAAGCATAATTTGCGAGTACAATACGGTGACAAAAAGCGACACGCCCCCCGCCTTATCCCCCGATTTCCCCTCGGAGCTGGGTGCTTCCCTTATCCTCGCGCAGAAAAGCTCTGCCGATATGATGATGTACTCAACCTCGGACATACGCTCAAAGGAGAACGGACTGTTCACCGTAGATGACCACGTAAGGTCTCACCGCTACGCTGCCTTTAACGTAATGTGCGCCTTCGGCAAGCTCTACAAGCTCGGCACCTGCTACGAGACGGGCGGTGACTATCGCAAGGAGCTTTATGCTCTCGCCGCAGGAGGCAAGGACAGTGCTGCCGTATTCTTCGTCACGAGGAATTTCTCGGGTAAGGTTGAAATATCCCTTAAGGGCTGCCCCCACAACACCTGCAGCGTTATCAAAACCGTACCCGGCGGTGAGCGAGGCGAGGGCGTCGTCTACCGCGCCGAGAACATTGCCATAGTCGGCTCGAAGATAATTTTACCTGCGAAAAAGAACGAGATTTACGAGATATCCCTATTTACGAAATAACCCGTTTGCCACCCGTTAATTTGACACGGGTGGCACTTTTTCGAGATTTTTCCGTTCTTCAAGCCCGAAAAACTTAGACTTTTTTAAAAATATCATTGCCGTCAACCTCGGATTTTGTGAAAACCTCAAGCTCGGAATACTCGGAATTTTTTGAAACCCCAAGCTCAAAAACTCGGAATTTTTGAAAAGTATCGGGAAAGCAAATTGAGGCAAAATCCCCTTTACCTAATCCAAACGACAATATTAAAATTGGCGCGTGCATCGAGAAGCCATAAAACCTTTTGTATATTTTGACCAAAAAGTCAAAGAGTAGTTTATATAACATTTTACGTTTGAGTAGTGAAAAACCACCTTGACTTTTCGCGCACGTGTGTGTTAAAATATATGTGGTAAAGGTTTTTGTGACCGACGGACAGCGGAAAAGACCGCAAGGAAGCAAAAATCGTAAATTATGCCGACCGTCTGGGCAGAGCTACCTTTATAGGCTAGTTCTGCCCATTTTTGTTTTTGTGCAAATGCGCGCGGTCGGAACGTTACAATTTATTAATGAGGAGATGAACCTATGAAAAAAGTTGCAATTCTTATGGGCAGCGACAGTGACCTTCCTATTGTAGAGAAGGGAATAGCAGTCCTTCGCGATTACGGTATACCTCACGAGGTACACGTTTATTCGGCACACCGCACACCTCTTGAGACAGCGGAATTCGTCTCGGGCGCAAAGGACCGCGGCTTCGGCGTGATTATTGCAGCCGCAGGACTGGCGGCGCACCTGGCGGGTGCGGTTGCGGCGAACACCACCCTCCCCGTCATAGGAATTCCCGTTTCCTCGAAAAATCTCGGCGGTATGGACGCCCTTCTTGCAACCGTACAGATGCCCTCGGGTATTCCCGTAGCGACAGTCGCTGTTGACGGCGCTGCAAATGCGGCTCATCTCGCAGCGCAGATACTCGCGCTCTCCGACGAGGCTCTTGCGAAAAAGCTTGTGGAGCTTCGCCTCGCAGGACACGATAAGGTTATTGAGAAAAACCGTCTGATTGAAGAAAAGTATAACGTATAAGCATAAGCTTAAAGGATATGTAGCGTATAGCTCTGACAGGTAAATAAATGGAGGAAATATGGGAGTATTCGGTATAATAGGTGAGGAGAGAACAGACGTCGCATCAAGCGTTTATTACGGACTTTATGCGCTTCAGCACAGAGGCCAGGAGTCCGCAGGTATCGTCGTTAACGACGACGGCGTTTTCACAGCCCATAAGGGCACGGGTATTGTAAACGACGTTTTTGACCGCGAAAGGCTTGAGTCCTTAGGGCACGGTAATATGGCTATCGGCCACGTTCGCTACGGAACTCTTGGAACCAAGGGCGTTATGAACGCCGAGCCTATAGTAATAAATCACGTCAAGGGTAAGCTGGCTATAGCAACCGCAGGCGGTATTGTCAACGCCTCCGTTCTCAAGCGGGAGCTTGAGCTGCAGGGTATGATTTTCCATACCACAAATCCCGCGGAGGTCGTTTCCTACGTCATAACCAAGGAGCGCATAAGCTCCCCGTCCATTGAGGTGGCTGTGGAGAGAGCTATGAACAAGCTTGACGGAGGCTTCTGCCTTCTGCTTATGTCACCGAGAAAGATTATAGCCGTCAGAGATAAGCACGGCTTCCACCCCCTCTGCTACGGCAGGCGCGAGAACGGTCAGTACGTTATTGCCAGCGAAAGTTGCGCCCTCGATTCCGTGGGAGCAACCCTTATCCGCGAGCTTGACCCGGGTGAGATTGTAGTATTCTCCGAGGACGGCATCAAGTGTATCCGCGAGCATTGCGGCAAGGCACCCGAGGCTCTTTGCGTTTTTGAGTACGTATACACGGCGCGCCCCGATTCGTCCATAGCGGGCTGCTCGGTTCACGAGGCAAGAGCGCGCGCGGGCGCTCTCTTAGCTAAGGCGCATCCCGTTGAAGCCGACGTTGTCGTAGGCGTTCCGGACTCGGGTCTTGATGCGGCAATAGGCTATGCAAAGGAATCGGGCATTCCCTACGGAATAGGCCTCATAAAGAATAAGTACATAGGCAGAACCTTCATCGCTCCCGGCCAGGACGTCCGTGAGGATAAGGTAAAGATAAAGCTTAACCCCATTAAGTCAACGGTTAACGGTAAGCGTGTGGTCCTCGTCGATGACTCCATAGTCCGCGGAACCACCTGCGCAAAGCTTGTAAAGCTCCTTAAAAGCGCAGGCGCCGTAGAGGTTCACCTCCGTTCCTCGGCACCCCCCTTCCTTAATCCCTGCTACTACGGCACGGATATAGACTCAAAGGACTCCCTCATAGCCTGCAACCATACCATAGAGGAGATAACCCAAATGACGGGCGCCGACTCTCTCGGCTACCTTCGCCTTGAGGACGTGACTAAGCTTGGTGATGGCGGATGCTGCAAGGGCTTTTGCACCGCTTGCTTTGACGGAAAATATCCCACGGAAACACCCGTGATTATTAAAAATAAATACGACAGTAAAATATCGGATAACGATAACACAGACGAATAAGGAGAGAGGAAAATGAAAAATTCAAGATCCGAAAGCTACGCCAAGGCAGGCGTGGATATTACCGCAGGCTACAAGGCGGTAGAGCTAATGAAGGCGCATATCGCGCGCACCCGTAACGAGGGCTGCCTTGATGACGTAGGCGGCTTCGGCGGCTGCGTTGGACTTCCCGTCTCGGGAATGGAGGAGCCCGTGCTTGTTTCGGGAACCGACGGCTGCGGAACTAAGGTAAAGCTTGCTATCCTTATGGACAAGCACGATACCATAGGTATCGATGCCGTTGCTATGTGCGTTAACGATATAATTTGCTGCGGTGCGAAGCCTCTCTTTTTCCTTGATTATATCGCCTGTGGCAAAAACGTACCCGAGAAGATTGCATCTATAGTCTCGGGTGTAGCGGAGGGCTGTGTTCAGTCGGGAGCGGCTCTTATCGGCGGCGAGACTGCGGAGCATCCCGGGCTTATGCCCATAGAGGACTACGACCTTGCAGGCTTTGCCGTAGGTATTGTAGATAAAAAGAAGATTATAGATAATAAGAAAACTAAGGTTGGCGACGTAGTGATAGCACTTCCCTCGACGGGCGTTCATTCCAACGGCTTTTCACTTGTTCGCCGCGTGTTCGGTATAGATAATAACGGAGATGAGCTGTACGTTCCCTGCGAGGAGCTTTGCGGAAAGAGCATTGCCGAAACTCTACTCACTCCCACGAGAATTTACGTCAAGTCGGTTCTTGCGCTCCTTTCCGAGGTGGAGGTCAAGGGCATTTCCCACATCACGGGCGGTGGCTTCTACGAGAATATCCCGAGAAGTATTCCCAAGGGGCTTGGAGCCAAGATAAAGAAGGAGGACGTGAGAGTTCTTCCCATCTTCAAGCTTATAGAAAAGACGGGCAATATCCCCGAGCGCGATATGTATAACACCTTCAATATGGGTGTCGGTATGAGCATTACCGTATCCCCCGAGGATGCGGACCGCGCCATAGAGATACTTAAGAGCTGCGGTGAGGACGCCTACGTAATAGGTGAGATAGTCGAATCCGAGGACGGTGTGATTTTATGCTAAGGCGCGCGAAGGTTGCGGTGCTGGTATCCGGAGGCGGAACTAACCTGCAGGCGCTTATAGATGCTGAGCGAGAGGGAATTATCAAAAGCGGAAGCATCTCTCTCGTAGTATCAAATAAGCCCGGTGTCTTTGCTCTTGAAAGAGCAGAGTGCGCAGGTATTCCCGCGAAGGTTATCAATAAAAAGGAGTGCCAAAGCTCCCTGGAGTTCGAAGCTAAGCTTATAGAGCTTCTTGACAGCGAGGGCATTGAGCTTATAGTTCTCGCAGGCTTTATGTGCATACTCTCCGAGAGCTTTACAACCCACTATAAGGATAGAATAATCAACGTTCACCCATCTCTTATCCCCTCCTTCTGCGGCGAGGGCTTCTACGGACTCCGCGTCCACGAGGCGGCTCTCTCCTACGGAGTAAAGGTGTCGGGTGCAACGGTGCATTTCGTTAATGAGATACCCGACGGCGGCAGGATAATAATGCAGAAGGCAGTCGAGGTAAAGGAGGGCGACACCCCCGAGCTGCTGCAACGCCGCATAATGGAGGAGGCGGAGTGGAAAATACTCCCAATGTCCTGCGAGCTTGTATGCAGTGAAATTGTAAAAAATGCTTGAAAGTGAGGAAAAATGCAAATGAATGTTTACAAAACCGATGCAATCAGCGATTTACTTAAGGCAAAGAGCTATCCCGGAAGAGGTATAGTTATTGGTAAAAGTGCCGACGGACAGTCTGCCGTTTTCGCTTATTTTATAATGGGCAGAAGCGAGAATTCCCGCAACAGAGTTTTCGTTGAAAAGGAGGGCGCAATCTTCACAGAGCCTCACGATTACTCCAAGGTCTCAGACCCCTCTTTGATTATTTACTCCGCTATAAGAGAAATATCGGATAAGGTCATAGTAACCAACGGCGACCAGACCGATACCATCTACGACGCCATATCTCGCGGAGGTGATATGAGAGAGGCTCTTCGCACCCGCGAGTTTGAGCCCGACGCACCGAACCTCACTCCCAGAATCAGCGGTGTTCTCAGCTTTGATGGCGGCTACAGCTACGAGATGAGCATACTTAAAAGCTCCGACCCCGAGGGCACGGGCTGCAACCGTTACTTCTACGAATACACTCCCATATCGGGTCTCGGTCATTTTCTTCATACTTATATTGACGACGGCAATCCCTTGCCCACCTTCTCCGGTGAGCCCGAGAGAGTCCTTATTCCAAACAGCATCGACGAGCTTGCCGACGGTATATGGACAAGCCTCAACCCCGAGAACAAGATTTCTCTTTACGTAAGATACATAAACATTGAGACGGGCAAATCCGAGAGCCGTCTTTTCAATAAAAATAAATAAGACTGAGAGGATTTATAATGAAAGAATTTGAGCTTAAATACGGCTGTAACCCCAATCAGAAGCCTGCGAAAATCTATATGCACGACGGAAGCGACCTTCCTATTGAAATTCTTTGCGGCAGACCCGGATATATTAATTTCCTCGACGCCTTTAACTCCTGGCAGCTGGTTAAGGAGCTGAAGGAGGCTACGGGACTCCCCTCTGCCACCTCCTTCAAGCACGTCAGCCCCACCTCCGCCGCAGTAGGCGTGAAGCTTTCCCCCGAGCTTAAGCGTGCTTGCTTCGTTGACGATATCGAGGGCCTTGACGAGTCCCCCCTTGCTTGCGCCTATGCAAGAGCCAGAGGTACCGACCGTATGTCCTCCTTCGGCGACTGGATAGCTCTCTCCGACGTGTGCGACAAAACGACGGCTCTCCTTATTAAAAGAGAGATTTCCGACGGAATTATCGCTCCCGGCTATACCGATGAGGCGCTTGAGATACTCAAGACGAAAAAGAAGGGTAACTACAATATAGTAAAGGTGGACCCCGCCTTCACACCCGACCCTATAGAGCATAAGCAGGTATACGGCATCACCTTCGAGCAGGGAAGAAACAATTTCGAAATTAACAGAGAGCTTCTCTCGAATATAGTAACCGAAAATAAGGCTCTCCCCGAGGAGGCTGTGCGCGACCTTATTATCGCTCTTATAACCCTTAAGTACACTCAGTCAAACTCCGTATGCTATGCATACCAGGGTCAGGCGATAGGCGTTGGAGCAGGTCAGCAGTCGAGAATTCATTGCACTCGCCTTGCCGGCACCAAGGCTGACACCTGGCACCTCCGTCAGTACAAGAAGGTTTTGGAGCTGCCCTTCCTTCCCACTATTTCCCGACCCGACAGAGATAACGTCATCGACGGATATATCAACAAAAACGAGGAGGACGTTTGCGCAGAGGGCAATTGGCAGAAGTACTTTACCCACCGTCCCGAGCCTCTCACCGCAGAGGAAGCGCGCGAGTATCTCGACAGCATTTGCGGCGTATCACTTGGTTCGGATGCCTTCTTCCCCTTCGGTGACAATATCGAGAGAGCGAAGAGAAGCGGCGTAAGCTATATTGCCGAGCCCGGCGGCTCCGTTCGCGACGACGTGGTAATCGAGACCGCCAACAAATACGGTATGACCGTCGCATTCACGGGAATGCGCCTGTTCCATCACTGATAGCCCGAAGATACATCTACCTTTACAAACGAGGAAAGGCTTGAATATGAAAATAATGGTAGTAGGTGGCGGCGGAAGAGAGCACGCCATCATAAAGAAGCTGAAGGAAAATAAGAAGGTTGAGCAAATCTTCGCCCTCCCCGGCAACGGCGGAATGGCAAAGGACGCTAAGCTCGTCCCCATCGGCGCAAAGGATATTGAAAAGATAGTTGAGTTCGCAAAGTCCGAGGGAATTGACTATGCAGTGGTTGCGCCCGACGACCCCCTTGTGCTTGGCTGTGTAGACGCTCTGGAGAAGGTTGGAGTACCCTGCTTTGGACCGAGAGCCTCTGCGGCAATTATCGAGGGCAGTAAGGTGTTCTCGAAAAACCTTATGAAAAAATACGGTATTCCCACGGCGGCATACGAGGTGTTTGACAGTGCCGAGGAGGCTATGAGGTACGTTGAGAGCTGTCCTATCCCCACCGTTATCAAGGCGGACGGACTCGCTCTCGGTAAGGGCGTAATTATTGCCACCGACAGAGAGATGGCAAGGGAAGCCGTAAACTCCATAATGAACGATAAGAAGTTCGGCGACAGCGGAAACAGTATAGTAATTGAGGAGTTTCTCACAGGCCCCGAGGTATCGGTGCTTGCCTTTACGGACGGTAAAACCCTGAAGCCTATGGTATCCTCAATGGACCATAAGCGCGCATGCGACGGTGACAGGGGACTTAACACGGGAGGTATGGGTACGGTTGCTCCCAACCCCTATTACACCGAGGCTGTTGCCGCCGAGTGCTACGATACTATTTTTATCCCCACGATAAACGCTATGAGAGCCGAGGGAAGAGAGTTCCGCGGCTGCCTCTACTTCGGACTTATGCTTACCCCGAAGGGACCTAAGGTTATTGAATATAACTGCCGCTTCGGCGACCCTGAAACCCAGGTTGTGCTTCCTCTTCTTGAGTCCGACCTTCTGGACATAATGATGGCTACAACCGAGGGAAATCTTGATAAATGTGAAGTAAAGTTTGCAAATAAGTCTGCTTGCTGTGTAATTATGGCGTCGGGCGGATACCCCGAGTCCTACAAAAGCGGATTTGAAATTAGAATGGATAGCGCCGTTTCCGACAGCGTGTACGTAGCGGGCGCGAAGCTTGAGGGAGACAGACTTTTGACCGCAGGCGGCAGAGTTTTAGGTGTCGTAGCTGTGGAAAATACTCTCACAGAGGCTATCGACGCGGCGTACGAAAAGGTTAGGAAGGTTAGCTTTGAGGGCGCATTTTATCGCTCCGATATAGGTAAGAGAGCCCTTTGTGCAATAGGAGGTGAAAGGTAATGGTTTACCGTATTTACGTTGAGAAAAAGGCAGGACTTGATAACGAGGCAAAATCTCTCCTCTCGGAGATAAAAACCTTCCTCGGCATAGACAGTGTCGAGAAGGTCAGAATTATAAACAGATACGATGCCGAGAATATCACCAAGGAGCTTTTCGACTACGCGGTAAACACCGTGTTCTCGGAGCCTCAGCTTGACGACGTGTATAAGGACGTACAGAATGACGGCGCTACGGTTTTTGCCACCGAGTATCTTCCGGGTCAGTTCGACCAGAGAGCAGATTCCGCGGCGCAGTGCATACAGCTTATCTCCCACGGCGATAAGCCTACCGTTGCCAGCGCGAAGGTATATATGCTCTACGGCAGAATTTCCGCAGAGGACGTCAAGAGAATTAAAAAGCACGTAATAAACCCCGTTGAGGCAAGGGAGGCTTCCCTTGCGCGCAAGGAAACCCTCGCTGCGGATTATACCGTTCCCACAGAGGTTGAAACCCTCAAAGGCTTCCTTGAGCTTGACTCTGACGGGCTTTCAAAAATGATTTCCGATATGGGACTTGCTATGGACCTTGACGATATCAGCTTCTGCCAGGAGTACTTCAGGTCGGAGAAACGTTGCCCCACCGTCACGGAAATAAAGATGATAGACACCTATTGGTCCGACCATTGCCGTCACACCACCTTCTTAACCACCATTGACGGAATAAAATTTGAGGACGAGCTTATTGAGAAAACCTACCGTGAGTATCTTGAGTCCAGAGAATTCCTTGACCGCAAGAAGCCTCAGAACCTTATGGATATAGGTACAATAGCGGCGAAGGTGCTGAAAAAGCTTGGCAAGCTTGACGGACTTGACGAGTCCGAGGAGATAAACGCCTGCACGGTTAAGATTACCGTAGACGTTGACGGCAAGCCCGAGCCCTGGCTGCTCCTCTTCAAGAACGAAACCCACAACCACCCGACGGAAATCGAGCCCTTCGGAGGAGCTGCAACCTGTATCGGCGGAGCAATCCGCGACCCCCTTTCGGGCAGGTCCTACGTATACGGTGCTATGCGTCTGACGGGTGCGGCAGACCCCACAAGACCTCTTTCCGAGACGCTTGAGGGTAAGCTTCCCCAGCGCAAGATTGTTACTACGGCGGCGGCAGGATATTCCTCCTACGGCAACCAGATAGGCTTAGCCACGGGTATTGTTGACGAGATTTACCACGACGGATATGCGGCAAAGCATATGGAGGTCGGCGCAGTTATCGCGGCGGCGCCTGCGGCAGCCGTAAGGCGTGAGGTTCCCGCACCCGGCGACCTTGTAATCCTCCTTGGAGGCAGAACGGGCAGAGATGGCTGTGGAGGCGCAACGGGCTCCTCCAAATCCCACAACCTCTCCTCTCTTGAGAGCTGTGGCGCAGAGGTGCAGAAGGGTAACGCCCCCGAGGAAAGAAAGCTCCAGCGCCTCTTCAGAAATCCCAAGGTTTCGGCTATGATTAAAAGATGTAACGACTTCGGTGCAGGCGGTGTGTCGGTTGCTATCGGCGAGCTTGCCGACGGACTTGATATCGACCTTAACGCAGTACCGAAAAAATATGACGGACTTGACGGCACAGAGCTTGCAATAAGCGAATCTCAGGAGAGAATGGCTGTTGTTATCGAGTCCAAAAACCGCAAAAAATTCCTGGACCTTGCACAGGCGGAGAACCTGGAGGCAACCGTTGTTGCCAAGGTCAAGGAGGAGCCAAGACTTCGTATGAAGTGGAACGGCAAGACTATTGTAAACCTTTCTCGCGAGTTCTTAAATTCCAACGGCGCGGAGAAGCATATTACCATAAACGCCGCACCCGTGCGCGATTATTCCAAAGAAATACCCTCTTCCTTCAAGGAGGGAATTATGGGTGTTGCCAAGGGTCTTAACACCTGCTCGAAGCGCGGACTCTCCGAGAGATTTGACAGCACCATCGGTGCGGGAACCGTCCTTATGCCCTTCGGCGGCAAGTATCAGCGCACGCCTATCCAGGCAATGGTACAGAAGGTGTCCGTCGAGCGCGGCCACACCGACCTTGCATCTTATATGTCTTGGGGCTATAACCCCGATATCTCCTCCTCCAGCCCCTATCACGGCGCATACCTTGCGGTTGTTGAATCTGCCGCAAAGCTCGTTGCCACGGGCGCTGATTTCAAGGACACCTACCTCACCTTCCAGGAGTACTTCGAGAAGCCGGGTAAGGACCCCTCCCGTTGGGGCAAGCCTCTTTCTGCGCTCCTCGGCGCGTACAAGGCACAGCTGGAGCTTGGTATTGCCGCAATAGGCGGTAAGGACTCGATGAGTGGAACCTTCGAGAAGCTTGACGTGCCTCCCACGCTTATCTCCTTTGCCGTTACTACCGACAGAGCAGATAACGCAATTTCCCCCGAATTCAAGTCTGCGGGCAACAAGCTGGTTCTTCTCTCTCCCGAGTATGATGAGCACGGCTTACCTGTAACCGAGAGCCTGCTTTCTCTCTTTGCGAAGGTTACCTCGCTTATGAGAGAGGGTAGAGTATATTCCGCATATACTCCCACAATAGGCGGTATCGCAGAGGCTGTTCTTAAGATGAGCCTCGGCAACGGCTATGGCTTCGCCTTCGACAGCGCGCTGACTCTTGCCGATATATTCGGCTACAAGTACGGCTCCTTCCTTCTCGAGGTTGCGGAAAGCGAGCGCTTCGGCGAGCTTGTAGGCTTCGTAACCGAGGAGGGCTGCTTCACCTATGCAGGTGAAAGCTTGGAGCTTTCCGCTGCTGCGGAAGCTTACGAAGGAAAGCTCGAGTCGGTTTACCCCTGCAATATTCCTACGTCGGACGAGAAGCCCGAGACTGTAAGCTTCAAGCTGAAGGGCAGGGTAGCTCCCTCGGTGCTGACGGCGAAGCCTCGCGTGCTTATCCCCGTATTCCCGGGCACCAACTGTGAGTACGACTCGGCAAAGGCTGTAGCCGATGCAGGCGCTGAGCCCGAGATATTCGTTATCAACAACCTTACCGCTGACGGAATTAAACGCTCGGCTGAGACCTTCAGCGAAAAGATTGCCGCATCTCAGGCAATATTCATTCCCGGCGGCTTCTCGGGCGGAGACGAACCCGATGGCTCGGGTAAGTTTATCACTGCATTCTTCCGCGGCGAGGCAGTTAAGGCTGCCGTCACAGACCTGCTTGACAACCGCGACGGACTTATGTGCGGTATCTGTAACGGCTTCCAGGCGCTCATAAAGCTTGGACTCGTTCCCTTCGGCAAGATTATGGACACCGACGAGAAGTGTCCCACCCTTACCTTCAACAGTATCGCGCGCCACCAGTCCAAGATTGTCAGAACCCGTATTGCCTCCAACATGTCACCCTGGCTGGCTCTCACCGAGGTCGGCGATATTTATAACGTTCCAATCTCCCACGGAGAGGGTAAGTTCCTTGCAACCGATAAGGTCATAAAGAAGCTTATCAAGAACGGTCAGATTGCGACCCAGTACGTTGATGGGGCAGGGGAGGCAACCTACCATATCGACTACAACCCCAACGGCTCGGCTCTCGCTATTGAGGGTATCACCTCTCCCGACGGACGAGTATTTGGTAAGATGGGTCACTCCGAGCGTATCGGCAAGGACCTTTACCGCAACGTTCCCGGCGAATACGACATCAAGATGTTCAAGTCTATGGTGAAGTATTTCAAGGGCTGATTACAACGTAAAGCAGCTCGACACAATAAATAAAACCCAAAGCAGCCCACGGTAATTTGCCGCGGGCTGCTTTTAATAACGGAAAAATATAGTGGAAAATAACAGGAAATGTCGTACTTTTCAGCATTATTCTTTAAAAAATTATATTTTGGTCGGTAAAACAAAAAGCCCCCTGCGTCAAAACACCTACACAAAAACAATGTAAATAAATTTCGACTTTTGTTGACTTTTCCTTTATGAAATGTTAAAATATTGAGGTAAAAAATATAAACTCGGAAAGAAACGGAAAATGAACAAAAATAGGGAACTCTTTGAGACAACTCCGGTACCCAAGGCTCTGGCAACCCTGGCTATACCAACTATCATCAGCCAGCTGATAACAATGATATATAACCTCGCCGACACCTTCTTTATAGGTATGGCGAACGACCCCTCAAAGACTGCCGCCTCCAGCGTATCCTTCGTATTGATATTTGTGATGAGCGCGCTGTCTAACCTTTTCGGTGTAGGAGGCGGAAGCCTTATCTCCCGTCTTTTGGGTGAAAGGCGCGACGGCGATGCAGCCCGCGTTTCCTCCTTCTCCTTCTACGGCTCTATGTTCGTCTCGGCTATATACTCCGTAGTCGTGCTTGTTTTAATGGAGCCGATACTCTATCTTCTCGGCGCGACGGGCACCTCTATCGGTTACGCCTCGGATTATGCCCTCTGGGTTATAGTTATAGGCGGTATACCTTGTACTCTGTCTATGACGATGTCCCATCTTCTGCGCAGCGAGGGCTACGCAAAGCACGCAAGCTTCGGACT
Organism: Clostridia bacterium; assembly: GCA_017481225.1. GTDB lineage: Bacteria > Bacillota > Clostridia > Oscillospirales > CAG-272 > UBA1740. The sequence goes on from JAFUPM010000005.1 coordinate 20,768, forward strand.
CGGTATGGGAGGCGTGCTGAACATTATCCTCGACCCCTTGTTTATGTTCGTTATCTTAGAACCCGGCGACGAGGTTAAGGGAGCTGCGTTGGCGACTATGCTCTCTAACGTGGCGGTTCTTATTTACTTCCTTATTATCTATTACGTCATACGCAACAGAACCGTGCTTTCTATATCACCGAAGAAGATGATTCCCGAAGGAAGGTATATAAAGTCGGTATTCTCCGTAGGCTTCCCCTCGGCTCTCGGCTCCTTCCTTGCGAGCCTTTCAGGCATTGTAATGAACAATCTCGCCTCGGGGTATGAAGCTGAGCTTGGGGACGTACCCGTCGCGGCTATCGGAATAGCGAAGAAGATAGATATGCTTCCTATGAACGTGGGAATGGGACTTTGCCAGGGAATGATGCCTCTTGTAGCGTATAACTACGCTTCGGGAGATTATAAGAGGATGAGAGCCTTTACAAACTGCGCCCGTGCTGCGGGAATTGGCTTCGCCTTGGTTTGTATCGTTGCCTTCGAGTCCTTCGCCACCCCCTTGGTTTCTATATTCAACGGTGACGAAACCACAGTAAAGTACAGTGCCGACTTCCTCAGGATTATGTGTCTTGCCGTTCCCTTTATGATTACTAATTTCCAGATGAGCTTCACCTTCCAGGCTATGGGACTTGGCAAGCAATCTCTCTTCCTTTCCTCTCTCCGCCAGGGACTTGTGAATATCCCTCTTCTGTTTGTAATGAACAGCATATTCGGTCTCTACGGAATAGTATGGACACAGCTTGTATCCGACTGTCTTACTACGGGAATATCCTTCTTTGTGTATCACAGAACTTACAAATCCTTAGAAATGAAATCGAATACAAAATCGGAGCAAAACGCCTAAAATGTAAACTATAATATGAAAAATCCGTACAATTTCGCCGAAAGTTGAATTGTACGGATTTTGTTTTGCTATTGATATATTGGTAAAATTAAATCATCTTGGAACGAAATAGCATTACAGGTATTACTTACACATCGGATTATTTATCCCTCGCAAGCTCCTTTTCTATTTCAATCAGTCTGTTATATTTTGCAAGTCTTTCGCTCCTTGTGGGAGCGCCGGATTTGATGTAGGCTGAACCCATACCGACCGCAAGGTCGGCAATAAAGCTATCCTCGCTGTCACCCGACCTATGGGAGACTATGGTGCCGTAGCCCTCCTTTGAAGCCAGAGCTATTACCTCTGCGGTCTCCGTCACCGTACCTATCTGGTTCGGCTTTATGAGAACGGAGTTAGCAACCCCTGTGTCAATACCCCGTCTTACTCTCTCCTCGTTTGTCACGAACAGGTCGTCACCCACCAGCATTATCTCACCGCCAAGTCTGTCGGTAAGCTCTCTCCAGGAGCTGAAATCCTCCTCGCCAAGCCCGTCCTCAATAGATACTATAGGATATTTTTCCACAAGTCTTACGTAGTAATCCGTCAGCTCGTCTGCAGAGTATATCCTGCCGGACTTCGACATTCTGTAGATGCCGTTTTCATACCAGCCGCTTGATGCAACGTCCAGGGCGAGCTTTACGTTGTCCGTTGTGTAGCCCGCCTCCTCGATAGCCGAGATAATCAGCTCGAGCGCCGCCTCGTCGCTTTCAAGGCTCGGAGCATAACCGCCCTCGTCACCAACAGAGGTGGTATATCCTCTGGAACGAAGTATAGAGCCCAGCTTCTTATATACCTCGGAGGCAACTCTCATCTTTTCACCGAAGCTATCTCCGAGAAGCGGTACTATCATAAATTCCTGTATCTCAAGGTTGTTCGAAGCGTGTGCGCCGCCGTTCAGTATATTGAGCATAGGCGTGGGGAGAGATGCCTTCATACTGCCGCCGATGTATCTGTAGAGGGGTAAACCAAGCTCAGACGCCGCAGCGCGGCAGACTGCCATAGATACGGCAAGTATAGCATTAGCCCCAAGGGAGCTTTTATTTTTCGTGCCGTCAAGCCTTAACATCGCAAGGTCAACCGCCCTTTGATTTGTAGCATCCATACCGCAGAGGGCAGGGGAGATAATTTTCTCAACAGACCCCACAGCCTTACTTACACCCAGACCGCCGTATCTGCTTTTATCCCCGTCGCGCAACTCGTGAGCCTCAAACTTTCCAACGGACGCGCCGGAGGGTACGGTAGCCGTTCCCGAAGCCCCCGACTCAAGCTCTACGGTTGCTCTTACCGTTGGGTTGCCCCTGGAGTCAAGGACCTCAAGAGCCGTTATTTTTTTAATTGCAACTCCCATAATTTTTCTCCTCGTTTTGTAATACACAGTGTAAAGTCTATGTACTGATACCGAAGTGTTAACACTATAAGCAAGCTAATTATAACCGAAAAAGCCTCTGATTAATCGCAAAGATGAAAAGTCAAAAAGCCAAGGACGTGTCCGGTTTTCGAGCTATTTCAAGCCTTCAAGAGCGTCTATTACCTCGGAGTAGGTGTAGAGTGAGCCAAGACAGCAGAGAGGAACGCCTTTCTCCGTTGCATACCGAAGCCCCCGAGCGATAGCCTCGCGAACGCTGCCGCAGGGGAACGCAGAAACTCCGTACTCCGACAGCACCTCGGCATATTCTTCGGCTGATAAGGCTCTGGGATTGCTCGGCGTAACGGTGAAGGCAACCGCCGCCACCTCGGATATGCTTTTAGCTATAGCTCTGTAGTCCTTGTCCCGAAGCACACCGCTGAAAATTGCGACACGCCCCGAGGGGTAATAGCTCTTGATGCTCTCTGTGGCAACACCCACCCCCTCGGCATTGTGCGCTCCGTCGAAAATAACCGTGGGCTCGCGCTGTATTATTTCAAATCTTGCGCGCCACTTTGTGCCTTCGATACCGCGATACACGGCACCCGTGTCGATATTTAAGCCACCTTTGCGTAAAATCTCAACGGCAGAAAGCACAGCCGCCGCATTCTTAAACTGATACGTGCCAAGTAAAGATAGATTAACGTCCTTCCACTCTCCAAAGGAGAAGCTTCCGCCGCATAGCCCAAGGGACGTGTCCCGAATTTTACTGTGGTCAACGGTATAAAGAGTAGAGCCTCTCTCCGATGCAATTTTTCCTATAACACCGAGCGCCGCCTCGTCACAGCCGCCGTATAGCACGGGAGCATTATCCTTGATTATTCCCGCCTTCTCGAAGGCAATTTTTTCTACGGTATCCCCGAGAAAGGCTACGTGGTCAAGGGCGATACCTGTTATGACGGAGAGCAGGGGACGCCTTATAATATTCGTCGAATCAAACCTGCCACCCATACCTACCTCAAGGACGATAACGTCACACGTCTCCCGCTTAAAATGCTCAAAGGCTATGGCGGTTATAAGCTCAAACTCGGTAGGCTTATCCTTCATTTCGGATACGACGGGTGCGATTTTGTCGGTGAGAGCCGCAAGAGTTGTGTCGGGTATAGGCTCGCCGTTTATTTGTATTCTTTCGTTAAATCTGTAGATATAGGGAGAGGTGTATAGTCCAACTTTATATCCCGACTCTTTGAGTATATTCGCTAGCATTGCCGAGGTGGAGCCCTTGCCGTTAGTACCTGCCACGTGTATGAATTTCATACCGTCCTGGGGATTTCCCAAAGCACAGCACAGCTCACCTATTCTCTCAAGTCCAGGCTTGCAGAAAACACCGGAGCTGCCGTGTATATAGCTTAAAGCTTCTTCGTAATTCATCTTCTCTCTCCCCTCGTGCCGACAATAGAGCTAATCTCCTCCCGTATCAGCTTGCTTCTCATAAGTCCAAAGAGTATAGCGCCGTCAAGACACCCTATAATAACGTAATTCAAAAGCCTCCAAAGCAGCAGCACCTCGAAGCTCATATCGTAGTAAACCGAGAGCCCGAATGTCTTGATTATCACCGAGCCTACAAGGTGAGAAATACCCACGCTCAAAGCACAGCACAGCCAAAGAGAAAGTGAAGATTTTTTGCAAATTCTCCACACGCCCCCCGCCAAAGTGCCGATAACCACAGCTCCGAGAGTTACTATGGGGTTTATGGCGTACCCCACCAGCAGGCAGCCTACAAGGTCGGCAACAGCCCCCACGAGAGCGCCCGCCAAAGGACCAAATGCAACCCCGGCGAAAATTATCGGCAAATTTTCAAGGCTGAACCTCAGCACCTCACCTCCGGATATTGCAAGATACTTTCCCGCAATAATGCTGATAGCCGAAAGCATAGAGAGAGCTACCGTAAGCTTTAGTGTCAAAATTCCTTTTTTCAAAACAAAAAACACCTCCTCTACAGACTACATCTTCTGTACCAGGGGGTATTCTTGAAGTCGCGCGAAGGCTCGCGCAGTATTACCTCGGTAACAGTGGGATGCGGAGGATATATCGCAGGCGGCGCACCGCCATTCGTCCGCGTGACAACTCCCCGTCCACTCGGCACTGAACGCATATTCTCCTACTCTGTTTAGCACAAGTTATAGTTTTTTGCTAAAGGCTCGCCGCCTATAGCGAAGGAGCAGCTGCTCCTCTAGGTGTAGTATAGCACAAACCCGTCGGCAAATCAACCCCATAACGAAAAAAACTTGCCCCGATGGGAAAATTGTTAAAAAATAGACAAAAATAAAAAACCTGAAAGCCCGTAATGTATAAACCTTAACAAATTTGATAAAATTTTAGCAAACCTATTGTATAATTAAAATCTTTGTGCTATAATGTAGAATGGTGAAAAAGGGACTCACCATAACTAAGTTTATAAAAATTTTTATATTTTGGAGGATTTTCAAAATGGCAAATGTAAAGGTTGCTATCAACGGCTTTGGCCGTATCGGACGTCTTGCATTCAGACAGATGTTTGGCGCAGAGGGCTACGAGATTGTAGCTATCAACGACCTCACCAGCGCGAAGATGCTCGCTCACCTTCTTAAGTACGACACCGCACAGGGCAAGTACGAGCACGCTGACACCGTTTCCGTTAACGAGGAGGAGAACAGCATCACCGTTTGCGGCAAGACTATTAAGATCTACGCAGAGAAGGACGCAGCTAACTGCCCTTGGGGCGAGCTTAACGTAG
>JAFUPM010000052.1 GCA_017481225.1 Clostridia bacterium
AACCCCAATACGCGAACCCCCAAAGCTCATACTTCGCTTCGGGGAACCCCTTACAAGCAGAAAGAGATAACAAATCGATTAGTACCGAAATGTTATCTCTTTTTTGCCTGTTTAATGAAATCGTTGCGCGCAACGATGAAATCTTCACTTTGTTCAGATGAAATCTTCACTTTGTTCAGGTAAAATCTTCACTTTGTTCAGGTGAAATCCAAGACACGTCTTGGGCAAAATCAAATCCGTCTAACTTCACCCCTGCGAAGCAGGATTTCATCGCGTTAGCGATTTCATCCACCTTAAAGGTGGATTTCATCCGTCAAGGACGGATTTAACTGCGTGATGCTCCTCCGGGAGTATCACGCTAAGTAGCCGAAAAAATTATTTAATTTTTAGCTTGAATGAGGAAACACCGCCCTTAATCACAAGTCTGTTTCCGCGAATTTCGGAAATCGCCTCACCGCCGAGCAGAATATCCTCGGGAGCAACAGTATCTAAAGCGCGATACACAAGCTCCGCACCCTCGGGTGAGCCCGAAGAGAAGCTAACCGTAATTACATCACCGTCGGAGCAAATACTGACCTCGCCGCCCGAATAACCGATTTTCTCAGCGCGGAAGGGCTTATAGTACCAGTCCTTAGGAAGTGCCGAAAGCAGTGAAAGACCGCCGCACATCGGCTCATAGGCGAACATCCAGCCCACCATACAGGGAGTAGTAAGCAGAGAGGGCAGGCAATCGTGTGCGCTCACCTTACCGAAAAGCTTAATCTGCTCGTAGTAGCAGAGCCTCTCTCTGTTTCCGTGCAGCTCTGTGTGAGAGTAGAGAAGAAGGAGATATTTGTCTATCCTTCCCGTCTCAATAAGGAATCTCGCGTGATGCAGAACGGGCCAGTTATCAACCCAATCACGGAAGCGAGTCATACCCATAATCTCACCGCCAAGAGCCTCGCGTAAAGACTCGGCGCCGTCAGCAAGCTCCTCGGGTAAAAGCATCGCGGAGAGAGCCTCGGGGTAGTATCTGTAGTTTGCGTAGCAATTCTCCGTTACGTCCTGACCCTCCGACTTTTCGTCGCCTCGCGACACACTTGCCGTAAGGTATTCCTTAAGCTCCTCCTCGGTGAGAGGCGCAAAGGTGTCCTTGCAGTAGGAGAGGGTGTGAGGAGTCGCGGTATAGCCGAATCTGAAGGGAGGAAGAGAGCCGAAGCGTTCGTCCTTTACAGAGTATTCATCCAGCAACTCCTTAACATTCTGCCATAAGATATCTGCCATATCCGAATATTTATTGCTATTTTCAACTCCGAGCCTTGCGAGGATATTGGCCAGAGCGCGAAGTCCCCTTACAGCCCAAAGGTTGTTGTTTAAGTAAACGTGAATACGGTTGTTAGTATCAGCCTCGGCGCACATTTTTATAAGGACTCTGCCGCCGAACTCAGGGCAACTTACAGCCGCCTTGAGTATAATATTACCCATTCCGAGAAGCTTGGATATTTCCCCCTCGCAAAGGCTTCCGACCCCGAGCTTTTCGAAATATCTGTCGGAGAGGAAAAGTAAGCACCCGTACTCCGTTGCCGATGCGCCGTGATTAAGGGCGCGACCCTGGCGGTAAACGATACGTCCCTCGTCCGTGGTAGCGTAATTCAGAAGATGTAAATAGACGCGTTTTGCAAAGCTCCCGCGACCCATAATACAGGCGGTCTCAATAAGCCAGATATAGTTTGGCGGGAAGTTGTCGTGTATTTCCTTACCGTAATACTTGTGTCCGTAGTGGGGTCTGTCTGCAGTGCAGGTAACCGCTGCCGCAGCCATATTTCCTCGCGCCGCCGTCTCAAGTCTCCTTTCGGGCAGGGCAAGGACGGCGCCTCCCTCGGAGAACTTAACCCAGAAGGCAACCGTGTCCGCAAGGGCTTCTATTACCGTTTCGTCCGACGCATACTTTTGATGCTCAATTATAACTTGGTCCTCGTCGAAGGTGTCGGAAACGAAGGGAGTATTCGGCAGCTCGTAAACAAGCTCAATAGAGTTGTATTTGTAGGTCGGCTCCTCGGGCTTATCCTTACAGTACGTCTTTTGTCTTATCCAGAGAATAGGGTCTCTGCCGCTGTCTCCAGGCTCGATAAAATAGATAATCTCGACAATCTCCTCCCCGATATCGTACACGTTTATAAGCAAGGGCATCTCCTCAGCAAGCATAATCTGCCTCGGAATAACACCCGAAATCTTGGGAATATCAACCCACGGCTCGTAGTCGGGAGCAGCCTCGCCGCCGATATCTCTGCCCGAGAGCTGACGGTAAACCGCACCGCGTGTATCAACGGTCATATTGGCGTGAGAGGCAGGCGCGCCGATAAAGCAATAGGCACTCTCACGTATCTTTGGCAGAACGCCTAAAACGTCGGAGTACTGCACCTCGCCATTTGCCATAAGCTCCTCGCCGAGGATATCTCTTCCCGAGTCCTGCACCTCTTTCAAGGTGTGCCCAAGGTAGGGCTTTACAGCCTCCTTTTCCTTCTCCCACGGGGAGTACATCGGGAGTATTCTCCTAGTTTCCCCCTCGGTATATTCAAGCTGCCAGGTGTTGCCGTCGAAATATTCCCGAAGAACCCCGCCTGTCGCTCTTGTAAATTCGAAAGTCCTTTTCATTACCTTCTCCTTTTAAACTCTACTTACCGTAGTATTTACACCGTTTCCAAGCTCTGCGTTACCACAGTCTTTTACTACGCCTTTTAACTCTATGTTACCATAGCTTTCCTCTGCTGTCAATGTAAAAATGAACAAGTATTTGTAAAATAGCTTAAAAATGTACTCTATTATTAAAATTATTACCTCGCTAATCAAGTTAATCCGCCATACTAGAATGACCCTTGACAAAAGAAGGGCAAAGGCACAAAATATGCGCCCTCGCCCGTCAAATAAATTAAACGTTTACAAGCTTATACAGCTCCGACTTAGACATACCGCGATCCTTTGCAGCGCGCTTTGTGGCGTCCATTCTGCTAAGTCCCTCAGCCTCGTAGTAAGCAATATGCTCCTCGGGCGAAAGGGCAGTGAGCCTTTCCGTCTCCTCACAGCTCACCGCGCCCGTGAAGCCCTCGACCACCAGCACGTACTCGCCCCGAGGCTCCTTTTCGGAGTATCTCTCCACAGCGCCGTCAAGAGTCAGCCTTTCCGCCTCCTCGTTTAGCTTTGTCATTTCGCGGCACAGAGAAATCCTTCTCTCTCCGCCAAAGGTAGCCCTCATATCCTCGAGGGTTACGCGGAGCTTGTGAGGTGCCTCGTAGAATATCATAGTGCGCCTCTCTTCGCGAACCTCGGAGAGCCTTTTCGCTCTTTCTCCTCTCTGAACGGGCAGAAAGCCCTCGAAGGAGAACCTTGCTGTGGGAAGTCCCGACAGCGCCAGAGCAGACACCGCCGCGCAGGGACCGGGAACCACCGAAACCGTAATACCCGCCTCGGCACATTCGCGGACAATATCCTCACCGGGGTCGCTTATAGCCGGCATTCCCGCATCTGTTATAAGAGCGCAGGACTCACCCGAAAGAAGCCTTCCCACAATCCTTTTACCGGCTTCGCGCCTGTTGTGGTCGTGGTAGCTTATAAGCTCGCCGCGAATACCGAGGGCAGAGAGGAGCTTTGCCGAATTTCTCGTGTCCTCAGCCGCAATGAAATCCACCTCGGAAAGCACCTTTTTCGCTCGCTCCGTTATATCTGCAAGGTTGCCGATGGGCGTACCTACAAGGTAGAGCGTAGAGCCTACAACCTTATTTTTCTCTTCCATAGCTATCTCCTTTTGTATATCTCGGGGAAGGAGCCATTATTCATAACGTAGTCCATATCCTCCGAATATTCTCTGTGAGAGCTGTCTTTATATATAATGAAGGGAGGAGTTACGTACATTCCGCACCTGCCGCCCCGTCTGCCCTCAATCAAAGCCATAGACGGCTCCGACGTGCAGTCAGCGAAAACGAGAGTCATTCTTTTTGGCTCAATATCCGCCAGACGCATCTCGTAAATAAGGTCGGTCAGCCTGTCGGGTCTGTAAACTGCGGCAAAGCTGCCGCCGAACCTTATGAGCCTTTTCGCGCTCTGGCAGAAGTCCCCGATATCTCCGAACACCTCGTGCCTCGCTATATTCTTGTAATCCGTATCGCAGCTCTTTCCGCCGCCCACCTTCATATAAGGGGGATTTGTGTATACAAGGTCAAATTCACCCTCCGACCTATACTCTCTTACGTCGGCGCACACGGCAGAAAGCCTGTCCGAAAGTCCGTTTAAGGCGGCGTTTCTCTCGGTAAGCTCGGCGTAAGTCCTCTGTACCTCCAGAGCCACGGCGCTCTGAAGCTTCCCGCGGCTTAAAAGCAGCATAGAAATTATTCCGCTGCCCGAGCCTATCTCCAGACCTCGCCCGTATTTTGAGGATACGTAGCCTGCAAGGAGCAGGGCGTCCGTACCGAAGGTCAGCCCCTCGGTATTCTGTATAAGCTTAAGTGAATCGTTAACGAAATCGCATCTTTCCATATTCTGTCCTTAGCCTAAAATTAAGGAGTGTGCGGCAAAAATGCTATCACACACTCCCTAAAATTTTATGTTCCCTAAAGGAATTACTCCTCAGCGGGTGCGCCTACGGGGCATGCATCTGCACAAGCGCCGCAGCTGATGCACTCATCAGCATTGATAACGTACTTGCCGTCGCCCTCAGAAATGCAACCTACAGGGCAGCCGTCAGCGCAAGCGCCGCAGCTGATGCACTCATCTGAAATCTTGTATGCCACTTTAGTATCCTCCATTAAATTTTGTTGCTACTTATATTTTAGCACAACTTAGGAAAAAATCAAGTCATTTTCAAAAAAAAGTATAATTCCTTACCAATTTGGTTATAATACCGATTTTTGAGCCTTATAAATAAACCGTACAAGGAATGTCCGAATATCCTCATAGCGACAGCTACGTCTGTATACTGCCCGAAAGCAACTCCCTTGACATTGCAGGGGATATCTCACCGTTTACAGTCCCCGACGGACAATAAAAATTGGCCGACTGTCAAATCTCAATCCTCTGCGGGAAGCTCGTCGGACTCGTCGGAGGGGCTCTCCTGAGACCTCTTTCTCGAGATAACCTTTACGTCGCGGCACTTGAATACCTTTACTATATCCTTATCCTTCTCTGTAACTCTGACCTTAATCTCCTCGTAGAGAGGGCGAGTCTCGGTTACAGTGCCCTGACCGTCCTTTGTCATAACTATTGAGCCGACGGGAGGAGTTTTCTTAAGTGCCTCCTCGTACACCTCATGCTCGTAGCGCAAGCAGCACATAAGCCTGCCGCAAGCACCCGACACCTTCGCAGAGTTAAGAGAGAAGTTCTGCTCCTTAGCCATTTTAATAGAAACCTGAACGAAATCGGAGAGGAAATTAGCACAGCAGAACTTACGTCCGCAAACACCGAGACCTCCCATCATCTTCGCCTCGTCTCTTATACCAATCTGGCGAAGCTCAATTCTTGTGCGGAAGGTTGAAGCCAAATCCTTAACAAGCTCGCGGAAGTCAACCCTCGACTCGCAGGTGAAGTAAAAGATAAGCTTGGAGTTATCGAAGGTGTATTCCACGCCCGTAAGGTTCATACCCAAGCCGTGGGCATCAATTTTCTTTTTGCATATCTCACCGGCTTCAAGCTCAAGCTGTCTGTTCTTCTCGTTTTTCGCGCGGTCCTCGGCCGTAGCTCTCCTCATAACAGGCTTAAGGGGAGAAACAAGCTCGGAGGAGGGAACCTTTTTGTTCCCAAGCTTCACAGTTCCAAACTCAACGCCTCGCGCCGTTTCAACTATTACGTTATCACCCACGGAGAAGCTCTCCTTGCCGGGTGCAAAGTAATATATTTTTCCTGCCTCGCGGAAGCTTATGCCCACCACCTCGGTAAGCTCTTCTGCTTTAGGCTGGTCTACTTTTTCTATTTCTGCCATATTTTATATGTCCTTTCTTGCGTTTTGTACGGGCTTGATTTTCGCCGTAAGGTTGGAAATGAGGTTTGATACGTTAGCATTTCTTTGACAGTAGGAATGTGCCTCGGCTACGGCGTCGTATATATCCATAAGCCTTCTTACTCCTATCTCCTCTCCAAGCCTTTGACATTCTTCTCTTGAGGTGAAGAAAAGAAGTCTACCCTCGGAGTGCTTTGCTAAAATCATATCCCGTATAGCCGTGATAATAAGCTCTAAGGCTCCCACAAGCTCTGCTCTTTTTTGAGGTAAATCCGACATCGCGGAGTAGAGAGTCGCGTAGCTGCCGCCGCGCCTTAGGGCGCGCAGAATTTCAAGCACCGTCTCTCTTCCGCTCTCGCAGGCATCGGAGAGCTTCTTATTCATCAGCGCCTCTGCCTGACCGAGCCTGCCGTCAGCGCTCATAATTATTGCCTCGAGCTTATCCGGTGCCTCGCGGCTGAGCCGACGCGCCTCCTCGCTTTTGCTAAGCAGATACTCTCGCATCTCCCCCTCGCCGAAGCGGGAGAGTGCCACGTGCTGCACTCGGCTTTTGATTGTGGTAAGGATTTTGTCACCCTCGGTGGAGAGCAGTATTATCACCACTCCGAGAGGCGGCTCCTCCAGCACCTTAAGCAGAGCGTTTTGCGCCTCGGGAGTCATAAGCTCCGCGTTGTCTATAACGTACACCTTGTAGTCCGACTCCGATGCAGAGAGGAACATATCCTCTCGCAGAAGCTTTATAGGCTCAACGCCTATGGTAGCTCTGTCCTTGGGCTTTTCAAGTATCTTTACGTCTGTGAAGTTCCCCTCGTAAATTCTCCTGCAGCTGTTGCATACACCGCAGGGTAGAGGAGAGCCGACCTCACCTCGCCCTTCGCAGTTCAGCGCGGTTGCAATCTCGGTTGCCAGCATTCGCTTACCCGAGCCGTCAGCTCCCGTTAAGAGGAAGGCGTGGGGCATTCTGCCGTTATCTATTGCGGTACCGATACGCGTCTTTGTCTCGGCATTGCCGAGCAGTCTTTTGAAGTATTCTCTCATATCGCCACCGCCTTTCAATAGTTTACCACCATATATTTTACCATCATTTAATTTAAAAGTCAAGGTAAACCTTTGACAGTACAAGAAATAATTTCTAAAATCTATTGTTTTTTTGAACCCTTTGTGCTAAAATATTAAAATAGGAATATATGCGGGTTCCATTAGCTCGCATAATCAAAGGAGAAAAGATATGGAAAAATTTTATCTCACCACAGCTATTGCCTACGCGTCAAGGAAGCCCCACTTCGGCAACACCTATGAAATTATTATGGCAGATGCCTTTGCCAGATTTCAGCGCAGTATGGGCAAGGACGTGTTCTTCTGCACAGGCACCGACGAGCACGGTCAGAAACTAGAGACCCTTGCAGGCGAGGCTGGCATCACCCCCCAGGCATACGTTGACGGAGTAGCGGGAGAAATCAAGAAGATTTGGGACCTTATGGGTACAAGCTACGACCACTTTATCCGCACCACCGACGGCTACCACACCGACGCCGTCAAGAAAATATTCAAGAAATTCTACGATAAGGGCGATATATACAAGGGCTTCTACGAGGGCTGGTATTGCACCCCCTGCGAGTCCTTCTTCACCGCCACCCAGGCGGCAGACGGCAAATGCCCCGACTGCGGCAGAGAGGTCTCCCAGGCTAGGGAGGAGGCATACTTCTTCAGAATGTCTAAGTACGCTGACCGCCTTATCAAGCACATAGAGGACAACCCCGAGTTCATAGAGCCCGAAAGCCGCAAAAAGGAGATGGTGAACAACTTCCTTAAGGCAGGACTCCAGGACCTCTGCGTTTCCAGAACCTCATTCAAGTGGGGTATTCCCGTTGACTTTGACCCAAAGCACGTAGTCTACGTATGGCTCGACGCTCTTACCAATTATATAACCGCCCTGGGCTATGACCCCGATAAATCCTTCGAGGAGCAGTCGGAGAAGTTCAAGAGATATTGGCCTGCCGACGTTCATATTATCGGTAAGGATATCCTCCGCTTCCACACCATCTATTGGCCTATCTTCCTTATGGCTCTGGAGCTTCCTCTGCCGAAGAAGGTGTTCGGTCACCCCTGGTTCAACTTCGGTAACGACAAAATGTCCAAGTCCAAGGGCAACGTAGTATATGCCGACGAGCTTGCCGAAACCTTCGGCGTTGACGCAGTCCGCTACTACGCACTCTCCGAGATGCCCTACGGCTCCGACGGCTCTATTACCTACGAGAGCGTAATTTCAAGATACAATAACGACCTTGCCAACAACCTCGGCAACCTTGTGAGCCGTACCCACGCCATGACTAAAAAATACTTTGGCGGCCAAGTTCCCGCGCCCACGTGCCCTGCAGATATTGACAGCGAGCTTATTGCGGCAGTAGAGAAGGGCGTTACCCAGTCGGTGAAGCTTATGAGCGAATACCACGTAGCCGACTCTCTTGACGAGATATTCACTATGCTCCGTCGCGCCAATAAGTATATTGACGAGACTATGCCCTGGGTGCTTGCTAAATCCGAGGAGGACAAGCCCCGTCTTGCAACGGTCATCTACAACCTTCTTGAAACCATAAGAATAGGCGCGGTTCTTCTTACCCCCTATATTCCCACCACGGCGGAGAATATCTTCTCCCAGCTTGGCACCGATAAGCGCGGCTTCGACACCGTAGCCTTCGGCAGTCTTGAAGCAGGGAAGCCTCTCGGTGAGGCGTTCACCCTCTTTGCCAGAATTGACGAGAAGAAGTTCCTCGAGGAAATGGAGAAGGCAAGACTTGAGGCAGAGGCAGCCCTTGCAGCCAAGAAGCCTATGGAGGAGCCCGAGCACGAGGCTGAGATTGGCATTGATGCCTTCGGTGCAATTGAGCTTCGCGTTGCCGAGATTCTTGAGTGCGAGCCTGTTCCCAAGGCGAAAAAGCTTCTGAAGCTTCAGGTTGACCTTGGCTACGAGCGCCGTCAGGTCGTTTCGGGTATCGCTAAATTCTACACACCCGACGAGCTTATCGGCAAGAAGGTTATTCTCGTGACCAACCTTAAGCCTGCCAAGCTTTGCGGCGTGGACAGCTACGGTATGATACTCGCCTCCGGCGAGGAGGACGTTAAGGTGGTATTCCTTGACCCTGCGGCAAGAAACGGAGACCGTGTACGCTGATGAAATATTTCGATTCTCACGCTCACTACTACGACGAGAGATTCGCTGAAGAATGTGTAGAGGGCGTCGATAAGCTTATCGACGCCCTTCTTTGTGACTCTGTGTCGTAGATTATTAACGTAGGAACCTCTCACGAAACCTCGGAGCAAGCAATAGCCCAGGCGAGGCGGTTCGAGGGAATGTATACCGCAGTTGGTATTCACCCCTCCGACACGCGCTTCCTCTCGGATATAAACACCGAGCTTGACCGCATACGTCAGCTTATCCTTGACCCTGCGAGCAAATGCGTATGCCTTGGAGAGATAGGACTTGATTACCACTATCCCGATACCGACAAGCCGCGACAGATGCGCTACTTCGAGGCGCAAATGCAGCTTGCCGAGGAGCTGAATATCCCGATTTGTATTCACGATAGGGAAGCCCACGGGGATATTATGGAGGTAATCCGCCGCTACCCAAAGGTAAAGGGCGTCCTTCATAGCTTTTCGGGTTCGCCCGAGATGGCAGAGGAGCTTGTTCGTCTTGGATATATGATATCCTTCTCGGGAACCTTAACCTTCACCAATGCGAGAAAGCCCCGTGAGGTTGCCGCCCGTATACCTCTTGACAGAACCCTCATAGAAACCGACTGCCCCTATCTTGCACCCCACCCCATAAGAGGCACCCTTAACCATTCGGGCAACCTCGTTTACACCAACCGCACCCTCGCCGAAATACACGGCATAACAGAGGAGGAGTGCGCCCGTGTCACCGAGGCGAACGCCCTGCGGTTTTTCGGCATCAAAGCATAGTCACTTAAACCTTCAATGCGAAGCATTGTATATATTCGTATAAGTCGAGGTTCCGAACAGCGCGTTATACATCATAAGGTAGCTAAGCGGTGTGCGCATAATATCAAAGCTTATTCCCATATAGCCATACTCGTGTACGCAGTCGAGTGTGGCTTTTATATTTTTCAGCGAAGGAAAGCTGTGCTTTCCTCGCCGCTTATGCTCGAAGGAGGAATAAAGGGAGTCGGTGTTGCCTTGTATCTCACAGCCGCCGCGCCTTGCCCGAGAGAGTGCCTCGGAGAGAGGAATATATCCCCCCGCCACCGAGGCGAGACTAGGCAGCTCCACGAAGGTTTTCGACCCCTCGGACTCACCTGCATATTTTGAATACGCCTTGCCCTCGTACTCCGAGTAGCTTCTCTCGGGCTCGCTGTACTTACCTACGGTAAGTATACTTCCGTCGGCATATTCCGAAAGGTAGAAGGGCGACTCCTCGCTTACCTCCGTCAGCAAAATAAGGTCACAGCCCAAAAGCCTCTTCCTAAGCTCCACAAGAAAGCTCTCGTCCACCTCGCAGCCCCCGAGCGTTATACCCTTATAGCCTCCCGAGATAGCCGCCGATATCATTTTATCCATAAGAGCCCCTCGCTTTTCGGTATCCTTTTCCTCCTCGGCTCTCAGATATACCCGAAGCAGGGGAATTCTGTCCGCCGACCTTGCAAGCCCAACGGCATCTCTGCCGTCAAAGAGCATTTTTAACCCGTCCCCCTCTGCCACAGAGCAGGAAACGGTAACGTAGGTGAGGTAGGGAAGTCTCCTTTTCAGCTGCTCGGGACTGCAGCCACTGTAATAGTAGCCGTTGGCTGCCGCCATACCGTAGCTTCTTTCGCCGTACCGTAAGGCTAAAGTCTGCCCGGGCACCAGCCCCTCGTACTCAATCTGGGGATTCATCGCCGCCATATCCCTTCGCCTTACCCCGAACCTTAAAGCCAGCCTCTCCGCGCTGTCACCCCGTCTTACGGTGTAGGTTCTGGTAGGCGTCAGTATAAGCAGCTCCTCTCCCACAGCGCACTCTCCGTCATAAAGCTCGTTATTTCTGCGGAGGATATCCTCATTAACTCCGTATTCCTTCGCAATATCCGCAACCCTCTCCTCGGGCTTAACCGTATGTATGTGCATAATCTTTCTCCGTTTTCGCGCCGACTGAGTCGGCATTTTTATACCATTATATGAGATTATAGCACTATTCGTCCGCGCCTTCCGTCGAACCCTGCGCAAATAATAATATATTTTTATAAATTTTATAAATTACCCTTAAAATATTATTATAAATTACTTTTTCGTATTGAAATCGAACGCAATGTGTGGTAGAATAAAGAAGAAATAAAAGACACCGAAAGGATATAACTATGTTTTTTAAGGAATTTCCTTTACCGACAGACCCCGTCTTTCCTCCTCTCACCGCCGACGTTCGCGACTTTGGCGCGAAGGAGGGCGAGCTTATAACCTCCGCTATTGCGGCTGCCATAGCCCACGTATCGGAGAAGGGCGGCGGAACCGTCGTTATTCCCGAGGGCAATTGGCTCACGGGACAGATACATCTTAAGAGCAATATTAATCTCCACTTTGCGAAGGGCTCCCACGTCACCTTCGCCGCCGACCACAAGCAGTATCTCCCCGTGGTATATACCGTCTACGAGGGAATTCGCTGCTATAACTACTCCCCCCTTATCTACGGTAACGAGCTTTGCAACGTAGCCGTAACGGGCGAGGGCGTGCTGGACGGCAACGGCGAGTATTGGTGGGCTTGGGCGAAAAATCTCACCGCCCGTGATATTCTCTACTCGGGCGAGCTTCCCGTTGAGGAACGCCGCTTCGGTACTCCCGAGTACGGTCTGCGCCCTATGTTCTTACAGATTCTCTCCTCTAAGAACGTGCTTATCGAGGGTATCACCCTTATAAATTCTCCCTGTTGGACCGTTCACCCCGTATGGTGTGAGGACGTCATAGTCCGCGGTGTCAAAATCGAGAACCCCACCGTCTCCCCCAACACCGACGGTGTAAATATCGAGAGTTGCAACTGCGCCTTGGTTGAGGATTGCACCGTAGTTACCACAGGTGACGATATGTACTGCCTGAAGGCTGGAAGAAACGAGGATGCCTGGGAGGTGGGAATCCCCTGCGAGAACGTCGTAATCCGCCGTTGTCGCTCTCTCGGACCCTCTACCAGCGGCGGCATCGTCGTTGGCAGCGAGATGTCGGCATCTGTCAGAAATATTCTTGCCGAGGACTGTGAGTTTTCCCACAACGCCAACTGCGTTCGCATTAAGTCCAAGGACGGCAGAGGCGGCGTTGTAGAGAATATGGACTGCAGAAATCTTCATATGAAGAAGGGTATGCGAGGCATCAACATCTCCTACCGCTACAGCTGCGAGGCTTGCGACGACCCTAAGGAGCCGGGCAAGTATATGCCCGTCGTTCGCAATATCTCCTTTGAGAATATTGTCGCCGACGACGTGCAGTCGGGTATAACTCTTGAGAATCTCCCGGGCGGAATTATGGAGAACCTTCATTTCAAGGATATAACTATGACCGCAAGAGTATGTATGGCAACCGACTCGGTAGACGGGCTGTACCTCGAGAACGTAAAGCTCACCGAGAAGCCCGACGCAGGCGAGGCTCCGTGCGATGCCGAGGGCGCGCGCATTTATATCGCCCCCGACTATAAAGGATAATTTTGCATATTTCGGGAATAACTATCCCCCTATCTGCAAAAAATAGCATTAATCAAATCAATAAATTTATAAGGTAAAGAAAATGAAAAAGATAATAGCAAAGAAAGAATACGATACCGCAACCTCCACTATAATTAAAAAGAACACCTACGGCTACTACGGTGACCCTGCAGGCTACGAGGAAACCCTCTACGTCACCGAGGACGGCAGCTACTTCCTCTACGTCAACGGCGGCGAGGACTCGAAGCAGCCAAAGGAAGATATAAAGCGTATGTCCAAGAAAAGTGCCGAGGCTTGGCTCGCAGAGAACTGATACTAAAGTATATAAAGCTTTGCGACCCTAAAAAAGCAAGAGAGAACACTTCACTGTGTTCTCTCTTTTCTATTTGCCTAAAGTACTCTTTTCTATTTGCCTAAAGTACTCTTTTCTATTTGCCTAAAGTACTCTTTTCTATTTGCTTAAAGCAATCTTTTCTATTCGCTTAAAATACTCTTTTTTGTTCACTTAAAAATATACTTTAGCTTTAGGGCTTCAGTCCCGAAATGAAGGAGGACCGATTAAGCAACCGATAGAGTAAATATCCTCCGACTGTAGCGCATATAAGCTCTCCTATGGCAACGGTGACGGAAATAAACCACCACGCCTCACGGGCTCCGTAGGTGTAAATCAGCACGAAGGGAATAATCACAGCGTTAGATAACACGGTAGGCAAGGTCGCAAGCCACATAAGCCGACAGGGCAGCTTCCGCATAGCCCTCGCGCCAATAGCGCCTATAAGTGTTGCCACACTGCCGAAGATTACGTCCCAGATAAGCCCGCCCGAAATAATGTTCGAGATAAAGCAGCCGACAAAAAGCGCAGGCACAGCCTCGGGCATGAATACGGGAAGTATGCACAATGCCTCCGAGAACCTGAACTGTATCACGCCGCTTGAAAGCCCCATAAGGGAGCAAACCCAGGTTATAACGACGTACAGCGCCGCAATTAATCCACCTCTTGACAGATAGATTGCCGAATTCCTTTTTTTCATTTTTCTTCTCCTTTAGTTTTGTTTTTTCGCCCGCGTTAAGCCGTCGGATAATCAGAGTATTCTGCACAGCTTAAAAAGCAAGCAGGATGAGGAAGGTCTCGAACTCACCCTCGCCGATTTATCGGCAAGGCATATTTTATCACATCTGAAAAGAAAAATCAACCCAAAAGGAAAAATTTACACAAAGAAAATAATAAAGGAAGGAAACGCAGAAAAAAGGAAATAAAAGGAACCCCACCCAAAACCCCAAGGTAGCACAAAGAGTAAAAATACAGTATAATGGAAATAAAAAAGAGATGGGGCAGGGAGCTTGGAGGTTCTATTAATAGGTGAAGCAAAACTGAAAATTATCCTTACCGAAGAGGAGGTAAGGCGGTATAAGCTGGACGTATCGGAGCCGCTTAAGGATACGGCGAGGGTGCGCCGCGCACTTTGGAGCATACTTGAGGTTGCGAGAGGGAAGGTGAGCTTCGACCCCACGGGTGACAAGGTGTTGATACAGCTCTACCCCACGAAATCGGGCTGCGAGATGTTCGTAACGAAGCTGGGTATACTTTCAAGGGAGTCGGCAAAGCTTGTCACAGGCTCCGACAGAATAACCCTTCTGACAAAGCGCAAAAGACTCTACCGCTTCGAGAATAAGGCGGATTTATTATGTGCCGTCAGAGCAATAAAAAAGCACCCCTCAGCAGTCTTGCCAAGGGGCGACGTTTTTGTAGGTCAAGGCTCTTATATACTATCCGTTGAGGAGTATGGCAGGGGTGACGAGCTTCCCGAGTTTGCGAGCCTTGCGGAATTTGGCGAGCAGCTGTCAGCCGACGCCTCGAATTACGTCGAGGAGCATCTGTGCCGTATCACGAACGGAGATGCTATAACAAGGCTTTCTGCCTTAGTTTAAATAGCTAAAACCTTATTTGTTCTCAAATCCCATAATCATACCGACACGTATTGCGTGCCTGCCGCCCTCGTATTCGGCACCAAGGAACGAGTCCACTATATCCATAGCAAGACAGGAGCCGATAACCCTCGCTCCCATACACAGAACGTTAGCGTCGTTGTGGCATCTTGTCATTCTTGCGGAATAGGTGTCGGAGCAGAGCGCTGCGCGAATACCCCTATGCTTGTTTGCGGACATTGACATTCCTATACCCGTACCGCAAATAAGGATACCGTAGGAGCCTTCAAGGTCACCCTGTACACACTCGCACACACGCGCCGCAAACTCGGGGTAGTGGCAGGAGGCGACAGAGTCACAGCCCATATCCTTTACCGTATATCCAAGCTCGACGAGGTGATTTATCACCTCGCCCTTAAGGGCGTAGCCTGCGCTGTCCGCGCCAATGTAAATTATCTTTTTCATTTGTTTTTCTCCTTTTCTCTTTCAAGTCTCTCGCGCTCTGCCTGAGGAAGCCGTAAGTAGGTTGGGGAAAGCTCGCTGTCGCTTAAATAAATACCGTCCCCGTATTTGCGTATGCCGACCCTCGCTACCGAAGCACCGCTTGCGCCAATAAGTAACTCGGGCGTATCCTCGCATACAATTCCTGCCGCCGTGAGAGCCTTTTTTGCTACGTTATAGCCGTCGCCGACGATATAGATTTTCCTGTCACCGTATTGAGACAGCTCCTCTGCAAGCTCCGACAGAGCAATTGCTCTATCCTCGGTCCGACGGTGCAGCTCACCGCCCTCGGAGGTGAACAGCGCGTTATAAACCTGACCGCGCCTTGCGTCCATGCAGGGAACTATCACGCCGGACAGGCCCCTGGCATTTTCAGCCAGAGCCTCAAGGGTAGAAACGTCAACGCAGGGGATATTCTTGCCGAAGGCAAGCCCCTTGACCAGCGACACCCCTATTCTCACTCCCGTGAAGGAGCCGGGACCCGTCGCCACAGCGTAAAGCTCGATATCCTCGAAGCCAAGCTTCAGAGATTTCAGCATATCCTCCGCCATAGGCAAAAGCAGCTCACTCTGTGTCAGTCCGTTGTCTATTGTAAAATGTGAAAGAACTCTTTCGCCGTCACATACGGCAACCGAGGCGAGCTTTGCCGCCCCTTCAAGTCCGAGAGTTATCATTTCAAAATTCTCCTCGTTAAGCTCCCAGAATAAGCGAAAGCCTATTAGCAAAGAAGCCGCACAAAAAATTAAAGTATTTAAGTCCCAAGGCGCAGTATAAATTCGCCTATAATTTATGTAAATACGTCGGAGTTAATTCAAAATTTGCAAAGCTCCAAAAAATAAGCGAAATCCCTTACGCCCGTCTGCCGTATTCAATCTCGATTTTTCTTTTCGTGTCACCCTCGGGCATACGGGAAATAGTCACGTAGATAGCCCCCTCGGGTATGAAATCTTCAATATTCTCCGACCACTCCGCAATAATATATCCCTCGCTATCAACGTAATCGTCGTAGCCTATGGAGTAGAGGTCGTCACCGTCGGTAATGCGGTACATATCGAAGTGATATATTCGCGCGCGCCCCGAGTATTCGTTTACAACGGTGTAGGTCGGACTTTTTACGCCCTTGATGCCGAAATGGGAGGCAAAGCCTCTGGTAAATGCGGTTTTTCCCACACCCATCTCGCCTCGCATAGCGATAAACCCACGGCGCACGCCGTCGCGCTCCAGCATATCTGCAAGAGCCGCGCCAACCCTCTCCGTCTCAAGGTCGCAGTCTGTGTAATAAATCATTTCAGTATATCCTCAAGATATGAGTCAGCACCTTCTCCAAGGATAAATCGCAGGGCAGCCTTGTATTCAGCCTCAGCATTATCCCTTGCCGCCTGACTCATTTTTTCGTTTTTCGTAGCCCTGATAAGGGTGTTTTTAGGAGTATTTTCGGGGTCTGTCAGCTCGAGAACCGAAACCGAATACCCTCTGGCCTTAAGTCTCATAGCTCTCAGCGCATCTGTTACAGCCTCCCCGAGCTTTCCCGCAATGTGGGGAAATCTCGTAATAAACCCAAGCTCACCTGCCGTAATTTTTCCGTTAATATATCTATGGCAGCAGGGAGTAGAGAGTATAACCGAAGCCCCAAGCCTTACCGCCGTGTCAAGCACTATATCCGTCGCCACGTCGCAGGCGTGAAGAGAAATTACCATATTAGGCGGCGTATCGTACACCATCTTGGAAATATCCTCTACGACAAAGCGCATACCCGAGTAACCAAGCTCGCGTGCAACCCCCTCGCACCAGGAAATAACGTCGCGCTTAAGGTCAGCACCAAGCATATAAACCCGTCTGCCCTTAACCTCTGTAAGGTAGTAGTAGACGGCAAAGCTAAGGTAGCTTTTTCCGCAGCAAAGGTCGAAAATTCTAATCTCTCCCGTCTCGGGAAGTCTATGATATATATCCTCAATATGCTCGAGAAATCTGTTAATCTGCCTGAATTTACCCTGGCGTTTATCGTGAATTCTGCCGTCCGAGGAGCTTATTCCAAGCTTTTTCAAGAAGGGCTCCTCACCCGTGAGAATGTAGTTTTTCTTTTTGTCGAGAGATTGGAGCGCTGACTCAAAGCCCGAAGCGTTACCGCAAAGCTTTCTTTTCAGTGCGTCTCCCCCAAGCACGACCTCCGCCCCACTCTTGGATACCTTGTATTCCGCAGAGCCAAGGGTAGTAATAAGGTTCGCCTGACGGTAGGCAGAGAGCAGCCCCGAAAGCTCGCAGGACATCTCTTCTTTGTGAAGGTTCTTATGAAACACAGTATTGCCGGGTAGGGAATACTCTAAGGCGAGCAGCCTCTTTCTTCTGTGAGCAACAAGCCGTGCCGTCACCTTGGCAATCTCGCCCTCCACGGGCCTTGAGAAAACGAGCTTTGTCAAAGTCTCCTTTTCAACAGCGGACAGGACAAGCGAAAGAAAATCTTCTTTTTTACTCATCGTCACCCTCGCCAAGGCTCTCACCGTTTTCCATATCCTCAGCTCCGTCATCAGCCTTGTTTCCCAAAGCCTCGTTCTCCGTAGCCTCGTCAAGGCTCACCTCAGCTTCAGCTTCGCTCTTCATATCCTCAGCCTCGCCGTCCGAAGCCGCCTTCTGAACCTCTACGTCCTTTTTCTTAAAGGAAAGCTTTCTCTCGGTTCTGTTGGAAATTCTTACCAGGTTTTCTCTATGGCACCAAACGACGAATATAGCAATAATTATGGTACAAAGGGAAATCAACCCGGGTACGGGCGCACCGAAAAGCTTGATATAGCTTGTCACCACAACGGGGTAAAGAACCGCGCCGCAAACAGAGCCGAGGGACACGTATCGCGAAACCCAGACCACCAAAGCGAATATAGCAAGCAGAATAAGGAAGGGAACAGGAGTCAGCATCAAAGCCATAGTTGCCGTAACAAGCACACCCTTGCCGCCCTTGAAGCCGTAGTAGATAGGGAACACGTGACCCATCACCGCGAAAAGACCTGCAACGTAGCAATATCCGTCGTTATAGCTGATACCGCCGCCGTAGTTGAAGCCGAGAAGCACGCCTGCAACGGTTATAGCAAGCACGGTTTTCAGCATATCTCCGAGAAGGGTAAGTCCCGCAGCCTTAAGACCGAAGGTGCGGAGCATATTAGTCATACCGCCGTTACCGCTTCCGTGATTTCTGATATCGTCCTTATATAGTGTCCTGGATATAAGGACCGCAGAATTAATACTGCCGAGAAGATAAGCTACCACTATCGTCACCGCAACGAAGGTGAAAAGAAGTGCGGTATGTAAGCCGCCCCCCTCCTCAACGGTACCGTTATTTATGAGGTGAGACAGCAGTCCGTTATTCAAATTAAACATAATTAGTCCTCCTGCCGCAAGGCGGCATTAGCTTTGCGCGCACTCGTGCGCTCTAATAATTATAACATTCGCGTGTAATATTGTCAAGAAATATCTTGCAAAATGAGAAAAAGAGGTGTATACTATTGTTAGTAGCGGTATTCTGTAAGCAAAAGACAGAAAGTGCTGCGGGTAAGAAAAAACGAAGGAGAGCAAAGGGTGAGAGAAATTCTTGACAAAGCTTTTTCAGAGCTGAATATTGAATATTACTCCGTTCTCGATTATTCTCACTGTATCGAAAGTGCGGAGCATATCCGAGAGCGCGCAGGCTTCACGCCAAGGAGTGCCGTAATTTACCTTTTGCCCTATTACACAGGCGAATGTGTGAACCTCTCGCGCTACGCGGCTTCTCTTGATTACCATATAGCCATTGGCGAGGTAGGGGAGAAGGTTATCTCCGTTTTGCGCCAACGCTTTCCCGAGGCGAGCTTTTCTTCCTTCGGCGACCACAGCCCCATAGACGAACGCCACGCCGCCCTTATTTCGGGTCTCGGCATAGCAGGTGACAACGGGCTTTTGATAAATGAAAAATACGGCTCCTACGTTTTCGTCGGCGATATTCTCACTGACCTCCCACCCGAGCTGCTTTGTGCCAAGCCGCCTAAGGCTATCGTCCGTTGCGAGGGCTGCGGCGCCTGCAAGCTCGCTTGCCCTACGGGTATTCTTCGCGGTGAGGGTGAAGATTGCCTCTCCGCCATAACCCAGCGCAAAGGGCAGCTTACGGAAAGCGAGATGCAGCTTATGCGGCAGTATAACACCGCCTGGGGCTGTGACGAATGTCAGTCCTCCTGCCCCCATAACCTATCCCCGAGGAAAACTCCCATAGAGTTTTTCTATAAGGACAGAATAGACGCGCTGACACCCGACCTTCTTGCCGCAATGGATAAGGAAGCCCTCCGCCAACGTGCCTTCGGCTGGCGTGGCAGAGCAGTCCTTGAGAGAAATCTTGCAGTCCTCTCCGATGCTCAAGACCGCGAATTATAACGAAAACAATTCTACCCGATATCATAGTAAACTTAACCACTGTCACAATAAACCTAACCACCATCACAATAAACTAAAAATGAGGAAAACCGAATGCTGAAAATTCAGAACTTAACCAAAAAGTACGGCGAAAAATGTGCCGTAGACAACCTGACCCTCGAGATTGCCCCGGGCGAAATATACGCCTTTATCGGCCACAACGGCGCAGGTAAAACCACAACTCTTAAGGCTTGTATGGGCATATTG
The DNA here is from genome assembly GCA_017481225.1 of Clostridia bacterium. Classification (GTDB taxonomy): domain Bacteria; phylum Bacillota; class Clostridia; order Oscillospirales; family CAG-272; genus UBA1740. The sequence goes on from JAFUPM010000052.1 coordinate 19,708, forward strand.
TCCTTCGATGAGGGCAATATATTTATTGACGGAAAATCCGTTCTTGACGACCCGATGTATACAAAGCAGATAACCGCCTACATACCCGACAACCCCGACCTTTACGATTTCCTCTCGGGTGTGAAGTACCTTAACTTTGTAGCCGACGTCTTTGGCGTGGAGACCTCTCTGAGAAACGAGAGAATAGCCACCCTTGCCGACAAATTCGGGCTTACCAAGGACTTAGCTCAGCCCATCAGCTCCTACTCCCACGGTATGAAGCAGAAGCTGGCGATAATCTCCGCCTGGATACACTCCCCCAAGCTCATAATTATGGACGAGCCCTTCGTAGGACTCGACCCCAAGGCTTCCTTCATTTTGAAGGAAATGATGAGAGAGCATTGCGAGAGAGGCGGCTCTATATTCTTCTCCACCCACGTCCTCGACGTTGCGGAGAAGCTCTGCGACAAGGTCGCAATAATAAAGGACGGACGGCTCGTGGTATCAGGCAGTATGGACGAGGTACGCGGAGATGAGTCCCTTGAGGAGGTATTCCTTGAGCTTTTAGGCGGTGAGGAAGAATGATAGGACGACTAATTGCTATCAGGCTTCGCTCCCTGGTTACCGCCGTCGGTGGCAAAAGGAAGGACGGCACAGTAAGCCGCCCCTCTGTATGGAAGCTTTTGCTTCTGGGCGTTCTCTTCCTTTGGCTCGGCGCCACCTTCGTAGGACTTTTCACACTCCTTGCCATAGGTATGGGTATGACTATGCTTCCTCTGGGGCAGGGCGATATGTTCTACGGACTGTTTGTTATTATCAGCTTTTCCCTCGTATTTATCCTGAGTATTTTTGAAACCAAATCCGAGCTTTTCGAGTGCCGCGATAACGAGCTTTTGCTCTCAATGCCAATAAAGCCTTCTCACATAGTAGTCAGCCGTATCGCCACCGTCCTTATTTATAACTACGTCGAGACCGCTACGGTTATGGTTCCCGCTATCGCGGTGTTTGCCGTATTCGACGGCTCACCTCTCGGTATCGTCGGCGGAATTCTCGCCTTTCTTATGCTGCCTCTGTTTACCACAGCCCTCTCCTCGGGAGTCGGCTATATAGTAGCAGAGATAGCCAAGCGAATCAAAAATAAAACTCTTATAACCACCCTCCTGTCCCTCGCCTTTTTCGTTGCTTACTTCTTCGTTTACACGGGACTTATTGGAGATGCGGGCGCAATGGAGGAAACCGAGGACAGCCTCGCCATAACTATTCCGTATATTCCCGCCATAGGCTTTATCGGCTCCGTAGCTACTAACGTCTTGGGAATGTTAGTCCTCGCGGCTCTCTCTGTCGGTACGGCTTACGTTGCATACAGAATAATATCCGAACGCTACTTTGCTATCACCCGTGCCGAAAGCGTAGTTGCCCGCAGGGAGTATAAGGCGAAAAGGCTTGTCCGTCGCTCAGCCCTCGTCGCCCTTACAGGCAAGGAGCTTCGCCGCTTCTTCTCCTCCTCGGTGTATATCTTAAACGCAGGAATGGGAGTGATATTCACAGTCGTTATAACCGCCCTCGCAGTGATAAATTCGACTGATTTTGCCTACGCTATTGAGGCTCTCGGTATGCCGGCGGAGGCAACCTCGGTTGTTTTCGTCCTGGGACTTATTCTTTCATCGGGTATGACTATGATTTCCGCATCCGCTCTCTCCCTTGAGGGCAACAGCCTCTGGATACCCAAGAGTATGCCCCTGAGCGCGAAAACCGTCCTTCTTTCAAAGCTCGCGCCGCACCTTATTGTGTCGGTTCCCGTGACGCTTATATGCTCCGTCATTTTAATGATAGCAGGGAAGGCTACTCCCCTTGAAATACCCTTTTACATTATCACCCCCGTTTTGACGAACGTTATGTTCGCTCTCTTCGGACTTGTGATGAACGTGGCTTTCCCGAAGTTCGAGCTTATAAACGATGCCCAGGCAGTTAAATCCTCCGCCCCCGTATTCCTTGCAATGATATTCGATATTATATGGACTTTGGCGGCATCGGGTATAGGTATATTACTTTCAATGTTCGGAATGCCCCTTCTCGCACATACAGTACTGCTTCTTTTGACCCTGCTTCTCACGGCGCTCCTGGCGCTTATCCTCTTTATCCCTTGCGCCAGAAAGTACGATAGAATTGGAGTATAAACTCAAAAACCAAATAAAAATCAAGGCAGAATATGAAAAAGAAAAGAAACCAAAAACCGTTCTCCCTCTTTTCCATCCTATCACTTACAGTGTTTTTCACAGTGCTTTTAGCGCTTATTGTATCCGAGTACTCCGTGGAGCTTGCCGACCTTTTAAACTCCACGGTCTCCACCGCCTACAGAGTAGCTATGGCGAAGCTCTCCGACCCCTTTGATATATCTCTTTTCGAGCTTGTAATAGCCCTTTTGCCCATAGCCGTAATCATTGTAATATGGCTTGCCATAAGGCGTTTTCGCAGGGGCGAGGGCAGGGTGCGCTTTCTTGTAAACCTCGCCTCCCTTGTGCTGCTCGTGTACTCGGGTCACCTCCTCGCCCTCGGGATAGCCTATAACACCACCGAGCTTTCAGACAGACTCGGTATCCCCACGGTGAAGGTAACCGAAGAGAACCTTGCCGAGCTTATGGTATCACTTCGCGACGAGGCGAACCTTCTCTCTTCGAAGCTTCAAAGGGACGGTGAGGGCGTTACCGACTCGGGCTATACCCTCGACGAAATAAGCGCGCTTATCTGCGACTCCTACCGCGACTTTTCCGAGGAATACTCCTTCCCCTACGCCTTCGACAGCCGCGCAAAGCCCATTCATTATTCAGGGCTTATGTCCTATCTTTCCCTGACGGGCATATACACCTATTACACCGGCGAGTCCAATGTAAATATGAAATATCCCGACTTTGATATAGTATTTACAGCCGCCCACGAGCTTTCCCACCAGAGGGGAATACTTCGGGAAAACGAAGCGAATTTTATGGCATATCTCATCTGCTCGCGCTCTCCCGACCCCTATCTTCGCTATAGCGCGGCGCTGTCTATGTACTGTTATATCTCCTCCGCACTCTACAGAACTAACCCCGAGCTTCACGGGGAAATTGCCGCAGGACTTGCCGAAGCCCCAAGAGCCGATATCCGCGCCTCAAACGCTGTCTCCCGTGAGTACGGCGTCACAATTCTCTCGGATATCTCAAGAACCGTCAACGACCTGTTTTTGAAAAGCTCGGGCACAGGCGGCGTTGTCAGCTACGGCAGAGTAGTAATTCTCGCCGTATCCTATAACGAAGCCAACAAATCGGATTAATATCCGCAACGGAATACGGTAGAGCAGTAATCCTAGCCGTATCAAGAAGCTAAAATCGCATTTGACTGGTCAAACGCAAATGGGCTAAGCCCAAACCCCAATACGCGAACCCCCAAAGCTCATACTTCGCTTCGGGGAACCCCTTACAAGCAGAAAGAGATAACAAATCGGTTCTTAGCCGAAATGTTATCTCTTTTTCTGTCTGTTTAATGAAATCGTGGCAAGCCACGGTGAAATCTTCACTCCGCTCAGATGAAATCCAAGGATAAACCTTGGATGAAATCAAATCCGTCTGAATGCAACCCTGCGAAGCAGGATTTCATCGCGATAGCGATTTCATCCACCCTAAGGTGGATTTATCCCGTCGAAGACGGATTTGACTGCGTGATACTCCGTTAAGAGTATCACGCTATACCCTCGGGCTTTTCTAATCCAACCACTCCGTAACAATAAGAGAGATGGGCGAATATTATGTAACATCTTAAGTTTTGGAGTGAATATGAAGTCCTTTTCCATAATAGGCGGCGTACCGCTTTTCGGCTCTGTCACAGCCTCGGGCTCGAAGAATGCCGCCCTTCCGATAATATTCTCAACCCTTGTAACTCGGGGTGTCTGCCGTATCGGGAGAGTACCCGACATAGGTGACGTAAGAGTTGCCATCGAGCTTATTTCTGAGCTTGGCGCGAAGGTAAGAAGGGTGGACGGTGACCTCTACGTTGACACTCGTCACCTCACCTACCGCGACCACTCAGCCGACCTCTGCTGTATGATTCGCGCCTCAACCTATCTTTTAGGCTCAAGCCTTGCCGCCTTCGGCAGGTGTAAATTGCCCCAAAGCGGCGGCTGTAATTTCTCCCCCCGACCCATAGATATGCACCTTGACGCAGCCCTCGCCTTCGGCGGTGAGAGAGCAGGGGAATACCTCACTGCGACAAAGCTGAAAGGCGCTGTAATAAGCTTCCCGAAGCCCTCCGTGGGCGCAACCATAAACGCCCTTATTATGGCGTCCGTAGCCGAAGGCGAAACCCTCATTCGCGGCTACGCGAGAGAGCCCCACGTCATAGCTCTTTCCGACTTCCTTATTTCCGCAGGCGCAGATATAACCTTTACCGATAGCTTTGTCCGCGTAGTAGGCAGAGAGCTGCACGGAGGAGACGTTTCCGTTATACCGGATATGATAGAAGCAGGCACCTACCTTACCGCAGGACTTATTACCCACGGGCGCGTTACTGTACGCGGCTGTGACCCGAAGGAGCTTAGCTCCTATCTCGACCTTCTTGACCGTCTGGGAGCTGACGTTACCGTCGGTTCAAGCTCCGTCACCGCGAGTCTTACGGGTGACCCCAAGCCCGTCGCAGTCACAGCGGAGCCTTACCCGGGCTTTCCTACCGACCTGCAGCCGATTGCGGCGCCCCTTCTTTCCTTTGCGGGAGGCGAAATATACGATAGGGTCTGGCAATCGCGCTACGGCTACCTCCGCGCCCTCGAGCCCTTTGGCATCAGATATTCCGTAACGGCGGATACCGCGCGTATACACCCATCGGTTCTCCATAACGCTGATACCGCCGCACCCGACCTTCGCGGAGGTATGGCGGCAATACTTACCGCCCTTATGGCGAAGGGGGAGAGCAGAGTAAACTCCGCCGAAACCGTCCTCCGCGGCTACGAGCAGCCCACAGAGAAGCTCTCCTACCTCGGCGCACACGTAACCCTTTCCGACCCATAGCCTCTACTTAACCACGGCACCCAAATACCGCGAGCAGCCCACAGAGAAGCTCTCCTACCGCGGCTCATAATCCAAAAAAATTCTCCACCCCTATTGACACACGGAAAAAATAGTGCTATAATTCATTTATTCTCGGGCGAAAGCCCACCGAAAGGACAAAGCAAATGAAAAGAATTCTAACCGTCCAGGACGTTTCCTGCGTGGGCAGATGCTCATTGACGGTAGCACTGCCTATTATTTCTGCGGCAGGTGTTGAGTGCGGCATACTTCCTACAGCCGTCCTCTCAAATCATACCCAGTTCCCGAAGTTCACCTTCTGCGACCTTACGGGTGAAATTGAGAAAATTTCCGAAACCCTCCGCGACCTCTCCCTTGATTTTGACTCTATATACACAGGCTACCTTGGCTCCTTTGAGCAGCTCTCCCTCGTCTCCGACCTCTTTGACCGCAACAGGGCAGAGGGCTGCAAAATAGTCATTGACCCAGTAATGGCTGATAACGGAGTCCTCTATAAGGGCTTCACTCCCGAGTTCGCTAAGGAAATGGCGAAGCTCTGCTCCAAGGCTGACCTCATAGTCCCCAACCTCACCGAGGCGTCATTTATGCTTGGCGTACCCTATAACCCCGATTATGACGAGGAGTACGTGAAGGAGCTTCTCCGCAAGCTCACCGCCCTCGGCTGCCCCAAGGCTGCCCTTACGGGCATCAGCTTCGATAAATCCAAGCTTGGCGTCTACCTCTACGACAGCGAGAGCGACGAATACTTCTACTACTGCAACGACTATATGCCCGTTTCCTACCACGGCACAGGCGACATCTTCGCCTCCGCCACCGTCGGCGCGCTTATGGCAGGGCACAGCACCGCCTCCGCCCTCAAGGTCGCAGTAGACTTCACCCTGGAGTGCATCAGATGCACTATGGCTGACGGTAACCGCCGCAGCTACGGAGTGAACTTCGAGCAGGCTCTCCCTTACTACATCGAGCGCCTTCGCCGCTTTGACTGACCTACAACAACATAAAAAAATCCCTTTAGTACAGCCCGAAGCTCCCTTGCTTCTTTGGCATTTGCACTAAAGGGATTTTTATTATCTTAAATTATCTTCTCCGCCTTTTTCCGCCGCGCCTTTTACCGAGTATTGCCGCAAGAGCGTAAACACCGAGATAACAGCCGTAGTTCATTAAAGCCGAGACAGAGGGCGCGCCTCCCGTTACAATAACCGAAATAAGGAGCATAACCATCACCACAGCCAACGCACAAAGGAGAGCTATCTTAATACCGCCCTCGCCCGAAAGCCGCGATACGATAAAGCCGCCTACCGCCGCCGCAAGAAGGAGCGAAAGCAGCGAATACAGCCCGACCTTTGCCGTCGGGTCCTCCGACGCGCTTGCCAGGGCAGCCCCTATAAGGGTAAAGACGGGCACCGAGAGCAGGGATAAGCCGAGGCAGGGAAGAAAGCCTATATGGGCGCCACTGCACCGTATCCTGTTAAATTTCATATTATACCCCCTTTTCACGGGGGAATAGAAAAGCCCCCGAATAAGTCCTATAAGAGCATATTCGGGAGCCTTGTCTTTTATGAGCTTTTCTTAAAAATTATTTCTCCTCGGTCTCGGGAGCCTCTACAGCCTCTGCGGGCTCCTTAGCAGCCTCCTTGGTCTCGAGGATGGTTGCAGCAATATCAGCCGCCTTAACGTCAACGGACCTGATAGCGCCTCTGAGGAAACGGATTTTGGTCTTGTCCTTGGTGGTCTCAAGCACGAAGGTCTCGCCCTTGATAGATACGACCTTACCGATAATACCGCCGATAGTGGTTACCTCATCGCCTACAGCGAGAGCGTCGCGCATAGCAGCATCCTTCTTCTCCTGCTTTTTCTGAGGACGAATCATGAAGAAGTAGAGGAATACGAACATAAGCGCAACCATACCGAGAGTCATCCAGAGGTCGCCGCCTCCACCTGAAAGTAAAAAGTTCATTGCTAATCTCCAATCTAAAAATTAAATTTTATTACTTTATTATTTTACACGGAAAATATGAATAATTCGAGGATATAAGTAAAATTTTTTCCTTAAATTACTTTGCGGACTTCGGTCTGTTCTTTTCCGCAAGAGTTGTGATAGTCTTTATGACACGGGTGGGTGAAATCCACCAGTCGCGGCACCATACTCTCAGCACCGTCCAGCCTCTCGCCTCAAGGAACCTGGGCTTGTAAACGTCGCGCTCCATAGAGGAACTGGAGGAAGCAAAGGCGTCCTTATCAAGCTCCACGCCAACAAGGTATTTGTCATTTTCCTCGTCATATACTGCAAGAGAAATGCGGTTGTTTCTGTTTCCGAGTCCCGTATGTACCTTGTATCCCAGCTTCTCAAGCCTCTCCTTTATCTGCTCCTCAACCTCAGCTACGGGGCGAAGCATACTCTCCGCCTTCTTCTCCGAGGGGTCAAGAGAGGTAAGCACAGCCCTCGCGTGGTCGGGGTCGTTCTCCGCAACCGCGCGCACGTAGGTGAGATATTGGCGCAAAAGCTTCGGACCGAGATGCTTCGAGGTATCAACCTTAAGGTCCTCGGGCTCAATGCTCGTAACGACTATTATCTTTGATTTCGCTCTCGTTATAGCAACGTTAAGTCTGTTCTCACCGCCCTCGGTGGAAAGAGAACCGAAGTTGGTATACAGCTTTCCTGCCTCGTTGGGAGCGTAGCCGATAGAGAAGATAATTATATCTCTCTCATCACCCTGTACGTTCTCAAGGTTCTTTATGAACAAGCTGGTATCCTCACCGTTGTCCATTCTGTATTTTTCCTTGTTAACGGCTGAACGGAAGTCCGCGTCGCGGCGAGCCTCCTTGTCGATAGCGTCGGCAATACAGGTCTGCTGGTCGCTGTTAAAGGTAATGATACCGATACTCTCGTTATTCTTACGGGTCAGGAATATGTGCTTAAGAAGCTGCACAATCTTCTCCGCCTCAACGGGGTTGGTACGGTCCACCCACTTGCCCTTGACCTTGTAACGCTCAATAGGACGGCTGCTTTTGTTAGTCGAAATATTGGGAGCTATCTGCAGGTTAGAGGAGTAGAACGCGCTGTTGGAGAAGTCTATCAGCTCCTGGTGACGGCTTCTGTAGTGGTAGGTGAGGTTGGCGCTGTCATATCTTGCCACAGCAAGGTCAAGTAAGCTCTCCACCTCAAGCGCCGCCTGAACCGAGTAGTCGTCCTGGTTCTCGGGGTCGGAGCCCATATAACGCTTCATAAAGGTAGCGGAGGGACGGAGCTGCTTCGCGTCTCCCGCAACGACGATATTCTTACCGCGGTATATTGTGGGAATGGTGCTTTCTATGAATACCTGGGACGCCTCGTCGAAGATAACCACGTCGAAAAGATTTTTCTTAAGCGGCAACAGAGAGGAAACGTTCTCGGGCGAAAGCAGCCAGCAGGGGAACAGAGCGAGAATAAAATCGCCGTACACGTCCATAGTCTGTCTGATAGGCCAGAATTTCTGCTCCTTTGATATCTGGTAAAGGAAGTCCTTGCCGTTGCTTGCCGACTCGAACAGCTCTCTGTACTCGCGGCTGTTCTTTCCCGCGCAAATCTTATAAGCTATGCCGAGCTGCTGCTCCTTCAGCTTGTAGATACGGGAGGTTATGTTGACGAAGTCCACGGTCTTTGCCAGCTCGTCCTTGCACTCCTCCTCGTAGCGGATAACCTCGTGGTAAATACGAAGCACGGGTATTTTATTGATTATGTCGAGATAATTCTGATAGTTGCGGCTGGAAACGTAGGCAAAGTTAAGTATTGCAAGCATCGTTTTGTCAAGAGAGCTGACGAGCTTACTTACGTCGCGCAACGTTATGTAGTTATCTAACGCCTCGTTTACAAGCTTGATATACGAGGTGTTACCCCTCAGTATATTGTCTATAACCGAGATATAACCGTCACGGGTCATAACTCTGTTTAAACAGTCGTATTCGGAAACGAACTCCTCAATTGCCGCAAGAGTGTCGCGGAAGCCCTGTCGCATCTCACGGCGCCGCTTACCCGAGCCAAAGCCCGAGCCGTTCTCCACCTTATCCGAGAGCTTTACGACCTCCTCGAGGTTTTTCTTGCTGCCTATGTGGGAGTAATACGCCAGCACCTGACGCGTGTACGGATACTTCGAGATGTTGAACAGACCCTTACGGGATTTCTGTATTTCCTCAAGCAGTCCCTTCACCTCGCTGAGCGTCCTTATATCAAGGTCGGGGCGCATTGTGTCGATAAGGGGATTTTTCTCCTTCGCCTGCATAAAGGCGTAATACATCTCATCAAGATTTTTTGCCTTGATTGTGAAAAGCGCGTTGGACAGCTCCTTGTAATTAGGAGTCATAACCTCAGCCTTCTCAATCATCTTAAGGTAAATATTGTATTCAGAGGTATTCTTTCCCAGCATATAGGAGGACGAATACATCTCCGAGAGGGAAAGCCCGAAGGGACGCTTGTCGTTTAAGGTGTGGTAAATGCCGTCCAGAGTAGCCTCCTCTGCGGCAATCCTTTTTTCAAGCTCGTCATACTCTGCCTGCAGAGCCTGGAGGTCAACGAGGCTGTCCACCTCGTCCTTCTGATGGGCGGCAAAGCACCTCTCGTAGAAGCCCTTTTTCTCCTTGGCCTCGTCGGTGACGTACATAGCCTTCTCATTGAGCATACCCAGACGGGAATATACAACGTCAAGCGCCGCCTTCTTCTGCGACACAACCAGAACGCGCTTATCCTTGGATATAGCGTCGGTGATAATGTTAACTATAGTTTGAGATTTACCCGTGCCGGGAGGTCCGTAAATGACCATATTACCGCACGCGTCAACCTTCTTTACAACCTCGGACTGCGCGTAGTCCAGCATCTTTACGATGTAGCTGTGAGGCAGCCCCGCCTTTTTAGCCTTCTTCTGCGCCTTTTCTCTGGATTTCTGCTTTGCGCGCTCCAGAGCCTGTATGCGCTTTGCGCCGCGCTTGCCGCCGGTGCGGAGAAGCTCGTTTATGGCGTCGTTTGTAAGGTTTTTCTTTTCAAGAAGAGAGTAATCGTTATAAATAGAGTTGGAAAGAGGGAAGCGAGCCATAACAGCGGCGTATCTTACGGAAAGCTCGCCCTTGGGCTCGGGCTCCTTAAATCTGCCGTAGTTATAGATATGCTTCGAGTTGTTGCACTCAATCTTTATCCTCGCGCGGTTCAGATAATCAACAATCTGCTTTACGCTCTTGAAGGAGGATAAGTCATCGAAATCAAGCTCCAGCTCGTCAATATTCAACTTTTTTGCCTGCGCGTAGGCGTAAATCAAAGCGCGGTTGAGCTGTATGTTCTCCGACTCGTTGAGCCTTATCTCAACGGTGCTTTCGTCGGGCATCTCAATCTTAACGGGGAAGAGAAGCAAGGGTGCCTTAATCATAGTCTTGATAGCGCCGTGATTGATAGAGCCGAAGACGAAGGGATAGCCGATATACAGCTCGTATCTGCCCGTCTCCTTTTCAATTTCCTCAATCTCGCGGCTAAGCTCCTTGATTTTGGCTATTTCACTTTCCACAACCCTTGCGCTGTCAGCGGCGGTGTGCTTTGCGTGCTTTGCCTCTGCGCGTGCAGCCTCCTCCTCGGTCATCTCCGAGGTGTCGGGTGCGTTCTTTGACCTTGCGGGAAGTCCTATATTTTTTACTATTTCTTTAGTCTCATCCTCACTTATGAGGGTGAGAGGATATTTCGTTTTAGACCACAGGAACTCAACAAGCTCCGCGACCTTATCGTCGCGCCCTTCGAAAAGCTTACCTATGTCGTATGCGCCCTTTCTTACAACGTTCTTGAGATAAAGGCATCTGTTGTTTCCGCCTATTTCGATAAGGCGCTCTTTGTAGTAGGTATAAATACCCTTTCCCATCCTTTTTCTCCTGTTCTGCTTTATGTCTTGCCGACGTTTGTCGGTCCGAAATTTTAAGTTATCTATGCCCGCGCCAAAGCCGCGAGCCAAAGCAAAAGACCCCAAAATGTATACTTAAGTGTACTTTTGCAAAAATATCTTTAAAAAATATTTTTATACAACAATAAGTATACCACAACCGTGTCAAAAAATCAACATTAAAACCAAATAATTTTTGAAGTTTTCTCCAAAAATCAGGAAAAAAATCGCTAACGCTATTGTAAAATTCCGCATACTATGGTAAAATGAGAAATAATCACGCAAAAAGGAGACTTCAAATGGTTAAAGGTGACGCTAGACTGTCGGGTGTCGCAAGCGAGCTTGACAAGGTCGGAATAGATAACTACGGATATTTTAAAAGACATTCGGTTATGGTGCCGTCAAGAGGCGGAGTTATATCCATAATCAAGAAAATGCAGAGCATAATTTTCCCCGATTACTTCCGCCTTGAGGACAGTATTATTAAATCTGCAGACGCACTTATGGAGGACCTTTTCGTCGCTCTTAAAAGGCAGATAAGCGCAGCTTATGCATTCTTTGACGAGGCTGCTGTTGTAGACACCGAGGAGATTGCCTATTCCGTCATAGAAGCTCTTCCCGAGCTGAAAAACAAGCTCCTTAAGGACGTTGTAGCCATATACGAGGGCGACCCTGCCGCAACCTCGCCCGAGGAGGTCATACTCTCATACCCGGGCTTCTACGCTATTTCCATATACCGCTTAGCTCACGAGCTTTATCGGAGAAAAATCCCATATATTCCCCGACTTATGACCGAATACGCCCACGAGAAAACGGGCATTGATATCCACGCGGGAGCCACAATAGGCGAGTATTTCTTCATAGACCACGGCACGGGTATCGTTATCGGAGAGACCACCACAATAGGTGACCGTGTCAAAATATACCAGGGTGTTACCCTCGGCGCGAAAAGCTTCGAGCTTGACACGGACGGCAACCCCGTGAAGGGAATTAAAAGGCACCCCGACATCGGCAACGGCTGTATTATCTACGCCAACGCCACCATTCTCGGCGGTGACACGGTAATAGGCGACGGCGCTGTCATCGGCGGTAACGTATGGCTCACCCACTCCGTCCCCGCAGGCGAGGTAGTCTATTACAGCCCGAAAAACAAATAACCAAAAAACTAAAAGCTGCAACCCGACAAAGTTTTGGTTGCAGCTTTCTTATATTATATCACCGATTCGTTTTTGATGCCTCTTGTCATAAGCTCTCTTATAACCGAGTAGGGGGAACGCCCGTTCTTGATTACCGCGTAAACCGCCTCGGTAATAGGCATTTCCACGGAGTATTTAGCCCGAAGCTCCATTGCCGCCTCAAGGGCGTGATATCCCTCAACGACCATTCCAATCTCCGAGAGAGCCTCTTCGTAGCTTTTACCCTGTCCTATAAGGACACCGCAGCGGTTGTTACGGCTATGCTCGGAGGTGCAGGTGACGATAAGGTCTCCTATGCCTGCAAGGCCGTAGAAGGTAGCCTTATCGCAGCCCATAGCCAGCCCGAGCCTCGTAATCTCGGTCATACCTCTTGTCATAAGCATAGCCTTGGCGTTATCGCCGAATTCTATTCCGCGGCATATACCTGCGGCAATAGCAATAATATTTTTCAAGGCGCCGCACAGCTCCACGCCGCGCACGTCCGAATTAGTATACACGCGCATACAGGAGTTCTTGAACGCCTCCGCAATAAGGAGAGAAACTCCTCCGTCCTCGCAAGCCGCAACGATAGAGGTAGGTAACCCAATGGCAACCTCCTCGGCGTGAGTGGGACCCGACAGCGCCGCAATTTTCCCAAAGGCAACACCTGCATTCCGAAGCTCGTCGGAGATAACCTCCGTCATGGTCAGAAGCGTTCCGCTCTCAATGCCCTTGGATGCGTTGACTATAATAGCATCGCGCCCGAGGTAGGGAGCTGCCCGTCTCGCGGTTGCTCTTATGTATTCGGAGGGAGTGACGAATATAACCATTTCCGCCCCCGACAGTCCACACTCTATACAGTCTGTGTAATTAATTCCCACGGGGAGAATAGCCCCGGGGAGGTTTCTGTGCTTTCCCGTGCGAGCAAGCTCATCTATTTCGGATTTTATAGCAGACCAGAGGTAAACCTCGTGTCCGTTTTTTGCGAGCAGGGCGGCGAGAGCCGTACCCCAGGTGCCCGCACCAAGTATACAAATTTTCATATCGACCCCTTGGGATAAAATGATTTACACCACTATTTTACCACAAAGGAGAGAATATTTCAACCCCGATATTTTAAATAAATCCTATATCCCATCCTCCATTATGTAGGCAAGGTCTATGGGAGTTGCGAGATTTCTGACAACCTTCTCGTAGAAAAGTATAGCCTTGCCCGCATCAGCGAAAGCCTCCTTAGCCTTAGCCGAGGTGCTGCCGCCGTCAGCCATAGTCATACTGACCCGTATGGAATATAAGGGCAGCTTAAAGCTGGAGGTGTTCATACTCTCGCTGACGGTAAGCTCGTAGAGGTATCTGTTCTCTCCGTCAGACCTCTCCTCCCGTCTTATAACGGTATCCTTAGTCTTATCTCTTTGCTTCATTTTCTGGTAATCCTTTCCCGTCCCACGAAAGGTGAGACGTATAAGCTCGAAATAATTCTACCACAAAAACCCGAGAGCTGCCGCGCGAAAACCGTAGCCCGAAGCAGGGAAGTCCTCGACAGATATTTCAAACATTGCAAAAGTTGCCAAAGCTAGCAAAACACCGATACTTAAGCACTGAAATAAACCACAAAAAGTAAATCCTCCTGCAAGTCTTGTCGCAAAATGCAGGAGGATTTGTCGAATTTTTTATTAAAAAAGCCAAATTTTGAATTTTCGGCGGTAAGGGAGCAATATCTGCAATGTAAAAGCACACAGCAGCCGCAAAGGCTTCCCTAAAGCCTCCCGTATATACCGAAAAGGGGGACCGACACCTAAATATCACAAAGTTCAAGCTCCGCCTCGGAGTTAACTCTGCCGTCCTCAAGGAGCGTGCGGAAATAGTAGCCGCCACCAACCTCCGCCCGAAGAACTCTCAGCCTCTCGCCAAGCCTTGCCTCGTTAAGGTAATTTATGCTTATGCTCCTTATCATTTTTCCCTCGAGAGGAAGGAAGGTTGAATATATATCGGGGTATTTCGTATTGTTCATATGCCTGTTTCTGTCTATCTCGCCGTAATGAACCGTATATTTTCCCACCTCTGTCAAGCTCGAGGGAAGCTTCATTCGTCCAAGCTCTAACGAAAGCGGCGGCAGGGTAGGAAGCCCAAGCTCAAAGTCATTGACTCTGACAAGCCCGTGAGTGTCGGTATCAACAAGAGCCCAGAGCGACACAGCCCTTGCGACAGTCTCTCCGTCCTGCTCCAGGGCATAACAGCGCAAAAAGCTGAACCCACGGCTCTCGCAGGGGAAGGTTACCGCCGTAACAGGCGTATCGGAGCGCAAGGGCTTTGAAAGCTCCAGCTTAATTCGTGAGAGTATAAAGGCGCGTTTTCTGCCGTAAAGCTCGTCGTAAGACATTCCGTTCTCGCATAGCTGAGCCTCGGCGGCGCTCTGCAGGTATCTCAGAACGGAGGAGGTTCTCGCTATTCCGTTATAATCCACGTCGTGTACGTTCACCGACGTCTTATTTCTGTATTCGTACATATTCCTAGGCTCCAAAAAATATTTTCAACTATATCTTACACCCGAACGGGCATTTTGTCAAATCAATAATTCGTGAATTTTCGGTGAAATAATTTCTTCCTTATTGAAACCGCGCATTTTCCGTGATAAAATGAGGTAAACTAGATTTGAAAAATCGGGAGGTATAATATGACAGAGCTTACCGCTGCTAATTTTAAATCCGAGGTAGAGGAGTACGAGGGCCTTGTTGTTATCGACCTTTGGGCTGAGTGGTGCGGTCCCTGCCGTATGCTCGCTCCTACCATAGACGAGCTTGAGAAGGAGAACCCCGACGTTAAGTTTGCGAAAATTAACGTTGATAACGAGCGCGAGCTTGCTATGGCATTCAAGGTGCAGAGCATTCCCACCGTCGCATTCGTAAAGGATAATACTCTTCTCGACCTTTCCGTCGGCTACGTTCCGAAGGAGAAGCTCGCGGGTATGATAGGTAATTACAAATGAAGGTAAGGCTTAACGAAAACCGCGAGGTAGTAGACTCAATAAAGGAAGGACTTCGCCGCACGGGGGGATATTGCCCCTGCCGTCTTGAGAGGACGGAGGAGAATAAATGTATGTGCCGCGAGTTCAAGGAGCAGATAGCCGACGAAAACTTCGAGGGCTATTGCCACTGTATGCTCTACTACAAGGAGAAATAATCACAAATCCGTATCTCACAGCGAGGTACGGATTTTTTGTTATATCTTCGAGAGCTTTACGGAATAAAGAAATAACCCCTCGTAAGCTGTCGCACCCTGCGATATCTTAACCCCTCCGAGCCTTGAGAAATCTGCGCTTTAATGGTATAATCAATTGGTAAATAATGGCAAACGCGAGGTTTCTTCAATGAAAAAGCTACTTACAGCAACCCTGTTTTTTATTCTCCTTCTCACCCCGACGGCAGCCGCTCCACGCGCCTCAGATGACGCCCCGACAGCAGCCGACCCACGCGCTGCTGTGTGCGCCCCGTCGGATATCGCACCTACAACTGTGGTCACGACGGACACCCCATTCGTACAATCTGCAACTGACACCGCAACCGTTACTTGCGCCGCAGTCGCACCCCTTCTGCACCCAATAGCCGAAACCAAAGAGGACAGCTCAACGGAAAAAAGCCTCGGGCAGTACGTACTGACGGGCAGTAACGGCATCTACACTCTGACCCTTCATTCCTCGGGCGGCTCCACCTACGTAGCCTCGGGAAAAATCAGCGAGCTGCTTTCGCTCACCTCGGGCAACGTAGCCTTCGATAGCGTTACAACCGACGAGCGCATAGAGCTTACGGAGGGCAGCTACTCATTTTCGGGTAGCCTGACGAGCCGCGGAGCCATAACAGTTTCTTCGGGTGCTGATCTCACTCTCTCTCAGCTCACCCTCACCCTCACGGACAGCGCCACCGTTCTCGTCAAGGGCGGCGAGCTTACGGTTGAAGCTTCAACGGTACGGTCCGACGGAGCAGCCATAACTCTTAACTATCTTCCCACCTCTCGACTTACCCTTGCCTCAGGCGAGGTTTGCTCTCTCGGTACAGCTCCTGCCTTGGAAATTCTCACGGGTAGCGCAACACTCAATGGCGGTACGCTTTCAAGTAACGGCACAGCGGCTGTAAGCAACTGCTCCCAGCTGACCCTCTCGGGCGCCCCGAAGCTCCTATCAACAAAATACGGCGTGATTACCGAAAGACCTATACTTCTCTCTGACCCCGACGGAAGCTACAGCGGAGAAAAGCTTGAAGTAGCCTACAGGGGAGAGCTGACGCAGGGAACTATGACCGAGCTATTCTACGGTGCGAGTGCCTTCCATACCGAGCTGATAACCCTATACGACATCGAGGGCAGGGAATTCGCCTTAACCTATTTTGACGGCTACGAGGGCTCATACGAGGAGAATTTTCTCGCAGTATATCTTCCCTACACAGTACGCCTCTATTCCGGGAACGGACTTATATCAACGCAACAAAGGCTGTCGGGAGAGGCTGTAAAGCTCCCGGAGCCCGAGGACAAGCTTGGCTACGTCCACACGGGCTGGTTTCTTGACGGGGAGGGCAAGCACCCCTACCCGACGGAAGAGAAGATATACTCCGACACCGATATATACTCCCTCTACAGCTTGAAGGCTCCCGAGTTTTCCGTAAATACCTTCCGTAAAACCTACTCCCAAAGACCCTACACCGTAACCTTTGCAAGGCTTGAACACCCCCTTGACTCCCTTGGCGGCAGCTATGAGCTTGTATGGTATAAGGACGGTGCAGAGGTCGCTCGCGGCAGAGAGCTTACCGTCAAGGACGTAGCGGACAGCGGCGGCTACTCCTGCGTTATTACCTATCGCTACTCTACCGACTCAGTAACCGTTACCGCCGACGGCATAACCGTTGCTATAGAAAAGGCAACAGTACCCCTACCCAAAATAGAACCGATATATTATGACGGCACCTACAAAACGCCGAAAATACCCGAAAGCGAGCTATATACAGTAACCCTTCCTACAGAAAAGGACGCAGGCAGCTATCCCGTAATCTTTACTCTTACAAGCCCCTAAAATTACCGATTTGCAGAAAGCGAAGGAGATAGGGCAAGCATAGACCTTGTGATACTCCCCGCAAGCAACGAATGGACGAAGCTTCTCTCAGTTTACGATACTTATTTTGGGGCAGAGCTTGAAATATCCGCCTCGTCTCTTTTCGGCAACGTGCGCTTTGAATTCTCCGAAAACGGCGAAGAGTGGAGAGGTGAGCTGCCCGACTCCCACGGCGAATATCTGGTCCGCGCCGTAGTAGACGGAAGCGCAAATTACACCTCTCTGATATCCGAGCCGAAGCCCCTTACTCTTCTTCCCGACACCGTCCGCACACTCATAGTTCAAACCCAAGGAGCCAACACCTCCTACCGCGCCTTCGAGCTTTTTATTCCCGATGGCGTAACCCTTCGCGCGGAGTATTACAGCGGCAGGGTTGATACTCTTGACTCCTCCGCCTTTACTATAGGGTATCAGCAGGGCGACAGCTTCAGATACGGCGACAATGCCGTAGTCTTATCCTTCGGCGGCGCGTCTTGCTCCCTCCCTGTTGACGTCCAAAGAGCGAGGTATGACCTCTCCGCCATTTTCTTTGCCGATTGCGAGAGCATTTACTCCGATAGCTTTCAGTCTATCCCAAGACCCGATGTATCACTGGTCGGCAAGGACGGAATACCCCTTATCTTCACCGTGACGGGAGGCGGCAGCTCTGTCGGAGAGTATACCGTAACCCTTAGCTTCACCACCGACAGCCTGAACTACGAGAAGCCCTCGGATATGGTTGCGAAACTTACCATTATTCCGTATACGGCAGAAATAACTTGGCAGAATACACAATTTGTATATGACGGAACCGCAAAAATTCCCACACCGACCTACGTTGACGTCCACGGTGTAACCCGTAGTGCAAAGGTACTTGGCGCAAAGGTTTTTGCAGGAGGCGACTATACTGCCACAGCATATCTTGACGACCCGAACTACACCCTCCTTAATACAGAAGCTTCATTTTCCATTGACCGCGCCCGCTATGACCTTTCGTCTGTCAAGTGGTCCAGGGATAGCTTCGTCTATAGCGGAGAGGAGTATTCCGTTACCATGTCCGGCTTGCCCGACGGTGTCACCCTCGTGGGCTATACCGACGCCTCTGCCACTCTTGCAGGCAGCTATACCGCCAGAGCCACCCTCGCCTTTGACGAGAAGAATTATTATCCTCCCGAGCCCCCAGAGCATACCTGGATAATAGAGAAGGCAAGCTACAGCCTCGATAATATTTCCTTTAACTCCCTAAGCGTTATTTACGACGGACAAGCCCACCATCCAACCCTCCTTGGCGAGCTTCCCACAGGAGCCGACGGCATACCTCTCACCTATAGCCTGTCCGAGGGCGCCACCCACGTAAGTGACGGCGCGCACACCGTTACTTTAACCTTCCACACCGAGAGCGAAAACTACCTTACCCCAAGCCCCCTCACAGCCACCGTAACCGTACTTCCTCTCGGTATATACGTCAGCTGGAGCAGCGATACTCTCGTGTATTCGGGTAGCTATCTTTGCCCCACGCCCACCTCGGAGCTTGCCGCCATTTCCGTCAGCGGAGGAGCCGTTGACTCGGGGGACTACGTCGCCGTGGCAGAGTCCGAAAACACGGACTTTTGCGTTATTAACGCGGAATACTCTTATAGAATAGAGAAGGCGCAGAACGCCTGGCATAAACCCCTTTATATTAAGGATATCTATTCAAGCGGTGCGCTCTTGCCAACAGCGGAGCCCGTCTATGGCAGCTTTTCCGTTGTCTATTATTCCGACCCCGAGTGTACGGAGCCAATCCCCGAGCCCACCGAGGCAGGAATATACTATGCACGCGCCTACGTTCCCGAGAGCCGAAATTACCTCGCCCTATCCTCTCACACGGTAAGCTTTGAAATTTTCGAGGTTCTCCCCATATCCTTAAGTGCCCGTGTTACCGCAAATAAGCTCGTAGCCTTCGAGACTCTCGGCGCCCATAATCTCTCTGCTACGGTCGGCTATAACGACGGCACTTTTTATGAGCCTTCGCCCGACGAGCTTAAAATAATCTACAGCACCGAAGGCTCCCTTCGCCGCGGTGACAGCTTCGTCACACTACTTTACGGCGAGCTTTCCTTTATACTCCCCGTCAGCGTAGACTATGCCGACTACGACCTCTCGGGCGTTATTTGGGAGGACACTGTCACCTACTTTGACGGAACGCCGAAGGCTCCGCGCCTTTCGGGACTTCCCGAGGGCATCACACTTTTAGGCTATACCAAAGAGCCCACCGCCGCAGGCGAATACACCGTAGGTGCAAGCCTTTCCTACGATAGCGAAAACTACAATGCGCCCGAAATTCCCCCCTGCCTGTTTACTGTAAAAAGGTGCGTTGTCAATATTCCCGTAGTACCCTCGGCAGAGTATTCGAAAAAGCCCTATATCCCCGCAACCTACTCACCTCTTTATACCTTCACAGAGCTTGAGCCTCACACCGATGCAGGGGAATATACCCTGAAGGCTGTCCTCATTGACAAGGAAAACTATGTTTTCGAGTCGGGAGAGGAGGAGTGCCTTGTAAGCTACAGAATACTGCCTCGCACAGCAGAGGTGAAAATTCTCGACTACGAGCTTTTCCTGTTTGAGAGCATAGGCAGCTGCAGCTACGTAATAGCCGACGGCGACGTAATAGCGGGAGACAATCTCTCCCTAGCACAGTACCTTGAGGGTGAGAAAATTTACCTTCGCTCAAATAACCCGAACTACTCATTAAAGGTATCTCCGGGCAAGGTGGTTCGCCTGGGCTACCCCTCGCCAAAGCTTGCCTCGTGGCTGACTATCGGCTTTATCTTCCTTTTGGCAATAGGGCTTCTCGCTTTCGTAATATACCTAGAAAGAGAGCGAATACTTGACACCGTAGCCATAGCGCGCTACAAGCTTAAGCTTGCTAAGGACACTCGCTCCAAACGCTCCGTCGATAACTTTGGCGAGCAAGACACCTCGGGTGTAAAGCCCAAAGGATATGATTTTATAGATACCGCCCCCACGCCCGAGGAGTCGGAGCTTTTCAGGGAATATACCGAGGGCGCAGACGGTGAGTCTGACGAGCCGTACCTCA
Source organism: Clostridia bacterium (assembly GCA_017481225.1). GTDB lineage: Bacteria > Bacillota > Clostridia > Oscillospirales > CAG-272 > UBA1740. The sequence goes on from JAFUPM010000052.1 coordinate 39,966, forward strand.
CGGTAGACGACCCCTATACCGACACCGACGAGCCCGATATCGCCATAGACCCCTATCCCGACACCGACGAGCCCAATATCGCCATAGAACATTATCCCGAAACAAACGAGCCTTATATCGCCTTAGAGCGCACTCCCGACACCGAAAAAGCCGATATTACCGCAGACGAGCCAAGCCTCGATAAGGGAAAAACTCACCCTTCGGCAGATAAGTCCGCACTCGGCCCTGAGAGCAGCACCGAAGCGGTGGGTGACCGCGAGGGCATAACCCTCACAGCCGACCTCTCGGTTATCGAGGGGATTGACGTGGAGCGCGCCGATGAGCTTATCACCGACTCGCTTGCCAAGGACCTTGTGAAGCGCTCGAGAGAGGCAGTATACACCGACGGAGACGGGAAGGGAATAATCAACGTAGACACTCTCAGCGCCGCCTTCGCCGCGGGTGACAGAGTTGACGTAAATATCCTTAAGCAAAAGAGCCTGATACCCTACGATACAGCCTACCTTAAGGTGCTGGCAAGAGGCGTAATAGATAAGCCTCTATCCGTCTATGCCAACGATTTCAGCCTCGCCGCAGTAAAGATGATAGCCCTCACAGGCGGCGAAGCCGTCCGCGTCGTCACCTTGAAGCGCAAGGATAGCGGAAAAGAGCAGTAATTTCAAACCCAAATTTCCAATTAAAGTACGTATAGGGCAGAATTCGAAGCTCAAAGCATTTCACGGATTTATAGATTTTAAAGAAAAGTATTGAAAAATTTAAAAACTTGTGATACAATGTAGTAAACCCGAGGGAAACCTCGGGACTACAAACAAAACAAGAGGCGACTTCAATGAAAACTCAGCAAACGTCTAAACTCAACTTAAGAAAGCTTATTTATCTCGCTATTTTCACGGCTCTGGTTGTGGTAGTGCAGTTCATACCAATCAGGTTTGGCACCTTTGAGCTTGCCCTTTCAGTACCGATTATCGTAATAGGTGCGGCGCTTTGCGGCTCCTTGCCCGGAGCTTGGCTTGGCTTTGTGTTCAGCTTCGTCGTACTGCTCCTCCCGGGTACTGCGGCATACCTCAGCTTTAATCTGTTCGGCACTATAGTTACAGTTTTGCTCAAGGGAACCCTGGCAGGCTTTGTTGCAGGAGTTGTTTACAACGCGTTGCTCCGCTTCAACAGATATCTTGCCTGTCTTGTATCGGCAGTTGCTGCCACACTTGTGAATACCTCCGTATTCCTTATTGGCTCCTTGCTATTCTTCGAGAGCGATATTGCTACGGTGGTCGGAGTGCTTATCAGCTTGAACTTCGTAATTGAGCTTATAGTAAACGTTGTCCTCGTTCCCACAATCTACCGCATTATCGAGGTAGGCAAAAGCAAATTCAAAATCTAAACCAAAAGGGCTGTTCCAATAGGTATCAGCCCTTAACTTATACAGAAAAGGGAGAAAAAGCGTGAAAATACTCTACAAAAGTAAAAATACCGTCGTAGTATATAAGCCCGAGGGCATATCCTCCCAGCCCGATGCAACTCTTGGAGACGACGCTCTTACCCTGACCTCAAAGCAGCTTAGGGAGGAGGGGGAAAGAGACAGTCTGTATCCCGTCCATAGGCTCGACAAGGTAGTCGGCGGACTTCTCGTTTTTGCGCGGAACAAATCCACCGCTCAGGCTATTTCGGCTATAATATCGGGCGAGGGAATAGCCAAGGAATATCTGGCAGTAACCGACGGCATACCCGAGTGCGGAGTACTCACAGACTATCTCTTTAAGGATACAAGGCAGAATAAAGCCATAGTCACCGCGAAAGAAAAAGAGGGCGCAAAGCTTGCAAGGCTTACCGCCTCGCCTATGGAGGTAATAGATACCCCAAAGGGGAAGAAAGCTCTCCTTCGCATAAAGCTTGATACGGGCAGATTTCACCAAATCCGCGCCCAACTTTCCTCTCACGGCGCACCAATAACGGGAGACTCGAAATACGGCAGCCGCGACTACAAAACCCGTACACCCGCCCTCGCCTCGGTACGCCTCTCCTTTACTCTCGGCTCTGAAACGGTAGACGTCACCTGTCCCCCCGACACAGAAAAATACCCTTGGAACCTATTTTCTGCCGAGAATTATATATCTAAAACTTAATAAAAGCACCCATTTTATTGAACACACAGCAAATAAATTCAAAACACAAAACGGCGTAAGCCGTCAACATAACCAAAAGCGAATTTTATAAAAGCTACACTCAAGAAAAGAGAAATGATATGACAGAGAAGCTCTATTACAAAGATGCATACATACGGGAGTTTACAGCCACGGTAATATCCTCAACCGAATGTGACGGCGGCTACGATACAGTCCTTGACAGAACCGCCTTTTTCCCCGAGGAGGGAGGGCAGAGCTGTGACAGAGGTATTATAGGAGCTGCCTCGGTAAGCTACGTTTACGAGCGCGACGGCGTGGTTCACCATATAACCGACGAGCCTCTGACCTTGGGCAAGGTCTCTTGCGCCCTTGACTTTGAGAGCCGCTTTGATAAAATGCAGTGTCACACCGCCGAGCATATCCTCTGCGGTATTATACATAAACGCCACGGACTTGAAAACGTAGGCTTTCATATCGGTGACGACGAGGTCACCTTCGACGTAAGCTCCCCCTTAAGCCGAGAGGAGCTTCTGGCTGTGGAAGATATAGCAAACGAGGTAGTATTCCGCAACCTGGAGGTTGAGACCTTCTTCCCAACACCCGAAGAGCTTCCCGCCCTAAACTACCGAGCAAAGCTTGAGCTTACCGAGGGCGTCCGCCTTGTCAAGGTAGGTGACGTTGACCTTTGCGCCTGCTGCGCTCCCCACGTTTCGCGCACGGGCGAGATAGGACTTATCAAAATTCTCGAGGTAATGAACCACAGAGGCGGTATGAGAATATGGATGGTTGCTGGCAAGCGCGCCCTTACCGACTATCGTATAAAGTACGATAATATTCGCCGTATCTCGGCTATACTCTCCATACCCCAGCACGAAACGGCGAAGGCTCTCACCGAGTACGTCTCGGCAACCGAGGAGCTGAAGGCTCAGCTCAAAGCCACCCGCCGCGCCCTTGCCGAGTCAAAGGCAGACACCGTCACCCTAACCGACGGCAACGCGGTATTCCTATTCCCCGACTTTGGCACAGAGGAGCTTCGCTCCTTTGTGAACGCCGCCTTACCGAAGGTGTCGGGAATACTCGTTGCCCTCTCGGGTAGGGACGGGGACTACAAATACCTTATAGCCTCAAACAGCGTAAATCTCACAGCAGAAATAAAGAATATAAATCAAGCCCTCCTTGGCAGAGGCGGCGGCAAGCCGAACGCCGTCCAGGGCTCCTTCGCCTCAACCCTCACCGATATCCGCGCTTACTTCAACGTCTGAGTATAATTCTTTTATTTAGAAGAATGGCAATGAAAATTATCATTCTCTCTGTATGCCTTATAACTGAAACTTGCGGTACAGTATGCGATTTTCCTACCTCGGAAGCCGAACAAATTAGGAAGATGTATTCATATTTTGGCTTAATATCAACAATTGTTTACATAATAAAGACTAAATGTATAGAAACCCGATGAATCAACCTAAAGTTGCGCAATAGTTGGTGGATTTTTCTCTTTTTACGTGCTATAATTCGGTTGAAAAATAAGCCTTGTCAAAGCCGAAGGGAGTACAAAATGACTATAGGTGACAGAATATCTAAACTGAGGAAAGAAAAGAAGCTCTCGCAAGAATATATTGCTGAGATGTTGAATGTCTCGCGCCAGGCAGTATCAAAATGGGAGAACGGGCTCTCGGCGCCGGATACAGCCAATCTTATTCAACTGTCTGCTTTGTTTGGAGTATCGGTGGAATATCTCGCCTGCGGCACCGGAGAAGAGAAGCCCATAGCTTCCGAAAAGCAACAGGAGCCTCGCAGCGTTTATGACTACTTAGGTATCAGCTTGATTATAATCGGAGTAATATCGGTTGTCGTTGGAGCAGCTACACTTTGGGAGCTTATTGCCATAGGCGTGCTTCTTGTTGTTTACGGTGGGCTTGTTTCAACCTTAAGAAAAGACGGAATTTATCTATCCCTGGCTATGCTTGTCCTTGCTGCGTTGTTGCTTTTGGTTCAAGGCTTAACAGGGGGACTTGATATACCGCTTTGTTGTCTGATTTTTGCCGTTTCTGTAATAGTACCGCTCGCAGTCTACGTCGGAGTGAAGCTTGCTATGCGCCGTATGCCAACCGAGGAGCAGAGACAAAGAGTAAAAAATATCGCCGTAGTTTTGGTGGCGGTCCTCTCTGCTATCGCTATAGTTTTATCCGTTAATCTTGTAATTAAAAATAATACGAAAGATAAAAGAGAACAGTGGTTTTCCGAGTTAACTCTTGCTCGTCATAATCTTGTAGACTTGCCGATTCCCAAAACCCAAAATCTCATAAAGCTTGGCACGGATACCGTTCTTGCTCACCTGGGTAGCGCTGAGAGTGATTATATGAAAGAGCTTTACGTCTACCTATGCTCGAGGAACTTTTCCTACCTGAGAACCAGAGGAAATGCTTTTGACGGCGGCGACTTTGAGCTTAAGGAGTGTAGAAAGCTTTCTGACTATGCAACCAAAGACAGAAATTATATTTTTGTATACAGTTATCAATCCGAGGCGGACCTCGACGGAGATATAGCCTGCTATATTCTGCAGTTGGAATATGTCGGCGAGCTGGAAGTAACCGTTGGAGGAGAAAGATATCTTTACGATACTGTGATATCCGTAAGAGGAGAAATACCGGGCGAGGAAAACTACCGCTTTGAAAATCACTCATTGACTTATCTTAAGGACGTTTTCGATAATCCTCCCAAGAAAGCTATGGCAGGGCGTGAAATTGTACTGAAGGCGCCATTGCCTGAAACGGAATACTTCGAAATAATAATAAACAAGGATATCATAGCGCCTGAGAGGACAGACGACGGGCTTCTGACTTTTACGTTTATTATGCCCAATGATGATGTGACAGTAGGCTTTCGCGAGTAGTGATTTTGCGTGATATACACCGCTTCCAAGTAACATAAAATAAAAACCCCCACCTTTATGATATGCACCCCAAAAGTGTCCAACTTTTGGGGTGCATATCAGTTAAAGTCGTAAGGGCTTTTGAATTGAAACAAATATATTATTTTTGGGACTCCTTAATACCGCCCTCCTCGTACTCCTTCAGCAGTATCATAAGGTCGGCAATCTTATCCCGTATCACACCGCCGAAGTCGGTCTCCCTGATTCTGATTTTATCCGAGAGCTGCTCGAAAATTACGGTGTCCGAAAGGATATCCCTGTTATTTTTAACAGCATTTTCCTTTCCCTCGAAGGGCTCGTGGGCAGAAATTCTCATTCCGTCCGCGTTATAAATCAGCGTATAGCCGCCGATACCCGTCTTTTGGTGGAACGCGCGGCAAAAGCCTCCGTCTATAACTATAAGCTTACCGCCGCCCTTAATGGGCTCCTCACCCTTGTTTACGGGAATGTGTCCGTTAATGATATGGCACCTCGCCCCCGAAAGCCCGAACTCGCGCAGTATCTTTTCGGCGATAGCCTTATCTCCCCAGGACCTGTAGTAAGCATTTCTCGGCTCCTCCCAGGTAGAGGAGTCCTCAATAAGAAGCCTCTCGAAGGTGGCTATCCTCTTTCTTGCGCACAGAGGAGAGTCCTTTCCGCACCAGAGGAACCAAAGGAAGTCCTTGCCTCTCTGTCTTTCGGGAGAGCCGTCCTTAGAGAAGTATCCCTGCCTTGCCAGCCTGTCGGCATAGTCCATAAGCTCCTTGCCCCGTCTGCCGCCTGCGGCGTCCAAGGCGAGGAATTCTCCGTCCTCTCCGAGAGGTATACAGCCGTGGAACAGTAGATTTCTGTTAAAAACGGTATAGCTTTCGCCCTTCTCGTAGAGAAATGCCGCGTGCCTCTGTAGCTTCTCCGAGCGCATAAATGCGTTTTTGAGATAAGCCATAACCTCCTGCTCGCCCTCCGTCAGCTTGTAGGGAGCATCGGGGTCAACGGTAGGGAAGTCGCTGTCGCGGAGCTTATAATCAACACCGCCTATATTCACAGTACCCCCTTGGAAGTCAATTTTATCCAAAAGAAGCCTATCCTCCATATTGAAGCCGGGGTTGCGGAGAATAGTCTGCCCCTCAAGCTTAAACTGTATAACGCTTATAGCCTTATGCATTCCGGCAATAAGCAGCTCGTCGTCGTGACGGAGTATGTCACCCCCCGAATTGCCCTTCGGCAGGTAAATAGAAACGTCGGTGTCGCGGTAAACCTCAGCCGCGAAAAGCGAAAGAGGTCGCAAAGATATTCCGTATCCGATTTCTATAACGTCAAGGTTCTTGTAGGTTATGGAATTGTTAAGCACCGTAGCGATACAGGTCCGCGACCCTGCCGCCGCACCAAGCCACAGCACGTCGTGGTTACCCCATTGAATGTCAATAGACCTCTCGCGCATGAGCTCGTCAAGGACGATATCCGCCCTGGCACCTCTGTCGAAAATATCGCCAACAATATGCAAATGGTCAATAACCAAGCCCTTAATAGCCGAGCAAACCGCCACGATAAACCTCTCCGCAGAGCCGGTCCTGACTATTGATTTATAAATATTCGCGCAATAGTCGCCGTCCTTGTCGTTATATAAAAGCTCGTCTATAATATAATCGTAGCCGTCGGAGGTGCGCTTAAGCTGCTTTCTTACCTTCGAGCGCGTGTACTTCGCGCCCACAAGGCGGCACAACTCAATCAGCCGCATAAGGGTAGGGACGTACCAACCCTCAAGCTCGCCCTCTCTCTCCCTCAGCTCGTCAAGCTTCTCCTCGGGGTAGTAAATAAGGGTAGAAAGCTCGGATATTTCCTCCTCGGTTAAGGCTTTTGAGAACAGCGCCTCAACCTTCCTGCGTATAACACCCGACGCATTTCTCCTTATGTGAGAGAACGCCTCATGCTCGCCGTGAATATCGCTGATAAAATGCTCCGTCCCCTTAGGGAGATTAAGTATTGCGTTAAGATTTATTATCTCGCTCGACACGGCATTTCTGTTAGGATACTGCCTAGACAGCTCAAGGAGATATTTTCTCATTCCCTCAGACGATTTCATAGTTGCCCCCTGTAATTTTTCTACACTTATATTTTAAATTATTTTTCTTCTCTTGTCAATAGACTCGACAATCATAGACAAAATAAAACGACTTTTAAAGAATAGTAAAGCTTTATAACAGAGCCGCAAAAGCAACTTGTCCATCGCACCAAAGCATACAAAAAGAATAAGCCCACCGTAAACTCTGCCTGAATTTACAGTGGGTTTTTCGTATTTTATGTAGTTTTGAAGAGGTTATTCCTTTTCTTTTTTCAGATAAGATTTATCAATCTCGGGATTAGCCGAGCATCTGATAATGCTCTCAATTCCGTTCTTGCAGCTTGCCTTGGAGGTATAGCCCTGGGAGTGAACAATGCAGTTTCCGTTAGGTGCGTTGAGTCTGAATCTGTATTGTTCGCCCTTGTCAAGATACAGCTCCCACTTGGGGTAGGGACGCTCAGAGTAGTTCTTCATCGTCTGGTCCTCAACAGGAGCCTTTGCCGCGTTGGCAATAATGCTCTGTATGCCGTTCAAGGCAGCGCCTGTTGTAGTGTAGGTCTGAGATGTCGCAACTATAACGTGGTTAGGTGCATAAAGGTTAAAGACGTATCTTCCGTCCTTCGCCTTCTTGATTTCAAATCTTCCCGTCTTTTCTCTTGCGGGAGCCTTCTTTGCCGCAGGGGCCTTTGCCGCTTCTGCCTTCTTAGCAGGCTCAGCTTTCTTTGCAGTCTCAGCCTTCTTAGCAGGCTCAGCTTTTTTTGCCGCAGGAGCAGGTGCCGCCTTGGGAGCAACCTTCGCAGGAGCCGCAGTCGCCTTTGCCGTAGGAGCAGGAGCTACCTTAGGAGCAACCTTTGCAGGAGCCGCCGCAACCGCCTTTGCCGCAGGAGTAGGAGCTGCCTTGGGAGCAACCTTTGCAGGCGCCGTTGCAGCCGCCTTTGCCGCAGGAGCAGGAGCTGCCTTGGGAGCAACCTTTGCAGGAGCCGCCGCAGCTGTCTTTGCCGCAGGAGCAGGGGAGGGAGCCGCCGTTGCAAGCTCCGTCTTTGCTTCCGCAGCCTTTGCGCGCGCCTTGTGGAGGGCATCGCCGATATAAACGCCCGAGATAGGCTTGCTCTGTCCGTGTATAACTACCTTATCGCCGGGTATGATAGCAGGCTCATCCTCGCCCTTGACCACACCCTCTGGGTGAATAATTTCCGTTTTGTCGCCGGCAGGCTTCATTATTACAGCAGGCTTATCGCCTCTTGCCGCCTTTAGCTTGTCTGCAACTGTGGGTTCGTCCTTGAGGTACTGCGCCTGACCGTCATCCTCGTCCTCAACGTCGGTGTAGACCTTCTTGGTGCTGGCTTTCTTTGCGCCTGCACCCTTGTCCTTTTTGTCTTTTTTCTTGAAAAATCCTAAAAGTCCCATAACACACCTCGTAATAATACTTTACAATACTATTGTAGCACAAAATTTTGTCACTTTCAAGTGAAAAAGCAGTTAAAATTCAGAAAAATGTCTAATTTTCTTTACTTTTTTTGCTCGCTCTATTTTTTGCCGCCGCTTCCTTAAGATAACCTATAGCCTCCTTTATGCCTCCTATTCCGTCTATTAGTCCGCACTCTGTCGCGGCGTACCCGTCAAGAATTGAGCCGATATCGTTAACCAATATATCCGTTCGGCTCATCATCTCGCGCAGTCTGTCCTCCTTGACGGACGAATGCTTAACTATAAAATTGATTATCCTGTCCTGCATCTTCTCCAGATAATCGAATGCCTGAGGCACACCTAAAACAACCCCGTTAGTCCTGACAGGGTGTATAGTCATAGTTGCGCTTGGCACGATAAACGACCTGTCTGCGCTGACCGCCAGCGGCACGCCGATAGAATGACCGCCCCCAAGCACCACCGACACCGTCGGCTTAGTAAGGCTCGCAATAACCTCGGCTATGGCAAGACCTGCTTCCACGTCACCGCCGAGTGTATTTAGGAGTATCAGTATTCCGTCAATTTTGTCACTCTCCTCCAAAGCAACGAGGGTAGGTATCACGTGGTCGTATTTCGTAGCCTTTTGGGAATTGTCGAGAATATAATGTCCCTCAATCTGCCCGATAATTGAAAGGCAATAATACGCCCCACCGCCGCACTCAAGCACCGCCGCACCGTCCTTAACCATACCGCCGTCCTCGGCAGTAACTATTTCGTCCTTATCCATAATATATAAAAACCTTCAAAAAAATGTAAACTCGAAGCAAAAAAGGTCAATTCCTTTGCCTCTTTTACTAGTTTTTTCACCCATTAAGGCTTTTATACCCATAAAAAATGTAAATTCCTCAAAAATAACATTGATTTTTCTCGCGCGTTATGTTATAATAATCGGTGGATTATAGGGAAGAGAATTCCCAAACTTAATTTAAGGAGAATAAAAATGAAACAATTCATCGTTGAAACCTCTGCAAGACACATTCACCTCTCCCGTGAGGCAGTTGACGTTCTCTTTGGCGAGGGCTATCAGCTCACCAACAAAAAGGACCTCAGCCAGCCCGGTCAGTACGCTTGCGCCGAGAAGCTTCTCGTTGTAGGTCCTAAGGGCTCTATCAAGGCTTCTATCCTCGGACCCACCCGTCCCGCAAGCCAGGTTGAAATATCTCTTACCGATGCCCGTTCTATCGGCGTCGCAGCTCCTATCCGCGAGTCCGGCGATACAGCAGGCAGCGGCGCTTGCAAGCTCGTTAACCCCGACAACGGCGCAGAGCTTGAGCTTACCGAGGGCGTTATCGCAGCGAAGCGCCACATTCACCTCACACCCGAGGCAGCAGCCGACCTTGGCGTAGCTGATAAGGAAATCGTTTGCGTAAAGGTAGCATCCGACTCCGAGCGTACCACCATCTTCGGTGACGTCGTAGTCAGAGTTTCCGAGAAGTTCGCACCCGCTATGCACATCGACACCGACGAGGCGAACGCCGCCTTTAATATGTCCCGTGAGGTTTGGGGCGAGATAGTTAAGTAATTTAACAGTAACGCTATGAAGATATTATTCCTGGGCGATAGCATCACCGCCGCCGGCAGAGATCACCGCAACTATCACTACCTTGGCACAGGCTATCCGAAGTATGCGGCAGAGCATATCAGAGCAACTTTCCCCAATACCGATTTTGAGTTTATTAACCTCGGCATCTCGGGCAACCGCACAAGCCAGCTCTTTGACCGCCTCTATTCGGACGCCATAGCCTTTGCTCCCGACGTTATATCAATCCTTATCGGTATCAACGACATCTGGCACAGACACGACGCGAACAAAATTGCGACAACCGATGCGCAGATTGCCTTGAACTACCGCTGTATTCTCGAGAGACTTAAGAGAGAGACGAATGCAAAGATAGTTATGCTCTCACCGTACGTCCTTGACGCGGAGGATAAGGATTACCTCAGAGAGGATCTAGTGACCGTACTACCCATAGTTCGTGAGCTTGCCGAGGAGTTCGCCGACGTGTTTATCCCCCTCGACCTTCACTTCGAGCAGGCACTCAAAACACAGCCTGAGCCCCTCTGGTTCTCGGGCGACGGCGTTCACCCGAACGAAACGGCAAAGCCTTCATAGGCAAGCTGTACGCAGAGGCAGTAACACCTCTTATAAAATCGTTAATTTAATAAAAGGAGAACATAAATTATGGCAGAACTTGTTTATTCCAAAGAAGTGGAAAACATGTGTATCGTTGCCAAGGGACCCAACCACGGTCCTGCGCCCATTCCCGAGGAGGGCAAATGGGTTAAGGCAAAGGAGATTTGCGACATTTCAGCTTACACTCACGGAGTGGGCTGGTGCGCACCCCAGCAGGGAGCTTGTAAGCTTTCCCTTAACGTAAAGGACGGTATCATTGAGGAGGCTCTCGTTGAGACCATCGGTTGCTCAGGTATGACTCACTCTGCGGCAATGGCTGCTGAGGTTCTTCCCGGCAAAACTCTCCTCGAGGCTCTTAACACCGACCTTGTTTGTGACGCTATTAACACCGCAATGCGCGAGCTCTTCCTTCAGATAGTTTACGGACGTTCTCAGTCCGCATTCTCCG
>JAFUPM010000053.1 GCA_017481225.1 Clostridia bacterium
CGTATCCGCAGGAGTAAAGGAGCTTGCTATCTCCGAAACCCATAAGTACGGCCACGTAACCTATTTCTGGAACGGCAATAAGTCGGGCAAATTCTCCGAGGAGCTTGAAACCTATATTGAAATTCCCTCCGACGTAGTACCCTTCGAGCAGCGTCCTTGGATGAAGTGCGCCGAGATTACCGATAAGCTCATTGAGTGCCTCCGTTCGGGCGAATATAAGTACCTCAGAGTTAATTTCCCCAACGGCGATATGGTAGGCCACACAGGCTCCTTCCTTGCTACGGAATGCTCTATGGAGGCTCTTGACCTCCAGCTTGCCCGTCTGCTTAAGGTTGTTGACGAGCTTGAGGGCGTAGCACTTATTACCGCCGACCACGGTCACGCCGACGAAATGTACGAGATAGATAAAAAGACGAAGGCACCCAAGGTAGGCAAGGACGGCTCCTTTAAGGCAAAGACCAGCCACACCTTGAACCCCGTCCCCTTCATCATCTACGATAACGTTACAAGCGGCTCCTATAAGGTAAAGCTTGGCAGAGATGACTTCGGTCTCTCGAACGTTGCAGCCACCACCGTCAACCTCCTTGGCTACGAGGCTCCCTCTATCTGGGACGAGTCGATGGTTGATATCGGCTGATAATCTTTATCCAAAGCTATACTTCAGAGCCGCAGAGAGCAGTCCTGCGGCTCTTTTTACTTAGGTTTTCACGCGCAAAAAAATATTTTTTTCTTTTTACAAAAATAAATTTAAAAAACAGCAGTTTGTTCATACTTTAGAAACATTTATCTGCTATAATAACCGACGCTTTATGTAAATTAACCAAAATTTTCTCTCCGTAGTATTATAACCTATAAGGTTAGTATAAGGAGAGTTTGTTGGAGGGCGTTATGGTTTTAGATAATCTTCAGGTTAAGCACAAGACCTTCGGAGTAGGCACCGTAGTATCCTACAGAGACAAATACATCACAGTTAAATTCAGCGCAGCGGAGAAGGTTTTCGTCTATCCCGATGCATTCGAGAAGTTCCTCACCCTTGAGGACGGCACCGTCAGCGAGGAGATACTCGCCGACCTCGAGGCTGTAAATCTTGCGAAAAAGCAGATTTCGGATAAGAAGAAGGCGGAAAACATTCACTCTATGCTCAAAGGCATCGTTATCCCCGGCAAGGAGAATACAGGCTCCGACACCGACGAGGACGAGAACAGAAACAACGAGCAAGAGGAGCTTATCTAAAAGGAAAAGGACTGTCTCATTTTAACCCGAGACAGCCCTTTTGATTTATATCGACAGCCTTTTCAATTTATATCGACACCCCCTTTTAATTTATATTGGCAATATTGACTTTGCCTTAAAATTTGGTGTATAATTAAATAAAAGAGATTTTAGTGCGTAAGGCGTAAAAAGCTTTTTTGTGTATAAGGTGTATAACAAATAAAAGGAATTTTAATCTATAAAAAGAGAGGAGAAGCCTATGATAGCACTTGGATATATATTCAGCCTTCTGTACGGCATTTTAGTAATACTCATAGGTATTCTTCTCCATAAATGCGGTGTATCAAACAGAGTATCCCGCAAGGCGGTCCACGTGCTTATAGGCGCAGAGTGGCTTATACTTGATTATTTTATGCCCGTCTCGCCTCATTTTCTCGCAGTATGTCTGATTTTCACGGCTGCGCTTTTCGTCGAATACAGAATGAAGCTTCTCCCCTCAATGTCATCGTCGGGAGATAACGCCCCGGGTACCGTCTGGTACGGCGTGGCAATGACCGTCCTTGCCGCACTGCAGCTCATTTTACCCAATCTGAGATACCCCTTCGGCATAGCCGTATTCTGCACCTCTTTAGGCGACGGACTTGCGGCAATAGTCGGGCAGGGAGTCAAGAGAGGAAACCCACGAATACTTGGGGACAAGTCTCTGCTTGGCACCCTTACCGTATTTTCAGTGTCCTTTGCCGTCACACTGATTTTCAAAGGGCTCTTACCCCTTGATTTAACAGTGGGAGCCTGCGCTGCCATAGCCCTCCTTTCGGCATCCGTCGAGCTTGTCTCAAGGAGGGGAACGGATAACCTCAACGTCACCCTCTCGGTGGCTTTCCTCGCCTATATTCTTATATACCTTCCAGCCTTCTCGGACTACGCCTTGGCAGTTGCGCTTATGCCCGCTGTCATAGGCTTAATATACGGCAAGCGCGAGCTTACGGTAGCGGGAATTTTAGGTGCCCTAGCCCTCGCCACCGTCTCCGTCCTCTCGCTTAAAAGCTTCGGATTTATTCTTCTTCTAATCTACTTTTCATTAGCCGTAATAACCGATAAAATTAAAAATAAGTATAAAAAACCAAAGCAGAACGGCGTATCAAAGGAAAAATCCGCGCCCTACAGAAACCTTTGGCAGGTAGCCGCCAACGGCAGCTTCGCCTTTATTTCGGCACTGCTTTTGTTTATTACTGAGAACTCGGTCTATGGCGTATGTTTCACTTCAGCCCTTGCTCAGTCCTTATCGGATACCGCCTCGTCGGGGCTTGGAATTTTATCGAAGAAAACCTACGACCCCTTCCGCAAAGCTCCCTGCGAAAGCGGCACAAGCGGAGGTATGTCGCTTCTCGGCACAGTAGTATCTCTCGCGTTCCCCTTAGCCTTCGGCTCCCTTGCTTTTCTTATGGGGATTATACCTGCCATTCATATTCTCACGGTAGGAATTTCAGCCTTCGTCGGCACACTCCTTGACAGCCTCTTAGGCTCTCTTATACAAGGCGTTTATAAATGTCAGGGCGAATGTGGCTCCCTCACCGAGCAGCCCACCTGCTGCGGAGCTTCCGCAACCCTCGTTCGCGGCTTCCGCCGCTTTACCAACAATACGACAAACCTTCTCAGCAACGCCCTCGCAACTCTCATAGCATTCCTCATTGCCTCATTTTTATAATTGAAAGGTGCTTCACAGATCTTTTTGCCGTACGTGAAGCACCTTTTTATTTAAATAATATCCCGTCTATCTTTCGCAGCCCGAGAAGAGAGAGCGAATTTCTTCTGCGAAGCCACCCTCGAGTATTATATCGCCTTTCTTTCACAGCCCGAGAGCAAAGAACGAATTTCTTCTGCAAATCCACCCTCGAGTATTATATTGCCTATCTTTCAGAGCCCGAGAAGAGAGAGCGAATTTCTTCCGCAAAGCCACCTTCGAGCATACTAAACGTTTTATCACAAAAGGAACCGTATGTCAAGCATTGCAGGCTTTATCCGAAAGGAAACGCTATATGATTAAAAATAGGCAGTAATATTAAATATTTACCTTGACAACACCGATTATCCCCCATATAATTTAATTAAATAAGCATCAAAAAGTTGTAAAGGTGAAAATATGAATTATAATAAGCTTTTTTCGGGAATAGGACTTTCCCCTGAGGGTGTGGAAATATTCAACGCATATCACAGCCGAATAGCCGACAAGTCATTTAAAGAAAAGGTCATCGAGGCATACGGGGCGTTTAAGCAGGGCAACGGTGCGTTCAGCGAATATGCCCTCTCTTTTGCAAAGCAGGAGGGCGTGCCCGCGGAGCAGCTGCTCCTTTATCTCCACCTTGTTTTCTCTGAGGCAGCATATAAAGAGCTTCAGTCACTTGGAATAGAGGAGAAGTATTTTTACAGCTCTCTTTACGACCTTGAAGGAAAATGCGTACATAATAAAGAAGAGCACGGCATCTACGGAATACCCGTGGATCACATTCCCTGGTTCAGATACGCTATGATAGCAACCATCTTTACACTTGGCAGACTTCAATTCCAGATAGCCAAAAGCGAATATGATGTTGAAATAGACGGCGTAAGCATCAAAAAGGGCGACACCTGCTACTTCGTCCACGTTCCCGCAGGCGAGCCCTTAACCGAGCAGGCGTGCCTCGAGTCGTATAAGAGGGCACTTGAATTTTTTGGGAAGTATTACGGCGTAGAGAATATGATGTGCTTTTGCTACTCCTGGCTGCTTCAGCCCTGGATTGCCGACGTATTAAAGCCCGACACCAATATTATTAAATTCAAAAGCACCTTTCGGCTTATAGAAACCGTTGAAAGCATTCCCCACACCTTCAACTTCATATTCCCGAAGCAGTATGAAAGCCTTGAGGATTATCCTACCGACAACGCCCTGAGGCAAGCAGCAGTAGACCGCCGAAGAAAGGGCGAGCTCGTAGGCTACGGCGTAGGAGTAAGGCTTATAAACAAGGATACTTTGGCTTAACCTTTGTCAAATTTCGGGAGATAAATTGTAATGAAAGAGCTTTCGCCAAAACTACTTTTCAGAAACGTCATACCTAATATCGAGAGGGATATTTCAAACTTCGACATAGCAGGCGCATCGGTGCTTGTCGCGCAGAAAGGCGAGCTTCTTCTGTCGGAGAGACGTGGCTTTTCGGACGTCGAAAGTCGGGAACCCCTTAAGGATAACTCGGTTTTCCGCCTCGCCTCAATGACCAAGCCTGTGACCGCCATTGCGGCTCTTATTGCCGTAGAACGCGGTTGGTTTTCCCTTGATGACCCCATTACCGATTATTTTTCGCAGTTTTCGGAGCTTTACGTCGGCAGGCAGGAGGGCGGGGAAATAATTCCCGACCACAAGCCCTATAAAATGCCCAAGGTGTATAATTTTCTTACACACACCTCGGGCTTTATGGCATCGGGCGCCCTCGGCGACCTCTACGACAGCCGAATGCCCTATCCCGAGCTTTTATCCAACCGCCAAGCGGTTGATTACTGTCTGACCAATCACTGTCTGACCCTTGAGCCTATATCCAAGGTCAGCTACTGCGCTTACCAAGCCTTCGATGTTGTTGCGCTTCTTGTTGAGAAATTTTCGGGAATGAGCTATTCCGATTTTCTTTCTAAGGAAATATTCGAGCCTCTCGGTATGAAGGACACCACCTACCGTCCCACCGAGAATATCTGGCGTAGAACCGTCACGATGTCCAACAAGGTAGAGGGCAGAATAGTTAACGTCGATATGGGACGCCACACCTTCGAGCAATTCCCACTTACTTACACCTCGGCAGGAGCAGGACTTGTGGGAACGGTTTACGATTATTACACCTTTGCGAGAATGCTTCTCGGGCGCGGCATGCTTGATGACGTCCAAATCTTAAAGCGCGAAACCTTTGAGCTGATGCCCAAGGCATACGTGCCGAAAAGCGTTATGGGCGAGAACTCCATAACCTCTTGGGGTCTCGGCGTTCAGGTCTACTTAAATGACGGCAACCGCCCCGCAGGCACCTACGGCTGGAGTGGCGCTTACGGAACCCATTTTTGGATAGACCCGGAAAACGAAATTATAGCTATCTATATGAAAAATTCCAGGTGGCACGACAGCCACGGAGCAGGCAACACGGGCAGACAGTTCGAGCGCGACGTCTACGCCTCTTTTAGGTAAAAGCCCAAGAAAATAAAATCCCACCTAAGAAAAGGAGAATATATATGCGAGCCACAATGTATTCAAGCGAAAAATATATTCCAATGTGCCTTATCGGCGGCAGAGATGCCGTCTATATAGGCTACGATGGCTCAAACTTCGTTTCCCATAACGGCCACGCCCATATGGAAACTCACCAGGGGGCTCAAACGGGCTGGTACAAGGCTTCCGCCAAAGATGCCCTTGAATTTATGCAGCCCTCGGTTATGGCAGGAATACAGGTTAAGCTCTTTGGCGCCTACGTCGTGCCCACCTCCTACGAGCAGGAGTTTGTGCCCGAGGAGGCAGCCCTCTACACCCACCTTACCTTCCGTTCCGGATTAAAGCTGAGAATAACCGCCTTTTTGACCTACGACAGCTGCATCTGGGGCGAAAGAGTGGAGATTATCGAATACCCCGAGGACGCAAAACCCGAGCTTGGCTTCCGTGTCTGCAAGCCCTTCCTATCCGAGAGGCTCAGCTTTTTGCGTGAGGCTGACTGCGAGTTCCTCCGTGCCGATGGCGACAGAATAGAGCTGACCTATAAGACGGGTAAATATACGGGCAGAGGAGCCCTTATCGCTTCGCGCCCATTTGATAAAACTAATATTTCCCATTCTAACTTTGCCGACCAATGCTACGCGGAGGGCAGCTATGTTAAACTGAAAGCAGGCGACGTTATCTCCCGCACGATGATACTTCTCGGCGACAACGAAACCCACGTAGATTACAGTACCCTCGTGTCGAGCGCCGCCCGTGGCTTTGACGCGGTTTTTGCCGAGCATAAAGCTCTTTGGGGAAGGTATTTTTCCACCGCGGAAATAAGCCTCGGTGACGAAAGGCTTGACTACGAAATAAAGCTTTCAAGATATCTTATTAAAGCGAGCCAGGGTGCGGACAGCGGCATCGTAACCCTCGGTATGCTCCCCTTCCATTGGAGAGGCGCCGCAAGCTGCTCCTGGGACGAGGAGATGGCGCAGGAGGCTCTGCTTCTCACGGGCAATACAGAGGAGAGCCGCCACTTTACAGCGCAGTATCTGAGGCAGGCTGAGGACGGCTATCGCATACTGAAAGAGCAGGGAATGCCCGGCGTTGCCTTTTCTGGCTGGAACTCCATTCTCGGCGAGTTCTGCGGACACAGACCTATTGAGGAATGGCTAACAACCTTCAAGCCGATGTTCACCGCCTATTCCGTTACCTCAATATATAATCAATGGCTGTATGACAAAGCCTTTGATATTGAGCCCTATAAGCAAATTATCCACGACGTCTTAAAGTTCCTTCTCTTCCGCCTCGTGAAGCGTGGCGAGGACGGAGAATACCACCTCGTAGAGGTGAAGGACGGCTACGAAACGGGAGTTATGGTATCCCACGATACCTCCACGACTATGGTATTTTCTGCGGCATTTATTGATGCTTACAAAATGCTCGGGACACCCGAGTATCTTGAAATAGGCGAAAGTCTGCTCCGCAGCCTTGAAGGAAACCGCCGAGGGGACGGTATCATTATGGCGGCGAAGGACTCGCCCTATCAGAGCAACACCGTCGGGTATTTCAGAAAGTATTACGGAGTAATCCCCCTTGACGCCTCCGCCCTCGAAACTAATCTTGCGGAGCTGAAAACACCCTTCGGCTACGACGGACAGGTCAGCACGGAGGAGAAGCGCCATTGGCCCTGGTACGACAGCTGGGCTGCGAGAGCCTTTACCGTGGCTAAGCTCCCCGAGCGCGCCTCCGAGCATATCGCGCACCTCACCTACGGTAGCTCATCTCTCGGCGCGCTCCCCGAGTTTATAAGGCTTGACGGAGTGGGCATCGGATACTACTACACCACACCTCACAGCTCCCTCATAAGCGCCGCCTGCGAGGCTGTCGGCGTAGTCAATAACAGCCACGAGCTGTTACTCTGCTATGGTTTATATGGCGAAAACATCAATATAAAGGCTCGCGGACTTCATCTTCAAGGCGGCATAGTCCTCGACCTCAGGGTAGAAGGCTCAAAGCTCTCCCACCTCAGAATTAAGAACGAAGGAAGCACAGCCTACACTATCCCCATCGCCCTCAACCCCTGCGTTTTCTGCAACAGCCTCCCCTCCGTCATAACCCTCGCTGTCGGAGAAGAATATATCTATAACCCCTAACTTATCTATAATTACAAACAACCGGCTACCACCTAAAAAGGACTGCCGCACCTTTGCGCGACAGTCCCCATTTTTTTCAGTGATGAACCCAATACGAACTTTGACATTTGTTCGCACAAGTCGCACATTTCAGATAGCTGCAAAGCCGTACATAAATACTGATTTGGCCTTACGGTATAAGACTTATCCGTGCAAAACACACGAATATTTAAATTTTTTATTAAATTTTCGATTTGCTGTTGAATTTTACGAATAATTTGTATATAATAAATACAGCAGATAATGATTTTTAAAAAGTGAGGCTAGCGCGAACAAGAGATTTTGTTAAGTCCGTTCTTTTGCAGGTTCGCGCCCGAATTTGCAGATGCAAATTCCTAAACTGAAAGGAGAATTGAAATGCCAAATATTAAACCCGTATCCGATTTACGAAACTACAACGAGGTTCTTCGCGATATTGCCGTAGGTGAGCCCGTATTCCTTACCAAGAACGGCAGAGGCAGATATGCCATAGTTGATATGGAAGAGTTTGAAAAGACACAGGCAACCCTTAAGCTTATGAGCGAGCTTGCAAAGGGGGAGACTTCGGCACGTGAAAAAGGTTATATCGATATTGCCGACGTTGAGGCTATGTTAGGTGTATCAAATGGCTAAGATTAATTTTACACCTGATGCTCTTCTTGACTTAAAAGAAATCAAGCAGTACATCACCGACGAGCTTTGCAGCGAGCAATCGGCAATCAACACAGTAGGGAAAATTACAAAGCGTATCCGCCAGCTTGCCGACTTCCCCGAAAGTGGAGCACCACTGTCCTCAATAATCAACTATGAAGTGCCTTACCGTTTTCTTGTCTGCGGAAACTACACTGTGTTCTATAAGGCTGAAGCCGATGAGGTTCATATTATCCGTGTAATCTATGGCAGGCGCAACTTTATGCAAATACTTTTCGGTAGAGAATTTGACAATGATAAAACTAATTAATTAATAGTTAAGAGTCGATTACATCTTTAAGCTTGTTATCGACTCTTTAATTTTATTCACCACATATTAAGCAACCATACCACCTAAAAAGGACTGCCGCACCTTTGCGCGACAGTCCCCGTTTTCTTCAGTTAGGAAAGGAAGTTGGAATATCGGTCACTAGCCCGATATTAAACGGCAAATTGCCCCTGCATTCTGCATTATGCATTTTAAATTCCGCATTCTGCATTATGCATTCTGCATTAAAATTAGCCGTTGTTCCCCCGGTTGTTCTCGTAGGACTCAACCATTTTCTTTGGTTTTGCCGCAATCTGACCACCGATGCTACCGGCTTGCTTAGCAGCACTACCACCTAAAAAGGACTGCCGCACCTTTGCGCGACAGTCCCCATTTTTTCAGTTAGGAAAGGAAGTTGGAATATCGGTCACTAGCCCGATATTAAACGGCAAATTGCCCCTGCATTATGCATAGTGCATTTTTGCAAATTCCGCATTCTGCATTATGCATTCTGCATTAAAATTAGCCGTTGTTCTTGAGGTTGTTCTCGTAGGACTCAACCATTTTCTTAACCATCTGACCACCGATGCTACCAGCCTGCTTAGCAGTGATATCACCGTTGTAGCCCTGCTTGAGGGTTACGCCAACTTCGTTTGCAGCCTGCATCTTGAACTGGTCAAGAGCAGCCTTAGCCTCGGGTACGTTTACCTTGCTTCTAGACATAAGAATTTAATCTCCTGTTCATTTTACGAAAATCTATATTATCGAGCCGAAAGGATTTGCCTTTCGGCTCTGTCCTCTCGCTCTGTTACTATTGTGCCACGACGAAAGCTAACTATTACAAGCAATTTTTGCCAAAAGAAGCCTTCCTTCGTGAAGCACCGATTCTATTTTGCCTAGGTTTTATTTTTTTATTCAAAACATAATTCGACACTCTTGATTTTTACTAAACAATGTGCTAAAATATATCTTACAAAAGAATAAACACGTCGCATAGGGCATAAGCCCTGAGTCGGGCGTACTGCAGGACGGTGCGCTCGGAGATAAGGAAATACGGTGCAAATCCGTAGCAACAGCCATTACCGTGATCGATTTACCGAAAGTCGGAATGCTTATCGCGACGTGACCCGTAAAAAGCTTCTTGGGCAAAGGGAGAGCAAAAGGGTCGGGGTACGGCAGGGTACCCCTTTCCTTCGCGCTCTCGGAAGAGCGCTTTTTATTTTATCCTTTTGATTAACACGTTTAAAAGAAAGGAAGAAAAAATGAAAAAAATCTTAACCCTGCTTCTGGCACTTCTGCTTACAGTATCGTCTCTCTTTGCAATTACCTCCTGCACCGAAAACAAGGACGCAGAGGGCGGGGAAGCCGCCTCTATGTGGGACAGTGCCACCTACAAAACGGACACCGAGATAGGCAACGGCGCCACAACCGTCCTCGTCTCCATAGAAGCCGACGGCAAGGCTGTAACGCTCACCGTAAAAACCGATAAAGAAAACCTCGGAGATGCGCTCTTTGAGCTTGGACTTATCAATGACCCGAGCTTCTTTGATACCGCGAACGGCATCAAAGCGGATTGGGATAAGGATAACGCATATTGGGCTTTCTATATTGGCGAGGAGTACCAGATGGTCGGCGTACATGATGCCGTGCTGTCTGAGGGCTCTACCTACAGACTTGTCTATAAGGTGATGTAACCCACTATGAAAAAGCTTACCCTTCGCGAGTCTGTCATCTTCGCTATGCTTGGTACGTTGATGTTCTGCTCCAAATTAATTATGGAATTTTTGCCAAACATTCACCTGCTCGGAATGTTTACCATACTTCTTACCCTGGTGTACAGAGCAAAGGCGCTCATACCCATTTACGTCTACGTAATTATGAACGGACTGTATGCAGGCTTCAATTTGTGGTGGGTCCCATACCTTTATATCTGGACCGTCCTTTGGGCTGCCACAATGCTCATACCTCGCGGCGCCACTCGCGGAGTAAAGGCTGTCGTTTGTCCTCTCTTGTGCGCTTTGCATGGGCTTCTTTACGGAATACTTTATGCTCCTGCCCAGGCGATTATGTTCGGCTTGAATTTTGAGCAAACGGTAGCCTGGATAATTGCAGGCTTACCCTTTGACCTTATACATTCGGTTGGCAACCTTGCCGTAGGACTTTTGATACTCCCCCTCGAAGCATTGCTTTTACGGCTTGAACGCCACCCGCATCGTTAAGCCGCCCACCGATATTATCAAATAAATGCAAAGTCAGCTCCGCCTTGGTGCGGAGCTGATTTTTTATAGCAACCGTACAATTCTTATACAAAAAAGAATTATTAGTTATACAAAGGAAAATAATTATTGTAACCCTAAATACTACGTATACTCATCTTTGAAGCCCGAGGAAAACATTGACTTTTCCGTTCGATTGTGCTAGAATGAAAAAGCAAAAGAAGTAATAGCAGAAAGGAAATAAAAATGATTAAAGCCGTATTCTTTGACCTCGACGGAACTCTACTTCCCCTTGACCAGGATTTCTTTGTTAAAACATATTTTAAACGTCTTGCAGCCTACCTTGTCCCCTACGGCTACGAGCCCGAGAAAACCGTAAAAGCCATTTACACGGGTAGCGATGCAATGGTAAATAGCGACGGAAAAACGTCCAACGAGGATATATTCTGGGCAACCTTTGAGAGCATTTGCGGCGAAGGGCGGCGTCTGGATTCCCCCATATTTGAGAGATTTTATGAAACCGACTTTGAGAACGTCAGAGCCGTGACCGACTGTGACAGCCGCGCACGCGCCATAGTATCAGCGCTTCGCGGGCGGGGCATTAAAACCGTCCTCGCCACCAACCCCGTTTTCCCCCGCGTTGCCACAGAGGCGAGAATGAGGTGGGCAGGGCTTTCGGCAGACCTTTTCGATATAGTCACCACCTACGAGAACTCCTTCTACTGCAAGCCAAACCCCGAGTACTACCTCGACTTATGCCGCCGTATTGGCGCCTTGCCATCCGAGTGCGTTATGGTGGGCAACGACGTGGACGACGATATGATAGCCGAAACCCTTGGCTTTTCGGTATTTTTACACACCGACAGACTTGTCAACAGACGCGCAGTCGACATCTCGCACTACAGCCAAGGCAACTTTGACGATATGGCTCGCTTCCTCGGTGTCGATATATAAAGCACCTCGGACCTATCCTATCCGAAAATCTTGATTATTCGGTTAACAGCACCGAGTAAAAGCCCCGAGCGGCAAACCAACAAGAAAATACCCCTTGCACAAAAAGAACGGAAAAGCCACAGCTTTTCCGTTCTTTTATAGCTCACCTAAATTTATTCAATTTTTTCAATAATGTAAAATCCCTTGACAAACACTATCTTGCCGTGTTATACTAACAGATAGCGACTCCTAAAGACAGCAACCGACAGAAAGGAAGCAAAATAATGAGAGAGCTTTTAGAATTCATAGGTTCTAATTGGGACGGTACCCTTCGCCATAACGTAAAGGACGAGGATACTCTTATAGGACTCCCGAAGCCCTACACAGTCCCCAGCATAAATGACCGCTTTAACGAGCTATATTATTGGGATACGTATTTCACTAACCTCGGACTTATTCTTTCCGACAAGCTCGATTACGCAATTAACAACACCGAGAACATAGCATATCTTATTGATAAGTATGGCTTTATGCCGAACGGCAACCGAAAGGAATATCTCAACCGTTCCCAGCCTCCCTTCTTCACCCTTATGGTTCGCGATATCTATAACCTTACGGGTGATAAAAAATGGCTTGCCAAGATGTACAAAACTGCGGAAAAGGAATATAATTTCTGGCAGACTAAGCGCACAACCCCCACGGGCCTTAACAGATATTATCATAACCTCTCCCGTGACGACGAAGCTGCGGTCCGCGAGAGTGCCGAGTGTCTTTGCCGTCGCTACGGCTTGGAGATGCCCGAGGATTATTCCGACGTCTACAGTTATGCCGAGAATATCCGCATAGTCTGCGAGAGTGGCTGGGATTGCAACAGCCGCTTCGGTATGCACAACCGGGACTTCAACTGGATAGACCTTAACTCCCTCCTTTACTGTATGGAGGAGAATATGGCATTCTTCGCCACAGAACTTAAAAACAGCAGAGGAATACTCTGGGAAGCACGCGCCTCACGCAGACTTGCCCTGCTTAATAAGTATTGCTGGAACGAGGAGGCGGGAATGTTCTCCGACTACGATTTTGTGAACGGAGTACAGAGCAACTTCCTATCCCTTGCGTCCTTCTATCCTCTCTTCGCAGGAATTGCCAACGACGAGCAGGCGGCGAAAACCGTTGCTAACCTCTACCGCTTAGAGCAGGAGTTCGGCGTTGCCTGTTGCGAGTACCGCGAGGACCTTATGGGTCTGCAGTGGGATTATCCCCACGGCTGGGCGCCCCTTCATTATATGCTCATTGACGGACTTCTTCGCTACGGCTACGTTACCGAGGCTGAGCGCATAGCTCGCAAGTACTGTGCCGTCGTAGAGAATAATTTTGACAAGACGGGCAATATCTGGGAGCATTACGATACCGTTACGGGCGAGGTCTCCGTGACTCAGGAAAAGAACAGTCAGTCTACTATGATGGCCTGGTCCGCAGGCGTATATCTCTGCTGCCGCGAGC
>JAFUPM010000054.1 GCA_017481225.1 Clostridia bacterium
GAAGGAGTCGGCACCGTTGAATACGGGGAAGGTGTGCCATATAACGTCACCGCCCGTAAAGCTTGGATACTTGACAAATCTGCAATCAATAAAGTCTACAACGTAGCCGAGAGCCAGCCTGTCTATCATATTGCCGATACCGCCGGATACCACGAGGGCTATGGAAATTTCATATAGCTTGCTCCCGGCGTGTCCGAGGTAAAGGTATACCGTAAAGCCAACGATAGCAACCGTGGATATAAGGATAAATATCCACCTTGACTCCGAGAACATACCGAACGCAGCACCTCTGTTTTCAACGTAAGTGAGGTGCAAAATACCGTCTATGAGGGGGAGCGTGTCGAGTTTTGACAGCTTTTCAACAGACAGCCACTTAGTTATTTGGTCGAGAATTATACCTAGGGCAATTATGACTGACCAGAGAATATAATCCCTCGTTTCTTTCTTTTTATAAAGCTTCATTTTTCGTCCTTTCCCAGGGGGAGCGCCACACGGCGAAAGATTAGCTCCTCTATCTCACCCCGTCACACATTCAGACGGTGCGTCGGTGAGGCGAGAGCCTTATTCTATAATAACCTAGATTAGTTCAGATTGCAGGCAGGAACGTCGTCAGCAAGGACAAAAGCACCGCCGTTATAAAGAACGACCAATCTATAGGGGAATCCTGCCCGATATTCAGCTTCACAAGAACGAAGCGCACAGGAGCAATAAAAGGCTCGGTAATAAGGCAGGAGATACCGTAGAGCCTACTCTCCTCGGGGTTGAGGAAGAAGGGGAGAAGCATTCTCGCCAGCATACCGAAGTAAACCACCTCGAGGAGTATGGCTACGGTTTTTGCAATAATAAAAAATAATGTTTCCAACTCAGTTTCCTTAAAGTTTTTGAAAATCGATTCGCTCGAGGCTCCGCGACAGAGCAACAATCCCTAAAGCAAGCCACAAGGGCGAGCCTCGTGTAGCCTCAAGCAGCATTGCCGAGGTGTCACTTACCGCGGCAGAGCAATAATCCCGAAAGCAAGCCACAAGGGTGAGCCTCGTGTAGCCGCAAGCAGCATTGCCAAGGTGTCACTTACCGCGACAGGGCAACAATCCCGAAAGCAAGCCACAAGGGCGAGCCTCGGGTAGCCGCAAGCAGCATTGCCGAGGTGTCACTTACCGCGACAGAGCAGCAATCCCTAAAGCAAGCCCATAACCTCGGGATAGCTTTGCGGGGATCGGCGTGTTATGCGCTGATCCCCGATGATTGTAATATATTCCGTCCTTAGTCGTCGGACACGTCTACGTTATGAGGCGTGATGATAAACGTGCTCTTAGATACGTTCTTGATTTCGCCGCCGGTGGAATAGGTTACGCCGTTGAGGAAGTCAAGCATTCTGATAATGGTATCACGGTCAAGCTTCTCAAGGTTGAGAACTACGGTGCAGCCTGCAAGAAGGTGGTCCGCAATAGAGCTTACGTCACCGAACTCCTCGGGGCAAACCAGCTTAAGCTCGATGTTGCTGTCCTGATCTCCGTTTGCAATCATAGGAGCTACGGGCTTTTTGGGTGCGGGCTCCTCAATAGCGGGAACCTCTGCCTCAACGGGCTCCTCTGCCTCCTCGTCGAAGGGCTTGAAGGTGACCTCGGTCTCCTCGGTTTTCTTCATTTTCTTAAGCTTTTCTGCAAGTGTTTCAAACATTCCCATTTATGTCTCCTTATCTTTTATTCTTCGTTTAGCTTTTTTGGAACAGTCTCCTGCCGACTCGCACAAGGGTGGAGCCCTCCTCGATAGCCACTCTGTAGCTGTCGCTCATACCCATAGAGAGTATACCCTCGCCGGAGAAGCCCACACGCTCACCGATAGTGTCGAAAAGCTCACGGGTCAGCCTGAAATACACTCTCGAATCCTCGGGGTCCTCACACACGGGACCCATAGTCATAAGTCCCCCGACCGAAAGGTGAGGATACTTAGCAAGCCCACGGACGAACTCCTCGGCGCACTCGGGCATAATACCGCCCTTGTTAGGCTCTCTTCCCGAGTTGATTTCCACAAGCACGGGCACAATACGTGAGACCCTCTCCGCCTGCCTTTCAATCTCCTCAGCCAGAGCAAAGGAGTCGAGGGAGTGAATGAGAGAGACGTCCTCTATTATGTACTTCACCTTGTTGCGCTGGAGGTTGCCTATCTCGTGGAGCCTTGGAGCGAAGCCCTTTTCGTGAAGGAGCTTGCCGCGCCGCGAGAGCTGCTGAGGTCGGTTTTCGCCAACGTCCATGACACCCGCCTCCGCAAGAGCAATAAGCTCCTCGTCGGTACCGCTTTTGGTAACCGCCACAAGTGTGATATTACGTGAATATTTCTCGCTGTACTCGCGAAGCTCGCCTGTGAGGGCGAGAAGGTTTTCTTTAATGTAATCGTAGTTTTCCATAATCCAAATCCTGTTCTGCTTTATTATAACATAAAAGGCACTCCAAATCAATACCTTTGATAAATTTTTCTTTAAAATATTATTATTTCTACCTATTGATTTTGTAGGGGAAATATGATAAAATAAAAAGAGTAATAATTTTTAGCGGATATTCCGCCTCGGAGGACTCTTATGCACGAAAGAATACTCGGTGCAGCATTGCCGTCGGTGATGGCTCTTGCCTACATAGGCGACGCCCGTCATTCCCTCTTTGTCAGAACTATGCTCGTGGAGCGAGGAATTTGCAAATCGGGGGAGCTTAACGCAGCATCTCTTGAATACGTAACTGCCGAGGCGCAGGCGCAAATGGCTCGCAGAATAGAGCCCTATCTCCTTGAGGACGAGCGCGAGGTGTACCGCCGTGCGGCAAACTCGGGGCATCTCAACAAGCCGAAGCATTCCTCGGCTGCCGACTATCGCGCAGCTACGGGCTTTGAGGCTGTGGTCGGTATGCTTTCCTATATAGGTGACGAGGAGAGGCTTCGCTACCTTTTGCAAATGGCGCACAGCGATGGTGACGCGCCCAAGAGATGCGATACGAATAACGCTGATTAAGATAACACGGAGGATAAAGAAATGATACAGAAAATTAAAGGAACTATGGATATACTCCCGGGGGAAACTCCCCTTTGGAGATACATTGAAGGCATTATGCGCGAGGAGGCGGAGAAGTACGGCTACGGTGAAATCCGCACCCCCACCTTCGAGAATACAGAGCTTTTCGTCAGAGGCGTAGGCGACACCACCGACGTCGTGCAAAAGGAGATGTATACCTTTGCCGACAGAGACGAGGACAGGTCTATCTCTCTGCGCCCCGAGGGTACGGCGTCGGTTGTGCGCGCCCTTATCGAGAACGGTAAATGCTCCGACCCGATGCCCCTTAAGTATTACTACATCATTTCCTGCTTCCGCCACGAGAAGCCACAGGCAGGAAGGTCACGCGAGTTCTATCAGTTCGGCACCGAGATGTTCGGCTCTCACAGCCCCGCCTCGGACGCTACCGCTATAGCTCTTGCCAATTCCGTTCTTCGCCGTCTCGGGCTTAAGAACGTAAAGCTTCATATTAACTCCATAGGCTGTAAGGAGTGCCGTCCGAAGTACCGCGAGGCGCTCGTCCGTTACTTCGACTCCCGTAAGGACAAGCTTTGCGACACCTGCAAAACCAGGCTTGATAAAAACCCCCTTCGCCTTCTGGACTGCAAAAATCCCGACTGCGCCGAGGGCGCGAAGGCGGCTCCCAGAACCACGGAGCATCTTTGCGAGAGCTGTGAGAAGAACTTCTCGCTTCTCAAATCCGCCCTGGACGGTATGGGCATTGACTACGTTGTGGACTCCTCTATCGTCCGCGGTCTTGATTACTACACGGGTACCGTGTTTGAGTTTATAGCCGAGGGTATCGGCGCTCAGTCCACGGTTTGCGGAGGAGGCAGATATGACGGACTCGTATCCTCTCTCGGCGGACCCGAGCTGCCGGGCATCGGCTTCGGTATGGGTATAACCAGACTTATACTTGCTATGCGCGAGGCAGGGCTTGATAATATTGAGGGCGCAAAGCCCAAGCTTTATATTGCCGCTATGGGCGAGTCTGCTATGCTTAAAGCGCTTTCAATAGCCGAAAGACTCCGCAAGGAGGGAGTGTATGCTGAGTGCGACGTGGTGGGCAGAAGCCTTAAGGCACAGATGAAGTATGCCAACAAAATATCCGCAGAATACACTCTTATCGTAGGTGATAGCGAAATCGAGTCGGGCAAAGCCCAGCTTCGCAATATGCAAAGCGGTGAGCAGACAGAGGTTGAGCTTGACAGCTTCAGAATTTGAGCATGAGAGACAGACGTGATTTTCTCCCCGTCAATATGGGGGACGTGCGTGACCGTAACTGGTCGGAGATAGACTTCGTTTACGTGACGGGTGATGCCTACGTGGATCACCCGTCCTTCGGCGCGGCTATAATCACGAGAGTTCTGGAGGCGGAGGGCTTCCGCGTTGCCGTCCTCTCACAGCCGGATTACAAAAGCACTAAGGATTTTATGCGCTTCGGAAAGCCGAGGCTCGGCTTTCTCGTTTCCTCGGGAAATATAGACTCTATGGTTGCCCACTACACGGTAGCCAAGAAAAAGCGCACCTACGACTATTACAGCGCAGGCGGTAAAATGGGCGCACGCCCCGACCGCGCCGTTATAGTTTACTGTAACAGAATAAGAGAAGCCTTCGGTGACGTTCCCATTATCATCGGAGGACTTGAGGCGTCGCTGCGCCGATTTGCTCACTACGATGATTGGGACGACAAGGTTCGCCGCAGTATTCTCGTTGACTCGCGCGCCGATATTCTCACCTACGGAATGGGCGAAAATATTATTCTCCGCTTAGCGAAGCTCCTCGATAAGGGGGTACCCGTGCGCAAAATTCGCGACGTGCGAGGCTGCGTATACCTTGCGAAGGCAGGGGAGGCGGTTCATTTCGACTGTGTCAGCGTAGGTGACTACGATACCTTGAAAAGTGACAAGGCGGCTTATGCGCGCGCCTTCGCTACACAGTATAAAAACACCGATTCCGTAAAAGGAAAGGCTGTTATTGAGTACTATGGGGACAAAATGCTGGTGCAAAACCCTCCTATGCCGCCTCTTGAGCGCCGGGAGCTTGACCGCGTATATTCGCTCCCCTTCGCCAGGGATTACCACCCCGACTACGACTCACTCGGCGGCGTACCTGCCATAACCGAGGTTAAGTTCTCCATAACCCACAACCGCGGCTGCTTCGGAGCCTGCAATTTCTGCGCCATAGCATTCCACCAGGGCAGAGAGGTAAGGTCTAGGAGCGAGGAGAGCGTTATCCGCGAGGCGCAGACGATTGCCGCAATGCCCGACTTCAAGGGCTACATCAACGACGTAGGCGGTCCTACCGCCAATTTCAGATATCCTTCCTGCGACAGGCAGAAAACCGAGGGCGTTTGTCCTACAAGGAAATGCCTCTCGCCCACCCCCTGCAAGCACCTTAAAGTAGACCATACAGAGTACGCAAGACTCCTTCGGGAAATAGAGAGTATTCCCAAGGTGAAGAAGGTATTCGTCAGGTCGGGCATACGCTTCGACTACCTTATGTGCGATAAGGACGACTCCTTTTTCCGTCAGCTTGTGTCAAGGCACGTATCGGGTCAGCTGAAGGTTGCCCCCGAGCATTGCTCGAATAACGCGCTGTCTATGATGGGCAAGCCGCCCATCGAGGTTTACGAGAGCTTCAGGCGCAAGTATTTTGCCCTTTGCTCCGAGTTCGGGCTCGAGCAGTATCTCGTGCCTTACCTTATGTCCAGCCACCCCGGCGCAACGATGAACGATGCGGTTGAGATGGCGCTGTGGCTGAAGAAGTGGGGATATATGCCCGAGCAGGTCCAGGACTTCTATCCCACCCCCGGTACAATATCCACCGTTATGTATTATACGGGCATACACCCTATGACGGGTAAAGCGGTGTACGTAACCACCGATTATAACGAAAAACGGCTTCAACGCGCCCTTTTGCAGTACTCGAAGCCCGAGAATGCAAATCTTGTGAGAGAGGCTTTGCGTATAGCAGGCAGAGAGGAGCTTATCGGCTACGGAGCCGACTGCCTTGTGAAGCCCGCCTTCGGGCAGAAGCCCACGGGAGCCCACAGGTCACCCGAGCAGCCGAGAGGGCGTACTCGAGCCAAAGGTACCGCGAAAGTCGTCGGAAAAGGGACTAATGTAAACAAAACTTCACAGAAGAAAAAAACGGCGCCCACCCGTGCGAAGGGCTCTGCCGCCTCTATGAAGAAGATTGACCGTATTTTCGGAGCCGATGCTGACAGAATTCGCAGGGAAGCCGACAGACTTTCAAGCAGCTCGAAGCGCCCCTCCGGCAAAGGCGGCAGAGCAAAGGGCGGCAAATAAAGCTGCATTTGCGAAAATCGTAAAAATTACGAATGAAAAGCAGGGTTAAATCACGGGCAGAATGAAATGAATTGAAAAATTCATAATCAGACGCAAAAGACGCCTTTTCTATCAAATAACGGAAAAGGTTAATTTCTCCTTTTTCCGAGTGCTTTTTAACACCGTAAGAGAGCTTGAAAGGAAAAATTGTGGATAACTCACCCCGTGTAGGCTTCCAATCGAAGTATTCGGCGGTTTTTCGACAAAAAGTTTTCCACATTACTAACATACGATTTTGTGGATAACTGTCTTTAGGGGGTGTCACAAACCCGAGCTTACAGTCGGGAAAATACACTTTGTCCACTCCTTTTGCAATAATTTACGGTGCGGTGCCGAACCCTTTGGCAAGGATTTTCTCTTGCCATATAGTAGTATTTTTTACGAACATCAAAATGGCTTAAAATAAACGAAGGTACAAGCTGATATGCAACAGATAAACGAGAGATATTTAAGAGCGAAAAGGGCTCTTTTCGACAAGGTATACGGTGCAAGACTTAACCCAGAGCAATGTCGGGCTGTCTTTACCGCCCGTGGACCTCTTTTGGTGCTTGCGGGCGCGGGAAGTGGCAAGACTACCGTTCTTGTAAACCGCATAGCTTACCTTATTAAATACGGTAACGCATACTTTTCAGAGGACACCCCCGAGGGGATTGTCCCCGAGGCTGTCTCTGCCCTTGAGAGTGCTGTTGAGCTTGAGGTTGACGAGATAAACGATATCCTTCCTCAGTTCATTTCCGAGCCCTCCGAGCCTTGGCGTATTCTGGCTATCACCTTCACCAACAAGGCGGCAAACGAGATTAAAAACAGAATTCTCACCTCCTTTGACGACCCTAGTATCGCGGCATCGGTGTGGGCAGGAACCTTCCATTCCGTATGTATGCGTATTTTGCGAAAGCACGGTGAGCTCGTTGGGCTTCGCGACGGCTTTTCAATCTACGACACCGATGACAAAAAGCGAATGATAAGCGACTGTATGAAGGCTCTCGGAATTGAAGAAAAGACCCTCTCGCCAAGGTCGGTTGCCGATGCTATAAGCAGAGCGAAGGACGAGCTGAAGGGAGCCGACGGACTTTCGGGCGGCATCGACCCGCGCTCAAAGAAAATCGCAGAGATATATATCCTCTACGAGCAGAAAATGAAGGAGCATAACGCCGTTGATTTTGACGATATAATTATGAAAACGGTAGAGCTTCTTTCGGATAACTCTGAGCTCAGGGAGTACTATCAGAATAAATTCAGATACGTCCTCGTTGACGAGTATCAGGACACGAACTACGCGCAATTTGTGTTAACCAAGCTTCTCTCCGATAAGCACAGAAATATAATGGTAGTCGGAGACGATGACCAGAGCATATATAAATTCCGCGGCGCAACCGTAGAGAATATACTTAATTTTGACAAAACCTATCCCGACGCCACGGTGGTGAAGCTGGAGCAAAATTACCGTTCCACCTCTCGCATACTTGAAGCGGCGAACTCCGTCATCAGCAAAAACACCGACCGCCACGGCAAAAAGCTGTGGTCAAATAAGGGCGAGGGCGAGCCTATAACCCTCTTCTGCGCGGAGGACCCCGACAGCGAGGGAAGGTACGTTCTTGACAAAATTTCAAGCGGAACCAAAACGGGCGGACGCAGGTATTCCGACTTCGCTATCCTTTACCGCACCAACGCCTTAGGCAGAGCCTTGCAGACAGTATTTGCCAAAAGCGGTATCCCCTACAAGGTTATCGGTGATATGCGCTTCTATGACCGCAAGGAAATACGCGATATGGTAGCCTATCTTACCCTTATTATAAGCCCCGACGATAACCTGAGGCTTAAGAGGGTAATAAACGAGCCAAAGCGCAAGCTGGGCGCGGCTACGGTAGACGCCATAGAGACCATTGCCAACACCGAAAGGCTCTCGATGTACAGAGTTATGGAGAGGGCGGGGGAGTACGTCGCCCTCGGCAAAAATGCCGAAAAGCTTATCTCCTTTACCTCTATGATTAACAAGGTAAGAGAGGAGAAAAAGCTCCCCTCCGAGATAATAACCGAGCTTTTCAACGTCACGGGCTACAGGTCTATGCTTTTAGCTGAGGGCTTTGAAGGGCAGTGCAAAATCGAGAACGTCGGAGAGCTTATAAACGGCGTGGCAGAGTACGAGGCAAGATGCCTTGCCGACGAGATTGAGCCGACGGCTGAGGGTTTCCTTGAGGAAATATCCCTCGTTACCGACGTTGATAAGTACGACGAGAGTGCCGATGCCGTGGTCCTTATGACTATGCACGCGGCAAAGGGGCTTGAGTTCCCCGTGGTGTTCCTCGTCGGAATGGAGGAGGGAATATTCCCCTCCCAGCAGAACTTCGGCGAGCCCTCCGAGCTTTCCGAGGAAAGACGTCTTGCCTACGTTGCTATTACAAGAGCTAAGGAGAAGCTGTATATCACCCACGCAAGAGTGCGTATGATGTACGGCAAAACGGGAATGAACCCTCTCACAAGGTTCGTGAAGGCTGAAATTCCCTCGGAGCTTATAGCGGAGGAAAGACCCAGAATGGCGCCGCCGAGAGCCAGAGAGACAACCTATAACCCCTGGCAGCGAAGGAGCGAAAGACCTCCCGTAGCATACGACCTTACGGAAATGCACCGACCTGTGAAAATGTCGCAAAAGCCCGAGCCCCCTCGCGGAAGGTCGGGCGCCGCAAAGTACGGGATTGTCAGATTTGCTCCGGGTGCGCGCGTGGCTCACGATATATTCGGCGAGGGTACGGTTGTGTCCTCCCGCGACCAGGGCGGTGACGTCCTCTACGAGGTGGACTTCGATAAATCCGGCAAAAAGAAGCTTATGGCAACCTTCGCAAAGCTTAAGGAAATATAAAAGACAGAGAAAAGATAAACTCAGCCAAAACCTAATTAATATATAAATGAAGAAAAGGAAAGGGGGAGAAGCAGTGAAGGAAAAAACAAAAGTAACAAAAAACGGCATCAAGATACACAGCTATAGAAATTCTACCCTCCATAGCTTCACCCTGTCCCTCTACCTCAAAGCCGGCTGTATATACGAGAGGGAAGGCGAGGGTGGAATAACCCACTTTTTGGAGCATACACTCTACCGCAACGTTAATACGCTTATGGAGGGGAAGCTCTATTCTACCCTTGATAGACTTGGACTTGAGTTCGGAGCCTCGACCTATAACGAGATGGTGCAGTTTACCCTCTCGGGTGTGCCGTCAAAATTCACTGATGCTGTAGATATCCTATGTAAGCTGTTTTCGCCATTAGTACTACCCCGTGCGGAGTTTTTGGCTGAGCTTGGACGTGTTAAAGCGGAAATACGCGAGTCGGACGACCGCACCTCGCTCTCGGCATTTACCTCCTCGTGTGTTCACGGCACGACGGCTCTTTCCCGTCCGATTCTCGGTACCCTCGGTGAGATTTCCCGCATTTCCCAAAGGAAGCTTGAGGCGTATAGAAAAGAGGTGTTCTCTCAGGGCAACCTTTTCGTCTACGTTACGGGAAACGTCGGGGAAGGGGAGCTTGAATATCTATCGAAGGCTCTCGATACCGTCAGGCTTTCAGATGCGCCACTGCGCACAAACGCGGCACCCGTGTCGCAAAATTTCGGAAAAAGAGAGCCGAAGGTGCATATAAAAAACGCCGATTTCACTATGGTCAGATTTACCTTCGATATGGATATGTCCCGTCTGCCCTTCGGAGTTGACGACCTCCTTTATGAAATTTTGCTGGGAGGTAACAACTCTCGCTTCTATATTGAGCTTAGCGAGAAGCGCGGACTTTTCTACGATATATCGGGAAGTGTCGAAAAATATAAGAATATTGGCAGCTTCTTCTTTAACTACGAGATACGCGCAGGCTCTGTATACGATGCACTAGAGCTTAGCCTCTCCTTGCTTCTTGACCTGTGCCGAGGAGAGCTTACGGAGCAGGAATGTATGAAGGTCGGCTACACCGAGGGAGGCTTGCTTCTCTACGATGACCCAAGAGAGTTAGGCTATACCTTCGCTTACGATTGCCATATTCTCGACGCGCCCTACGGCAGCATTGAAGAACGCTCCGCTCTCTACTCCGCTATTACGCCCGAGCAGATTGTTCGGGCGGCAAGAGAAATTTTCCGTCCCGAAAATCTTACTCTTACTATGAAGGCAAATAAGAAGAAAACCGATTCGGCAAGACTCGAGGGACTCCTTCGCGACTACGCCGTAAGGTACCGTGAGATTTGCGGCAAGGGTTAATACACCCCATTTTGCACCCACACGCCCAAACTGTAATTACGTAATTATGAAAAGGAAAACAACGATGATAAAGTGTGCAATCTTTGACCTTGACGGAACCTTGCTTGACACGCTAACCACCATAGCCTACTACCTCAACGTAAAGCTGAAGGAGTATTCATATCCCACGCTCGACCTTGAGGAGTGCCGCAGATGTGTAGGCGCAGGAGCCTTGAAGCTCGTACAGAACGTCTTAATACCCAGAGGCGCCGACGAAGAAACAATAAAGAAATTCCATAAGGAATACACCGAGCTTTACGATACCGCCCCCACCTATCTTACCGAGCCTTACGGAGGAATTGTTGAGCTTATAGATGCGCTTTCCTCCCGAGGAATTAAGTGCGCCGTACTTTCAAACAAGCCCGATTTTGCGACACGCTCCCTTATTAATCGCTATTTCGGTGACAAATTCTCTGTTGTCCACGGCGGCAGGGAGGGCGTACCTCTTAAGCCCCAGCCCGACGGCGTTTTCGACATTCTCTCAGAGCTTGGGTGCGAGCCGTCCGAGTGCGCCTACGTCGGTGACTCCGATATAGACGTTTATACCTTCCTTAAGTCTCGCGTCGCCTTGGGCATTGCCGTTACCTGGGGCTTCCGTACACGGGGGGAGCTTTCGGGAGCTGGAGCAACCGTTTTTGCCGACACCCCCTCCGAGGTTCTTGACTTAATATCAAAGCAATAATGCGAAAGAAAGCCCCCTTTTGTATCCTACTCAAAGCAAAGCTGACATAGAAATACTGTGAGCCATAAAATCCACACTCGTCCTATTTTACAAAAGCTTGTTCGATTTTCTATAGAAAAATAACAAAGTATATGATAGAATATACCCGTACAAGGAAAGTACCTTAAAACTTCATTACGTAAAGGAGAGCTTGAAATGCTCAAAACAAAAATCGTATCGTCTCAGGAGAAAATTTTCCTCGATAACTCCATAGATAGCTTCAAGCCACAAGAGGAGCTTTGCGCTCTTGGGGGAGAGACCGTCAACTTTCAGCTTATACACGTGGACGTGCCGGAGTTTTTGCCCTTCCGTCCAATATGCTCTTTGAGAATTGAGGGTGAGCTTGCTCCCTACGTAACGGTGCGCGACGTAAGAAGTGTCCCCGTTGACAGACCCGTCAAGCCACGTGAATTCGACGAGAATTACCTTCGCACAACGCCGGGAGCATACCCCGACCTCCTTACGCCCCTTCGCTACGGCGGCAAGGTGGTTATCTCCCAGGACAGACTCCGTTCGCTCTGGATTGAGGTAAACGTTCCGAAGGACTATAAGGGTGAAAGCACTCTGACCTTCCGCATTTCTATGGCAAGCGTTGCCGTAGGCGATACCGAGAGCCGTGAGCAGGAGGAGGTTTTAATTGGCGAGGAGAGCATAAGACTTAAGGTTCTCCCCGTAGCCCTGCCCGAGCAGGAGCTTCTCCATACACAGTGGTTCTACTGCGACTGCCTTGCAGCGTATTACGGCGTTGAGGTATGGTCGGATAAGCACTGGGAAATAGTAGAAAACTTCGCACGGGTGGCGGCTAAGCGCGGAAGAAACGTTCTTTATACACCTCTCCTTACCCCCGCCTTAAACGTTCTTCCTCCCTACGAGAGAGTACCGAGCCAGCTCGTTGAGGTTACGGTTACGAAGGGCGAATACAGCTTCGATTTTTCAAGAGTTGACCGCTGGGTCGATATGTGCGACAGAATAGGCATAAAGTATTTGGAAATTTCCCACTTCTATCACCAGGACCAGGCACAGCATTCGGCGAAGGTTTACGGACGGGTAGACGGCGAGTATAAGCAGATATTTACCTGGGATACCCTTTCCACCGACCCCGAGTACGTCCGCTTCCTGCGCGCTCTTATTTCGGAATTCGTCCGGCATATGAAGAAAAGGGGAGACGATAAACGTTGCTTCTACCACATATCCGACGAACCGAGGCTTGAGAATATCGACAGATTTAATACTGTAAAAAATAATATAGCCGACCTTCTCGAGGGCTACACCATTATGGACGCTCTTTCCAACATAGAGTTCTATAACAGAGGCGCAGTTACCACCCCCGTACCCACAACCGACCACGCGATGCCCTTTATCGAGGCGAAGGTTCCGAACCTTTGGGTTTACTATGCCTGCAACCAGATAGTCAAGCTGTCCAACTGCTACCTTGCGATGCCCTCCTGGCGTACTCGCTCCATAGGTATGCAGCTCTATAAATACAATATAAGCGGCTTTTTGCATTGGGGTTATAACTTCTACTATAACCGCGCCTCTGGCGACAAAATCAACCCCTTTAACGACCTTGGCGGCGAGGATTGGGTACCTGCAGGAGACACCTTTATCGTATATCCCGACTTTGACGGTGCGCCCCTCGAGTCTATCAGAATTATGACTATGGAGGAGGCTGTGCAGGACGTGCGCGCTATGCGCCTTGCCGAAAGCTACTACTCCCACGAGGAGGTTGTGCGCGAGATGGAGCGCGCCCTCGGCGACGAGATAACCTTCTACAGATGCGCCCGTTCAGCCGACGAGATGCTCCGCGTCAGGGCAGCCGTTGACAATATGATAGCCCGCGCCCTTGAAAAAAACCAATAAAAACCCAATAAATGTAAATAAAAGTAAGAAAAACCGCTGTGTTCTTTGCGAACACAGCGGTTTTTATATGAAATTAAGAGTGAAAATAGTCTGTAAATAGTTATCCTTAAAAGATAAAGCTGTCCCTCGCGGTTTGGAAATTAAAGCTCGGAATTTTCGGAAGTATTACCGCGCAATTCTCGTCAATTACTCTCGGAATTTTCGGAAATATTACCGCGCAATTCTCTTCAATTACTCCTCGGGATTTGCGGAAATATTACCGCGCAATTCTTGTCAATTACTCCTCGGGATTTGCGGAAATGTGCTTAAGATACGCGTTGATAAAGCCGTCGATTTCACCGTCCATAACGGCGTCGATATTTCCGTCCTCGTAGCCCGTTCTCGTGTCCTTGGCGAGAGTGTAGGGCATAAAGACGTAGCTTCGTATCTGGCTGCCCCATTCGATATTAGCCTTGTTGCCCTGGATATCCTCTATTCTGTCCAGCTTCTCGCGCAGCTTGATTTCCATAAGCTTAGCCTTCAGCATTTTAAGAGCCGTCTCCTTGTTCTGAAGCTGGCTTCTCTCGGTCTGACAGCCAACGACAATACCCGTAGGCTTGTGAACTATTCTGATAGCCGAGTCGGTTTTGTTAATGTGCTGACCGCCCGCACCCGAGGAACGGTGCGCCGTAATATCAAGGTCCTCGTCGCGAAGCACTATTGTATCGTCGTCCTCAAATTCGGGCATAACCTCAACCGAAGCAAATGAGGTGTGGCGTCTGCCCGATGCGTCGAAGGGTGAAACTCTGACGAGTCTGTGAACGCCGTTCTCGCTCTTAAGGTAGCCGTAGGCGTTAATGCCCTCAATCATAATAGTAGCGGATTTAAGTCCCGCCTCGTCACCGTCAAGCCAGTCGATAAGCTTAACGTTGAAGCCGCTTTTCTCGCCCCACCTCGTATACATACGGTAGAGCATAGAAGCCCAGTCCTGCGCCTCGGTGCCGCCGGCTCCGGGGTGGAAGGAAACGATGGCGTTATTTTTATCGTAAGGACCCGAGAGAAGAACCTCTATTCTCTTGCGCTCAGCCTCGGCCTCTATATATTCGGTCTCGGCTACAACCTCCTCAACGGAGCTCTCGTCATTTTCCTCAATCGCCATCTCGCAGAGAGTGTAGGTGTCCTCAAGCTTTATAAGAAGCTCCTCGTAGCTTTCGTACTTATCCTTAAGCTGCTTTATCTCGCGCAGCGTCTTAGAGGAGGACTCCGCATCGTTCCAGAAATCCTGAACCAAGGTCTCACGCTCAAGCTCCGCGGCTCTCTCCTTGGCTTCCTCTATACGGAGCTGACTTCCAAGCTCGCGGAGGGTATCCTCCAGAGCTACCAGCTTTCTTTTTGCTTCTTCAAGAGCAACAATCATATTAAATCTCCTATCGGGAAGAATAATTCAAAATAATAATGGACGAACTCACACGCCCAAAATTACCCACTATATTCTACCACAAATTTATAAAAATGTAAATAGGCTTTTAAAATATTTGATTAAATATTGATTTTTGTCATATTATATGATATAATGTACAGGACAAAAGCGCGAAAAACAAAAGCGTAGGAATATTTGAAAAGGTAGGATAAACAAATGACCGTTACAAAGGATACCCTTATCGGCGATATTCTCGACTTCGACGTTGAGACCGCAAAGTTCTTCTTCGAGATAGGAATGCACTGTCTCGGCTGCCCTCACTCCAGAGGCGAATCCATTGAGGACGCATGCTTCGTTCACGGCACCAACGCTGAGGAGCTTGTTAAGAAGATTAACGATTATCTTGCATCGAAATGATTGATGCTAAGCTGAATGCACGCCTTTTTTCGGCGGCGTCGCTTGTCAGGCAGGACGCGGTGTTTGCCGATATAGGCACCGACCATGCGTACCTGCCTATTTTCTTGCTTAAGGTAGGGAGAATTTCAAGGGCTTACGCTACCGATATTAATTCCGGACCTCTTGCCTCAGCACGCGCAAACGTCGAAGCGGCGGCTCTTTCGGATAGGGTAAGCTTTATGCTCACAGACGGCGCCGCGGCACTCTCGGGCGAGGGTGTCACCGACTATGCTATATGCGGTATGGGAGGGGAGCTTATCGCGGATATTATAGAGCGCGCCCCACACTTAAGGTGCGGAGAGGTAAGGCTGATTTTGCAGCCTATGTCGCGCCAGGAGCATCTGCGCCGCTACCTTTGCTCCCACGGCTTCGCCATTCGCTCCGAGAGCTACTCCTATGACGGCGGTAAATATTACACCTGCATTATGTCAGAGTACGTCGGTGAGTGCCGTGAGCTGACGGAGCTTGAAGCTCTCGTGGGCATAGAAAAATGTCAATTTCTCAACACGGGTGCCAGGATAGGCTATCTTGAGGCTAAGCTTTCCTCACTGGAGCGAGCAAGAGCAGGCAGGCTTTCCTCGGGTGCCGAGGATAGAACCGATATAATAATTTCAGCTCTCCGCGAGCTGATTTCAGACGTAAAGAACTCTAAATCCAACAACGGAGAAGAAACTATATGAACGTAAAACAGCTATATGAGAAATTCGAGGAGAAGATACCTCTCGAGCTTCGTGAGCCCTGGGACAACGACGGACTTATGTGCTGTGCCGACGGTACAGCCGAGGTTGGCCGCGTGCTGATAACCCTTGACGTTACCGAGGAGATTGTGGACTATGCAATAGCCTCCCACTTCGACCTTATAATTTCCCATCATCCGCTGATATTCAAGCCCATAGGCTCAGTTACCGAGGATAACCACGTGGCAAGGAAGATTATTAAGCTGCTCGATAACGGTGTTTCCGTATTCTCCTTCCACACAAGGCTTGACAAGGTAGCAGGCGGAGTAAACGATCAGCTCTGCGACCTTATCGGAATATTCGACACTGCTCCCTTTGGCGAGGGCTTCCTCGGCAGAATAGGCAATATAGACGAGTCTATAGGGCTTGACGACTTCGCCTACAGAGTTAAGCAGGCGACAGGCTCGGATATGATAAGATATGCCGACGCCTACAACCCCGTCAAGCGCATAGCTATTGTGGGCGGTGACGGCAAAGGCTATGTAAAGGCGGCTATGGAGGCAGGTGCCGACACCTTCGTTTCGGGCAGAATAGGCTATAATATTATGGAGGAAGCGCCCGAGATGGGTATTAACCTTATCGAGGCAGGGCACTACTTCACCGAGCAGCCCGTGACAGATTTTCTGCGTGAGCTGATGAGCGACCTCGACCCGAGAGCCTACGTGGAGATTGCAGCCTCTAACGTCATTAAGCTGCTTTGATAATCACGCTTTAACATTTGTATTTTGACAATTCTATTTTGATAATCACGCTTTAATAAACGAAGAAAACGAGTCTGCGAGCTTTCTCAAAAGACGAGTGATGATATCCAGCCCGAAGGGCTGATGAGAGACACTTGCAAAGCAAGTGATGATATACACCGGCTGTGCCGTTGATGATATCCAGCCCAAAGGGCTGATGAGATGCACTTGCAGGGCAAGTGATGATATACAACGGCTGTGCCGTTGATGATATCCAGCCAGGAAAGCTGATGAGATACACCCATAGAGCAAGTGATGATATACAACGGCTCTGCCGTTGATGATATCCAGCCCGAAGGGCTGATTAAATGCAACTCCGGTTGAGTTGCATTTAAAGGAGGGATAGTAATGCGATATTTTAAAAATATCCTCTGGGCGGCAGCCGCGTGGCTGCTGTCGGGTGTAGCGCTACATATCCCCTCCTTTTTCATTTCGGGCGTTATTCACCCCGCGCTTTGTGAGTGGTTTCCTGCGCTGTTTGTGGAATACAGCCCCGTAAGCCAGCCCGAGCAGTACGCAGTTATGTCCGCGGCTCTTTCTATCATAAACTCCACCTTAGCAATATTTATTATCTCATATTTTTGCATCAGGCTCGATAACGAGCGTATGGAATATATGATATCGAGAACTGAAGGGCTTTATACGTTCCGCGACGGTGCGGCTCTTTATTTCCCGAGATATTGGAAGGCTGACCTTGCAGTCGCATTGACCGCACCCCTTCCTCTTGTAGCGCTTAATCTCTTTATCCCCGAGAGGCTGCCCGCGCCCTTAGGTTCCCTTGTCGGAGATTTGCTCTCCTTCACCCGAGGCTACACGGATATTCTCGGTACTGTCGGCGCCGTATTTGTTATGTGTCTGACACTCCTAGTGTGCCGCCTCGTATCGGGTGCTTTATCTATTCGCACCTGGCAGGCTGCCTGGCTCTCGGATATCGGTTAGGGGGTGGGCGTGTGACGAAATTGCTCGAATTATTCATAACCGTAGCCCTTATCGTTATTGCCTTTAACGTCCTCTTGGTTATCTGGGCGCGCCTTAGACTTATAGGCAAAGTTAATAAGCTCAAAGCGGACGCGAAGGCAGAGATAACCTACTTAAGGTCTCCCTTGACCTCGCTGATAAAGCTTTCCCGTACACCCGACCTTACCGTTAGAGCAGGGGATACTCTTTACCTTGTCCGCCTGTATAACGGCGGCGGTATTGATAAGGTAATACACTTTGCATCCCCCGACTTCACCGTTAAATTTTCACGAATGAAAACCGCCTCCTATACCTCAAGGGGCAAGGGCTCGGGCGTTCTTTCAAGGCTCGGCTTCGCCGTAGGCTCCAGGGTGATACCCCTCCCACGGCTTGACACTTCAGCCTACGAGAGAGAGCTTAAGACGGTACCCGTGTTGATTTTTTGCCACGAACCGGGCGAGGTAAGCTTCGTAACAGAGGAGAAAACCTCGATTATGACAGCCTTCACGGGCGACGGTATATACGGCACCCGTATTTTCACGGTGTCCACCTTTGTCGCCTACGTCGAGCGAGCCTACAGAGAGGAGAGCCGACTTGCCAAAGAGCGCGATACACAGGGCGAGCTTCTTTTCCGCTGAATAGACCGGAGCACGAAATGCGCACGTCTTTTTGCTCCTTATGTCAAAGCGTACTTTTCTCTCGGTAACCAAAAGCATTAATATAACCGAATTACTTAGGCGAAAGCATTTTATTAACTCGTGCTTTTTAAAGCAAAAAAGGACTTTCCAAACAACAAAAACCGCACACGGGTACCCCCGTGTGCGGTTTTCTTATATCCTAAAACACAAAAGACCGTCAAGTCTGACCTCTCGTCTTTACTCTCCGTCCTCCGCCGTGTTTTGCTGTTCGCGCTCCCCTTGCCCTGCGTCGGTGCCTTCCCCCTCAGAGCCTTCAAGCTTACGGGAGATATAGTCCTTAGGGGACATTCCCACAGTTTTCTTGAAAACCGTAGAAAAGTAAAGAGGGTCGGTGAAGCCCGAGAGAATTGCTACGTTCTTTATTGAATCAAGTCCGTGCTCGAAAAGGGATATAGCATACTTCATTCTCAGCATACGAAGGTACTCCGTATAAGCCATACCCATTCTCTCCTTGAATATGTGGGAGAGGTATTTCGGATTATAGTTTAAGCTTTTCGCTATGGCGGAAAGCGACATATCGGGGTCGGTGAAGCCCTCCTCGCTAAGGGCGGTTATCCTGAAAATCAAGTCGTCGGAAGCACCGTCGCGCCTGCCGAACCTGGAGAAGGCGTAGAGCAACATTCCCTCTGCTACAAGGTCGATATTGCTGTCGGTTGCCAACGATAGCGCCTCGCGCCAGGTTGGTATCAAGCCGTCGCAGTCGGAAAAGTGCCTCTTTTGCCCATTGATACCGAAGCGGAGCAGAAGCTCCTCTGCGCGTATTCCGTGGAAGGTTATATAAATGTATTTAAACTCGTCGTTTTTCGGTTTTGCAAAAATCTTCTCACCGTTGAAGATAAACAGTATATCGCCGGTTTTTATAATATGCTCCGTGCCGTCAACGATAAAGGAGCCCTCGCCGTCAGCTATGAGAATTATTCTGTTGTAATATTGTTTTACTTCCTTCGCCATTGAGGTGTGGTTTGATTCGAACACGAAGTTTTCAATTTTTAATTCGTTTTCGTTTACCATAGGAACGAACTTACATACGTTTCCGCCTCTCATTTTAGTCTCCTTTCCGTCAACTCAAGTATTCTTTGTATTCAGTATAAATGGAAAATTTGAAAAAATCAAGTCTAACTAACTAATTTCCATAAAAAGCTAGAAAAATTCTATTGATTGATTATGCATTAAGTGATAAAATCCAATTGTGGCGTTTAGAACACTTAGCGTGTAATAATTATTTTTACATAAGGT
The DNA here is from genome assembly GCA_017481225.1 of Clostridia bacterium. Taxonomy (GTDB): domain Bacteria; phylum Bacillota; class Clostridia; order Oscillospirales; family CAG-272; genus UBA1740. The sequence continues at coordinate 19,463 of JAFUPM010000054.1, forward strand.
GCGACCGTCAAACAGATAAATAATATAACAAGTGAGGTTATTATGGAAAAAATTAGGATAGGTATTTTTGGTGCGGGCAGAGGATATAACCTTTCCCGAAACTTTATGATGTTAAATTGCGATATCGTAGCGCTTTGTGACAGTCACAAGGAGCGCCTCGCACAAGCGGCAAGTAAGCTTGGTGAAGGAGTTACCTGCTACGAGAGCTTCGACGAGTTCGTGAAGCACGATATGGACGCGGTTATCCTCGCCAACAACTTCCACGAGCACACACCTTTTGCTATTAAGTGCTTCCAGCACGGACTTCACGTATTCTCCGAGTGTATCAGTAATATCACTATGGCGGAGGGCGTTGAGCTTATCCGTGAATTCGAGAAGGCTAACGCCAAGTCGAAAGTCATATATATGCTGGCGGAGAACTACCCCGATATGATATTCAACCGCGAGATGAAGCGCCTGGTTGACGGCGGTACTCTCGGTAAGATACTTTACGCAGAGGGCGAATATAACCACCCGGTGGCAGGTGACGATATAGCCTTCCTTAAAGAATATACCTATTACCCCGAGCATTGGAGAAACTATATCCCCAGAACCTACTACATTACCCACTCCCTCGGCCCCTGTATGAGAATTACGGGTGCAACTCCTAAGAAAGTTACCGCTTTTTCCATATTCGTTCCGAACTCCGGTGCAGAGATTCCCACAGCATGCCGTGTAGGAGACGCCGCGTCCATCATCACCACGCAGAACGACGACGGTACCGTATTCAGAGTAACCGGTTGCGCTAAATTCGGAGCCCACCACCACACCTACCGTGTCTGCGGTACAAAGGGCCAGGCGGAGAACCTCCGCGGTATGGGCACCAAGGTAATGCTCCGATACAACAAATGGGATACGCCCGAGGGCGCACAGACCGAAACCCTCTACGAGCCCTCATGGAACGACCCTGAGGAGAAGTTCATTAACCGCGGCGGCCACGGCGGCGGCGACTACATCACCAGCCGTACCTTCGTTGAGAGCATAAGGGCAGGCAAGCAGCCACCTCACCCCTACGATATCCACTCGGCTGTAACTATGTCCTCGGTTGCGATACTCGCTCACCGTTCGGTTCTTGACGGCGGCAAGCCCTACGATATTCCCGACTTCCATACAGAGGAGGCGCGTAAGCAGTACGAAAACGACAGACTCTGTCCTCTCTGGCTCGGCGAGACTCCTCCCAATATCCCCAGCTGTTCTCACCCCGATTATGCGCCCACCGAGCGCCAGCTGCAGCTGTTCCGCGAGCAGGTAATGGGTATTACCGAGGATAAGTAAAGTACGGACTCCGCATTAAAAAATTGATTATATCGCCGCGAGCGATAGCGAAGCGAAAACGCGAAGCTTATCTTTCGCGGCGACAGTTTTAAGTTTACAATACTGACGGATTACAAATATGTCTTGCAGTGCTGAAACGATATCATATTAAAAGAAAGAAATGAAAGGAAATTAAAGGGTAATAGCAATGGCAGACTTTTTTATGAACGACTATGACCGACAGGTCTATGAGAGGGAGCTTCGTGATTTTCTCCCCGATAAAATATTTGACGCTCACGTCCATATCGCAACCTCGAAAAATAAAGTGACAAGAAAACGCAACGGAGGCTCCAGCTGGCCGGGACTCGTAAGTCATGAGCAGTCTGTAAGTGAGCTTATGGGAGCCTTGGGCGAGCTGTTCCCGGGTAAGGAAAGCTCAGCTCTTATTTTCGGTATGACTCTCAGCGGAATTGACGAAACCAACAATTACGTTATAGACAGCAACCGCGGCTATAACCTTCCTATGCTCTACAGAACCGAGTATTCTATACCCGCCGACGAGCTTGAAGCAAAGGTAAAGGCAGGCGGCTTCCTTGGACTTAAGCCCTACCTCACCTGCGCTCCCTCCTACATACCCTCACCCGAGGTCAGAATTTTCGACTTCCTTCCCAAGGAGCATCTTGAGGTAGCTAACAGAAACGGCTGGATAGTAATGCTCCATATCTCCCGTAACGCCCGCCTTCGCGACCCTGTGAACCTGGCGCAGCTTCTTGAAATAGAGGAGAAGTACCCTAACGTTAAGCTTATAGTTGCCCACATAGGCAGAGCCTATGCAAGAGAGGACTTCGGAGACGCCTTCGAGGTTTTGAAGTCTACGAAGAATATGTGCTTCGACTTCACAGCCAACCTTCTTGACGAGGCTATGATTGAGGCAATCAAGTGCGTCGGCACCGACCGCTTCATTTACGGCACCGACTTCCCCATAGCGTATATGAGACTTTACCGCGAGGTCAAGGACGGAACCTATTGCAACGTCGTGCCGAAGGGACTTTACGGTGACGTAACGGGTATCCCTCACGTCCGCGACGAGGAAAACGACAAGATAACCCTTATGGTTTACGAGCAGCTCCGCGCCTTCAAGAGAGCAGCTGCGGCGCTTAAGCTTTCCGACACCGACGTGGAGAAAATAATGTACTCCAACATAAAAAGACTTATTGACAACGTAAAGTGAGGAGATAATAATGAAGCCCACAATAAGAACACCCTACTTTGAGGTAGGAGTTAAAAACTACGTATACGGCGACACGGTCCTTGAGTATGCAATAGCGGCAGACAAGGCTGCGGAAAAGTACGATATTGACGTTCTCTTTATTGCCCCTGCCGTTGAGATAAGAAGAATTTGCGAGAACACAAAGCACCTGATAGTCCTCGCCCCCTATATGGATACGCTCTACCCCGGTCGCGGAATGGCTGACATTCTCCCCGAGGGACTCAAGGCGGCAGGCGCCAAGGGCGTGGTAGTCAACCATTGCGAAAAGCCTATGTCCATACCCCAAATTAAGAAGACTATAGACCGCGCCCGCGAGCTTGATTTCCTTGTTTTCGCCTGCGCCGATACAATAGCTGAGGCGAAGGCAATAGCCGAGCTTCACCCCGACATCATTAACCCCGAGCCCTCCGAGCTTATCGGCGGAACCGAGGCGTCTGATATGGGCTTTGTTCGCGAGTCTGTAAAGGAGATAAAGAGCATCTACTCCGATATCCTCGTAGAGCAGGCGGCAGGCATAACCTCGGGTAAGCAGGTCTACGATTTCATTATGGCAGGCTCCGATGCCGCAGGCGCCGCATCGGGCATTGTAAGAGCCAAAGACCCCATTGCAATGATAGACGAAATGATAGGCGCTGTGCGCCGCGCGGCTGACGATTTAGCTAAGCTTGAAAAGTGAAACTATACCAAGCTAAGCTGAAAAACGCCGATAAATGTCAAAAGTTATTTACATTTTATTATTAAAAGGAGATAATTTATGGTATATACAAAAACGGTAATGCTTGACTCCGACGACAGAAAAATCACCTTCCATAACGTGACCGACGAGGTGAAGCTTGCAGTTAAGGAAAGCGGCATCAAGGCAGGAATAATCAACATCTACACACCCCACACCACCTGCTCCGTAGGAACCCAGGAGCTTGCCTTTGACCTGTCCGTGTCGGGGCTTGAAACTCTCCAGCAGGACTTTGTAGAGGCGCTTGAGAAAATTATGCCCGACTGCAAAAGAGAGGGCATCTACCTCCACCCCGGTCCCAAGGCTATTGCCTTTGCCGCAGAGCACGACGAGGACCTGAGAGGCTGTCACAACACCGATGCTCACCTTCGCTCTCAGCTTATCGGCAGAAGCGAGACCGTAGCCGTTCTTGACGGAGCCCCCGATCTCGGCTCCTTCGGCAACGTTTTCCTTATCGATTTCGATATGACAAGAGCCCGCAAAAGAAAGCTTCGCTTGACAGTTATAGGTGAGTAAAGGAGACGAAAAATGAAAAATGTAAAAATAGGATTTCTTCCTCTCTACATACAGCTTTACGATGATTTCGCATCGGGCTTACGTCCCGGTGTTGAGGCTTATTGCCAGTCGGTAAAGGAGGCTCTCGTAAAGGGCGGTGCTGAGCTTGTTGCGGCTGATATTTGCCGCGTTAAGTCGGAGTTCGAGGCGGCGGTAAGCCTCTTCGAGCGCGAGGACGTTGAGGCTATCGTAACTCTCCACCTTGCCTATTCCCCCTCGCTTGAAAGCACGAGCGTTATAGCTTCGACAAGCCTTCCCGTAATAATCCTTGACACAACGAGAGATTTTTGCTTCGACTTTGAGGTAAAGAAGGGTTCAACCTCCTACAACCACGGTATTCACGGAGTGCAGGATTTCTGTAATCTTCTTAAAAGACTCGGCAAGGATTACTCAATCTTCGCAGGTCATTACCTTAACTCCGACGTAGTGAAAAGAGTTCTCGATGCCGCAAGAGCCGTAAAGGCTGCCCGCGCTATATCCAAAATGAAGGTAGGCACTCTCGGCGGCGCATTCGACGGAATGGGCGACTTTTGCATATCCGACGAAACCAAGGCGAGGCTTGGCGTCGAGGTTAACCGCTGCAGCGGCGAGAAAATCCTCGAAATCAAGAAAAGCGTCACCGACGAGGCAGTACGCCGCGAGTACGAGGCAGACTGTAAGGATAACGGCTGCAATATTCCCTACGAAATGTACGCGGAGCATATCCGCAGCTCCATAGCCATAAGAGAGCTTATTAAGAAAGAGGGCTACACCGCCTTTACTATGAATTTCCGCCGCGCAGGCTCTGAGGTGGGCTTCGACACCGTACCCTTTGCCGAGGCTTGTAAGCTTATGGCGTCGGGCATTGGCTACGCAGGCGAGGGCGATGCTATCAACGCGGCTCTCGTTGGCGCCCTTATGTCCTCCTTTGACGAGGTGAACTTCGTCGAAATGTTCTGCCCCGATTGGAAAAATAATACGATTTATTTCAACCACATGGGCGAATGTAACGCGAGCCTTATGGAAAACAGACATATGATGACCAAGTATTTTGCCTACGGCGACGTAGACCACCCCGTCTATATGCTGGGTCACATGAAGGCAGGGCAGGGGTGTGTTTTGAATATGCTCCCCAACGCCGAGGGCTGGTTTGACGTGGTTATCGTTGAGGGCGAGTTTATGCAGCTGCCTGAGAAGCTCGAAAGCTTCCCCGAGACCATCAACGGCTGGTTCAAGCCCAAAACCGACGTTTGCTCTCTGCTTGAAAAATACAGCGAGGCAGGCGGAACTCACCACTCCTCCTTTGTTTACGGTGTAAACGCCCGTTCTCTTTCTCTGTTTGCGAAGAGCCTCGGTATGAAATGCACCGTAATCTGACGGAGGATATATGAAGCGTTATTCAATTGGACTTGACCTTGGCACCTCGTCGGCGAAAGGAGTGCTGTTTTCGGAGAGTGGGGAGATTGTAGCCAAAAGCACAGCCCCCTTTTCCTACGGAAAATCCTATCTTCCCGACGGTGCCGAGTATATAGGCATAGACCCCGAGAAGCTTTACGCCACCGTTTGCCGAGTGCTGCGCGTGTTATCGTCGGCTCTCCCTCTGGGAGGTGAAATAGTCGGTGTAGCTATGGCGTCCGCCTCGGGTAACGCCCTGCTTTGCGACAGGGAGGGCAATGCCTTGCTTGACGGCTACTCCTGGCTTAACAGCCCCTTTAAAAAAGAGGTGGCGGAGGTGTTCGGTGAGGACTTCGGCAGCGAGGTTCGCGAGGTGGCAGGCTGGGGTATATCCTACTCCTTCCCCTTAGGTCAGCTATCGCATTTAAAGCTACACGCCCCCCACCTTATTGAGAACTGCGCCACCGTTTGTATGACGACGGAGTACCTTCTATACAGACTTACGGGAAAGTGGGGAATTGACGTTTCCACAGCCACCCCCTTCTATTTTCTTGACCAGAAGGCAAGACGGTGGAATAAGGACTACCTTCGCCCCCTTGGGATAGATGAAGCTAAGCTTCCTCCTCTTATGGAGTGCGGAGACCTGCTCGGCACCGTTACGCGTAAGGCGTCAGCAGACACGGGACTTGCCGAGGGTGTGAAGGTTTACGTAGGCTCCTTTGACCACCCGACTGCGGCTCGCGCCTCGGGCGTTAGTAAGGAGGGCGACCTGCTTATTTCCTGCGGCACCTCCTGGGTGTGCTTTTTCCCAAAGACGGAGAGATGTGAAATTGTGAAGGGCGGCTTCCTTTGCGACCCCTTCCTTACCCCCACGGGAGCTTGGGGAGCTATGTCCTCCCTTGCCAGAGCCTCCGAGAAAATTAAGGATATCGTAGAGAAATATATTTCCTCGGGTGAGGATAAATTCACTCTTCTTGACGAATATGCAGCCCGAGCAGAAAAGAATGCAGGCGGACTTTCCTTTAATCCTATGGCAGAATGTCCCGACCTCTCGGCATATTCTAAGGAGAATATTGCCCGCGCTCTTATGGTTGACATAGCCGAGGCACTTAAAAGGAATATATCGGGTGCCACAACCGTCAAGCGCGTCTTTATGTGCGGCGGACCTTCCACAAGTAAGATGTGGCAGAAGGTCCTCTCCGAGGTATTCAACGCACCTGTTACCGTTACCTACGGACCCCACAGCGGCGCCGTCGGTGCGGCAATGTACGCGCTCAAATAATAAGAAAAACTCAACACGGGGTAGGGAAATAACGTACAATACCCCCGTTACCTACGGACCTCACAGCGGCGCCGCTCGGGCGGTAATGTACGCGCTTAAATAATAAGAAAAACTCAACACGGGAGTAGAGCTATGAAGAAAATTGTCCTCATTGGCGATTCTATAAGAATGGGCTACGATAAATACGTTAAGGAAGCACTGGAAGGAGTGTGCGAGGTATTTTACCCCGAGGAAAACTGCAAGTTTGCAGAGTACGTTCTCCGCTTCGTCCACGAGTGGAAGAAGAACGGAGGTTGGGGGGACGATGTGGACCTGGTCCACTGGAACGCAGGGCTTTGGGACGCGCTTGAGCTTTTCGGTGACGAGCCCTTAACCTCTCTTTCCTATTACGGCGAGGCTATTGCCAGAATAGATAAAAGACTTCGTATGCTTTTCCCAAAAGCGAAAATTGTTTTCGCAACCTCAACCTCGGTGAACGAGGGTATGAGTAATCCCGATTTCACAAGGCATAACTCCATAATTGAGGAATACAATTCCGTTGCAATATCCGCGCTTTCAGGTACCGATACGGTTATATCCGACCTCTATTCCGTAACGTGTCACCTGCCCGACGCCTATCGCTCCGATTGGGTGCATTTCTACACTCCAAAGGGTATAGAGCTTATAGGCGGTAAGGTACTGTCCGTAATCTGCGGACTTCTCGATATCAATCCCACCGAGGTTAATATTGATAACTTCACCCCGGAGAAATACTCTCGTCAAAATATCGGTTATTAAGCAAAAATGTAAATTATAATAGTCAAAAAACATAAAACCTCGGAGAAATTAATCTCCGAGGTTTTTAAAATATAAAGATGCTATTTGATTGTAAACGCGCATCACCCGGCAAGGCTTGAAGCTGCATAAAGCTCAATATCCGTCAAGCCTCAGCGCGAACTAAAGCCCAATATCCGTCAAGGCTCAGCGCAAACTAAAGCTCAATATCCGTCAAGCCTCAGCGCAAACTAAAGCCCAATATCCGTCAAGGCTCAAAGTCAACTAAAGCTCAACAGCCCCGGCGCGTAGATTGAGTACACTCAAAATCAATAGAGATGCTCGTAAATACCGCCCGGGATAAATTCGCGTATAAGCGAATTCTCCGGAACCAAATCTATATCCACAGGCTCAATCTGCCTTATAGCCTCAAGGACCGTCGCCACGTATCCGTCGCGCTCGGCAAGCTCCTCTGTGAGAAGCTTTTCAGCGAAGGGCTTCATTACACCCAGCTCAAAGGTGTGATAGGTGTCGAAGGCGATATCGGCAGTCGCCTTGTAGGGGTAGAGGTAAATATCCTCTGCCTTCAGCACGCCCTTCCACATAGAGAGTGTCCTCTCCGCGTCTGCGCCGCGGTAGATGCTGTCGCGCACAAGTCTGCGCACAAATCTGATTTTCCTTCCCGAAAGTATTCTCTCTCCGTCAACGTTAATGTTGGTGGATACGCTGACGAACACCTTCAGTATTTTGTCCTTGGGAAGGGAGTCTGAAATAGTCGGGTTAAGCGCGTGGAGACCCTCAATTACTATACAGCCGTGATTTACGGGAGGGTATTCGGTAACCTTTGTTCTCTCGCCCGTCTTGAAATCGTATTTCGGTACGGAGAAGGGTTTATTCGCCGTAATGGCGACGAGAGTTTCGCGTAGGAAGTCTAAGTCAAGAGCCTCGGGGCACTCGTAATCGTGGGAGCCGTCGGAGCATTTAGGATAGCTTGGGTCGCCGTGAGTCTTATAGAAATCGTCAAGAGATATAACCGTTGACTCCTCCCCAAGTGACTTAATTGCGTCCGACACAAGGTTCGCCGTCGTAGTCTTGCCCGAGCCCGAAGGACCTGCCAGAAGTATGAGCTTTATATTCTCATTCTCCACGACTCTCTCTGCAATAGCTCTCACCTCTGCGTGATATGTTATTTCCTCTCTCCTTATCATCTCGGAGGGGTATTTTCTCGATAACTTATTTATGAATGTTAACTGTATTTCTGCCATAATGTTCACCAATAGCCCAGCGTGGGCGTCCGTATTTTTCTTCAATTATTTTATGCCGATAAATTTCCCATGCCACAAGGTATGGAAGGATATTTTACCCTCTTTTCGGTGACTTGTCAAGAGGGATTGACATATTTTTTAGGATATTTTCAACAACTTATATACATATTGCATATAAAAGAATATCGAAATTGTGCAAAATAAACAAACCGAGGTCAGCCCAAATAGGAGCGCCTCGGTTTCTGTTATAGCTTAGATAATCAGCTCTAGTTTTTTCTACCCTTGGCGAAAGCAACCTTGGAAAGATTTATAAACCAAGAAGCGCGCGCAGCTCGGAGACCTCTTTGAGGTAGTGACGTATTTTTTCACAAAGCTTCTGCGCTTGGGTATCTCGCCCCTTCGGCAAAAAGCTATCTTGGCTACCTTATAAATCAAGAAGCGCGCGCAGCTCGGAGACCTCCGTGAGGTAGTAGTCGCAATTTTTTCGCATAAACTCCTCAATTTCGGGTACTCTGTACGCCCAGCCCGCCGCCGCGAAGCCGACTCCCGCGCCTCTTGCCATATCGTAACCCGGCTTAAGGTCGTCAACAACCAGCACCTCGCTTGGCGAAAGAGAGTATTTCTCCATAAGCTCAAGGACGGTTTTAGGCGAGGGCTTTCTCATCTCCTTCGGTATATCCCAGCCGTAGATTACGTCGGGGGTGGGAAGGGAATTATGCGCCCAGTCGCGCTTAATATACTCGGTGAGGGAATGGGAGTCAACGGCAACGATACCTCCGGCAGCCTTGAAGTCGGCAATGATTTCTCTGATACCGGGGTAGGCGCTTGGGATATGCCCCTTCACGTACTCCGACCAGAAGCCCTCCTCGTGCTTCAGCTCCTCCTCGGTAAGCCCAACCTCATCAACGAAAAGTGACACGATGCCGGGGTGAAAGTTCTTGACGATATAGTCCTCGAAGGTGTAATTGCTTGCAAGGTGGGGTCTGTAAATTTTAAGGTATTCGACGAAGCTTGGGAAATGTATAGACTCAGAGCTGTCAACCACAGTGTCGTCGTGGTCCAGCACAAGACATTTGTATCTCATATTTTCACCTACTCAAAATTCATAAAGCTCACCCTTGGGGTGCTGAGGGAAAGGTCGCTTCTCTGTACCGTAAGGGTGCGACCTCGCATAAGAGTCTCCCACCTCTCCTTCGTTCCGCCAAAGGATATGTCGGTAAGGGCGTCGCACCCTCCGAACACGTCCTCGTCCTCTAGCTCGCGCATATCCTTCGGGATAGCAATTCTCGCAAGAGAGGAGCAGTCAGCGAAGGCGTCGAAGCCAACAACCGACACACCGACGGGGAGTATAATACTCTTAAGGCTAGAGCAGCCCTTGAAGGCTCTACGCCCAATTTTGACAAGTTTAGTTGGCAAATCTACCGAAATAAGCGACCTGCAGCCCTCAAACGTTGACTCGTCGATAAGCCCCATATTGTCGGATAACTTCACTGATTCAAGAGAGAAGCAGCCCGAGAAGGCGCAGAACTCAACAAGCACACAGCTGTCGGGAATGGTTATATGGGTCAGGTTAAAGCAGAAGGCGAAGGCGGACGCGCCTATCATATAAATAGACTCCGAGAGCTTAACTCTCGTCAGGGCGGCACAGCCCTCAAAGCACCCCTCGCCAAGCCTTGAAACGCTATCGGGAATAGATATTTCCCTGAGAGAGGAGCAGCCCGAAAACGCCTCGTCCAAAATTTCCGTGACACCGAATTCCATTACTACCTTCTCAAGGCTCTTGCAGCCTGCGAAGGCGCAGGCGGATATTCTTTTCAGAGACCTCGGGAGCCGTATTTCCTTCAAAGCCTCAAAGTCGCGGAAGGCGTTATCCGCTATCTCCTCGATGCCCTCAGGTACGGTTATAGTCGCCGACTCGGGGGAGTCTGCATAGCTCCCCGCGAATACGACCTTATTTTCTTCCTTTTTCTTTTCAGCCATAGCTTTAACCAAGCTTTGCAAGGCTCTGCGCCAAAGCCTCGCGCACCTCGAGGTAACGCTTAAGCTTTGCGCGCTCACCCTCGATTACCTGTGCGGGAGCCTTGGAAACGAAGCCCTCGTTAGACAGCTTCTTTTCTATTCTTTCGATTTCACCGTCGTTCTTCTTCTGCTCCGAAAGAAGGCGAGCCCTCTCCTTCTCAAAGTCAATAACCTCGCTGAGAGGAATATAGAGTGAGCCTGCATCCGTAGCAATTGCAACGGCATCGTCGGACTTATACTCGTCTGTAATAATGACCTCGGAGGCAGAAGCGAGCTTTTCAAGTATTTTCGCAGCGCGCAGGAAGGTGTCTTTATACTTTGTAACTACGTAGAGCTTAGCCTTCTTTGAGGGAGGAACGTTCATCTCAGCGCGTCTTGCTCTGATAGCTGTGATAGCCGTGATAATTCTCTCCACGTCCTCCTCGTCAGCCTTGTAAACCAAGGACTCACAGAACTTAGGATATGCGGATATCATTATAGACTCATCGCTGTGAGGCAACGCCTGATAAATCTCCTCGGTGATGAAGGGCATATAGGGATGAAGGAGCTTAAGGATACCCGTGAGCACGTGTACGAGAACCCTCTTTGCAGTGAGAGAGGCGGCACCCGTGTCGAAAATACGGCTCTTTGCCATCTCGATATACCAGTCGCAGAAGGTGTCCCAGGTGAAGGAATAAATCTCCTGCAGAGCAACGCCAAGCTCGTAGCTGTCTACGTTGTCGTTGACGGTTTTTGCAAGGGAGTTGAACCTCGAGAGTACCCATTTATCTTCAATTGTCATATCCTCGTCCTTAGGAAGTGTGAGAAGCTCTCCGTCCTCCTCGGTGAGGTTCATAAGCACGAATCTTGATGCGTTCCAGAGCTTGTTTGCGAAGTTTCTCGCCGACTCAATCTTCTCGTCGGAGAATCTCATATCGTTGCCGGGTGCATTACCCGTAGCAAGAGCAAATCTCAGAGCATCGGCTCCGTACTCCTCAATAACCTTCAAGGGGTCGATACCGTTGCCGAGAGACTTGGACATCTTCCTTCCCTGAGCGTCACGCACAAGACCGTGAATGAATACGGTGGAGAAGGGCTTCTTGCCCATATGCTCCATACCCGAGAATATCATTCTGGAAACCCAGAAGAAGATAATATCGTAGCCCGTTACGAGAACGCTTGTGGGGTAGTATCTTTCAAGGTCGGCGGTTTTGTCGGGCCAGCCCATAGTAGAGAAGGGCCAGAGCGCAGAGGAAAACCAGGTGTCAAGCACGTCCTCCTCCTGTCTTAATGCGCCGCCGCACTTCGGGCAAACGGTGATATCCTCCTTGGATACCTCCATATGACCGCATGCGTCGCAGTAGAAGGCGGGAATTCTGTGACCCCACCAGAGCTGACGGGAGATACACCAGTCGTGGCAGTTCTCCATCCAGTTGATATAAATTTTAGAGAATCTTTCGGGCTCGAATTTAACCTCACCCGACTCTACAACCTCAAGAGCAGGCTTAGCCAGAGGAGCCATCTTAACGAACCATTGGTCGCATGTGAGAGGCTCAACGGTAGTCTTACAGCGATAGCAGGTGCCTACGTTGTGGGAGCAGGGCTCGATTTTCACAAGGTAGCCGCCTTCCTCAAGGTCGGATACGAGCGCGCGTCTTGCCTCGTATCTCTCCATACCTGCGTACTTGCCGCCGTACTCCGCGCTGATGGTTGCATCGTCGTTCATAACCTTTATAATAGGAAGGTTGTGGCGTGCGCCGACCTCGAAGTCGGTGGGGTCGTGAGCAGGGGTAATCTTAACGCAGCCCGTACCGAAATCACGCTCAACGTACTCGTCGGCGATAACGGGGATTTCGCGGTTAACTATGGGAAGTATAAGAGTTTTGCCCACTAAGTGCGCGTATCTCTCGTCCTCGGGGTGAACCGCAACGGCAGTATCTCCCAGCATTGTCTCGGGTCTTGTGGTCGCGATAGTGACGAACTCGTCGGAGCCCTTGACGGGATATCTTATATGCCAGAAGGAGCCGGGCTGCTCTGTGTACTCAACCTCCGCGTCGGAAAGGGCAGTAAGGCAACGGGGACACCAGTTAATAATTCTATAGCCGCGATAGATAAGCCCCTTGTTGTAAAGGTTAACGAAAACCTCGCGCACAGCTCTGGAGCAGCCCTCGTCCATAGTGAACCTTTCGCGTGACCAGTCGCAGGAGGAGCCAAGCTTTTTCAGCTGGCTGATAATTCTGTTGCCGTATTGGTTTTTCCAATCCCAGACTCTCTCAAGGAACTTTTCGCGTCCAAGGTCGTATCTCGTAAGACCCTCGTTTACGCGGAGGGACTCCTCAACCTTTATCTGCGTCGCAATACCTGCGTGGTCGGTTCCGGGAACCCAAAGGGTAGAGTAGCCCTGCATACGCTTGGTACGGACAAGCACGTCCTGCAAGGTCTCGTCAAGGGCGTGACCCATATGGAGCTGACCCGTAACGTTTGGCGGAGGAATGACGATAGAGAAGGCGGGCTTCTTTTCGTCGGAGTCGGGCTCGAAGTATTTCTTCTCGCACCAGGTCTTGTAAATTCTGTCCTCGAACTCGCGAGGAGAGTAATTCTTTGCTAGTTCTTTTCTCATTTTATTTTTTCCTTTCGGTTTTTAATCCTTTTAATCTGCCGCGCGCCTGCCTTGAAGGCTTATATCTCGGCTTGCTTTCTCACAATCCGCGCCGAGCCTCTCGCTTCGTGCGCCTGTGACTTGGTTTTCAAATCTTTTCAGCTCGAATACGGCAATTTATCCCCGATTTTATCCCAATTTGAAACTTCAAATAAAAAACCCCAAGACAACCGTAGCTGTCTTGGGGCGAAAAATCGCGGTACCACCCAAATTCGGAGCAAAGCTCCCTCAAAGGCTGAAAAGCCATAGCAAATAACGGTGCTGACCGTCGGGTTCTAATAGGCGCACAGCCCCTCTTCCCGAATACTGCGGGGCGACCTTCGTACACCGACTGCGAGGCTCGCACCAACCGCCCCGTCTCTGCCTTTCCGCGCGCGTACTACTCCTCCCCGAGGAATGAACGTAAATATTTTAGCATAAAATATATGCTTTGTCAATCTTTTTCTGAAAATATCTTACGTACCGCCTCGCTCAATCATATCGCGGTACAAATTCGAGTCGATAGAAATTATATCACCGAAGGGAATTTCAACTCCGCCTACCGTGAGGAGCATCTCCTGCTCCATAAGCTTCGTCAGCCGTCCCGTGGCGGTTTTGTACTCTCCGCCGCCCTTTCGCCTGTCGGGAACGAAATAGCAAATGCTGACCTCGGGCTCCGCGTCCGCAATGCATGGGAGCAAATTCCACCAGCGGTCAAGGCTCTCCTTCATATCCTCGTCGGGCTCAATTCTGCGCATAGTCAGCCTTGCCGCCTCCTCAATGGAGTCCTCGTATCCCGTCAGCGCGTCAAAGGGTGCAAACTGCGCCGCCCTTGCCGACCTGGACATTCTCGCGTGCCTCTCGGAGGTAGGGCAGGGAAGGTCTATTATATCGCTGTAATCTCTATCCTTCACGCCTTGTGACCTCCTATCTGCCCGTTTCTGTCCATACCGGTTGCGCCCTCCTCAAGGCTCATTCCCTTGACGATAGCGTTGCGTCCGAACCTCTCCTTTATATCAAGCACTGCGTGCTGAAGCTTCGAGTCGCGCGCCCTTGCCTCCTTAAGCGCACGCTCTCCCGCCTCGTCTCTCTGAGAGAAGAAATCTAACTGTTCAACTCGCGGAGTATTTTCGTACTCCTCCTCGGTGAGTGTATCCGTCGCAACGATGTTAATTCGCCTAATAAGTAAACTATCATTTACAATTTTATCGAAAATTTCACCCGTAGCTGCAATTATCTCGCCGCTTGACGACGTATATCCTTGTAATTTTACGGTGCCGTGAGCGTGCTTCGGCACAGCCCTGCCGTAGTAGTCCTCCGTCACCTCGCCTCGGTATCCCATACTACCCGTAACGTTCTCCGAGTCGTAGTTTACCGTAAGGGTTATCTTCTCCGTAAGCAGCCCCTTTGCCGCAAGGTCCAGCGCCAGCTGGTCAGCCATCTCCAAGGCGACAATTCTGGCAGCTTTGGCTTCGTAGGCGCAGTGCAGAACCTGACCGGCTCCAAGACTTTTTGCCGAGGGCTTATACGACTTTATATCCTCCATAGTGCAGCTCTCATATCCCCACGCGTGGTCAATAAGCAGCTCCGCGTTTACGCCGAAGGTGCGATATAAGCTCTCCTCGTTATGTCCTCTACCGTCACCGAAAACCGAGCATCTCGCAACGTCGCCCATAGTGTACAGCCCCATTGCCGCAAGCTTTTTTGCGTAGCCGTGACCCACGCGCCAAAAGTCGGTTATGGGCGTATGAGACCACAAAAGCTCTCTGTAGCTCCTCTCGTCCAGCTGCGCAATTCGCGCGCCAAGCTCGTCGGGCGGCAGCCTTTTCGCCACAATATCCATAGCCACCTTACAGAGATACAGATTAGTACCGATACCTGCCGTCGCCGTAATACCCGTATTTTTCAGCACGTCGCGTATAATACGGACGGTAAGCTCCTTTGCCGTCATCTTGTATGAGGAAAGGTAATTCGTCACGTCCATAAATACCTCGTCTATTGAGTAAACGTGTATATCCTCGGGCGCTATGTATTTAAGGTAGGTTTTGTAGATTTTCGTGCTGTATTCGATATATTTCGCCATTCTCGGAACAGCGGTAATATATCCAATAGCCAGCCTCGGATTGGCCCTTAGCTCATCGGCAAGATAGGACTCGCCCGAAAGCGACCCTGCCAAAGCCCGTCTTTTTGCGTTTGCCTGCTTCACCGAGGCAATAACCTCGAAAAGCCTTGGGCGTGAGCCTACTCCAAAGGACTTCAGGGAAGGGGATACCGCAAGGCAAATAGTCTTTTCGGTTCTGCTCGCGTCGGCTACGACGAGGTTTGTAGAAAGGGGGTCAAGCCCTCGCTCCACACACTCAACCGATGCGTAGAAGGATTTTAAGTCAATAGCAATATAGGTCCTCTTCTTCAAAGCGTCTCACCTCCCCGATAATCTCCCTTATATTTTACCACGGCAGAGGGAAAAAATCAACGGCAAACCCCGTTTTACGAGGAATTTTATCCAAATTTCTCCCGATTTAATATATTTGAAATATTTCCCAAAACCTCTTGACTTATTTTTTATTTCTGCTATACTTAACCTAGTGATAAATAAAACTGCAAAGGAGCTTTAATATGAAATTACTTATAGGAGCAGACATAGTTCCGACCGCTGTTACAGAGCAGCTGTTCGTTGACGGAGATAGCGAGAAGCTTTTCGGCAAAATAAACGGACTTGCCAAGGAGATGGACAGAATAATCATTAACCTTGAGTGCGCCCTTACCGACCACGACGGAGCCATCAAGAAGTTCGGTCCCAACCTTAAGGCTACCCCCGCTGCCGTGAACGGCATCAAGAACCTCGGTGTAACCGACGTTGCCCTCAGCAATAACCACGTATTCGACTTCGGAATTAAGGGTCTCAGAGATACTATGGAGACTCTCGAAAAGGCCGGAATTCCTTACACGGGTATAGGGGAAAACGACGAGGACTCAAGAAAACCCTACTTCTTCGACGTTGAAGGAAAGCGCGTGTGCATCATCAACGTTTGTGAGCATGAGTATACCTACGCCCTCCCAGGCAGAATAGGCGCGAACCCCTTCGACCCCTTCAAAACTATGATTGACATAAGAGAAGCACGCAGCAAATGCGACTATCTCATAGTCCTCTACCACGGCGGCAAGGAGTACTGCAAGTACCCCTCGCCAAGACTCCGCGACCTCTGCCGCGCTATGGTTTACCACGGCGCCGACGTCGTCCTGACTCAGCACAGCCATTGCGTAGGCTGCTACGAGGAGTACGAGGGCGGTCACATCGTCTACGGCCAGGGTAACTTCAACTTCGTTTACCCCGAGCTTGCCGAGAAAAATCCTCTCTGGTATACAGCCCTCTTAGTTGAGCTTGATATCGAGGACAAGATTAACGTTAAGTTCCACCCCATAGTCTGCACAAAGACGGGCTGCGACCTCGCTGAGGGTGATGAAGCCGCCGACATTATGGCTGGCTTCGAGGAAAGATGCGAGGAGCTGAAAAACGGCAAATGGCGCGACGGCTGGCACGCCTTCTGTACCGACCCCGAGCGCGAATATTACCACGACAAAATAGTAAACGCCTGCGAAACCGACATGCAAAAGCACGGCTTCGCCCACTACCTTGATTGCGAGGCGCATACCGACGTATGGCGCGAGCTGTATCCTACCTGGAACCTCACCAACGAAATCTCTGACGCTGAATAAGCGTCGCATTACTGCGTTAAGCCTTCGACTCGGGAGGTTCGGATATCTACATAAGCACAGGCTGCCCCCACCGCGGGGCAGCCTTTTCTTTGTCCCCCGAAGAGGCTCTCGCGGTTGTGCGGCAAAGCTTTTTTTGGCAAAAATATAAAAATACGCGATAAATATTTACAAATCCTAATTTTAGTGTTATAATGGAATTAACCGACAAGTGAAGTGTTGCTTTAGAGAACCCTTTCGTCTGCCTCTGGCTTTAGCTTGTCTTAATTCTGATTTCAAAAGGGGTGATAGAAATGTTTCCCGAAAATAAAGAAACAAAAACAAAAAACAGGAAAGGAAAAGCTATGAAAAGAATACTTAAAAGCAAAGCAATTGCAATTCTTGCCTTGATAGTTCTTGCGGCAACGCTGCTTGTCAGCTGCGGCAAGGTGGACTTCAAGGTAGACTTCGTCGTTGACGATGCGGTAGTATATACCGTCAACACCACAGGCAGCGAAGTCATAAAGATGCCCGACAATCCCACCAAGGAGGGCTATGAATTCAAGGGTTGGTATTGGGATAAGGATAGCTGGCAGCGTCCATTCACCGCTAACTCTCTGCTTGATACTCCCCTTACGGGGGATATGAAGGTGTATGCAAAATTTGACAAGACAGGCAGTAATGCTATCGAGACTTTGCCTATACCCGGCACGGCGTATCATCTGTTTATTGACCAGGAGAACGTCGGCAAGAGATATTACCTTGACGGAAACGTCAGCGGCTATCACCTGGGTGTAACGGATAATCTCGAGAATGCGCTCAACGTTTACGTTGAGGATGCAGGCATTACGGGCAAATACAATCTGTTCTGCGTCAAGGGTAATGAGAGACTGTACATAAATATCGTTAAGAGCGGTACTTATTATAACGCAGTATTCAATAACGCTCCCATTACGGCGTACGATTACGACCTTACGCTGAAAACCTTTATTGGTACAATAGACGGTAACAAGCTACTTCTCGGTACTAATTCTACCCAGGATTACGCGAGAATAGGCACGCGCTACCTTAACGAGCAAAGCTTTATTTCTCACCTGGTAATCTCCGCGACTCCCGATAGCCAGATTCCCGGCGTATCCGCTACCGAAACCAATATTGCCGGCGCCGTTTCGGGAGCCCTTGGCATATACAAGGTATCCGGCACGGTTGTTGGAGTAAACGCGCAGTCCTTCCTTATCAAGGACGATAGCGGAATGATTCTCGTTTATATGGGCTCCTCCTGGACCGCAGACGTTACTGTAGGTGACGTTGTGACTGTCGAGGGAAAAACCACCGTTTACGCAGGCGCAAAGCAGTTTACTAAGGACGCGGAATATACCAAAACCTCCGCCACCACCGTGGTTCTCCCCGAGCCCGACGAGCTTACGGCAGCAGAGCTTTCGGCGCTTGCAGGTGCTGAGAGCATTACTCCGAAGCTTGTGAAGCTTACAGGCGTTCTCTCTATCTCAGGCACTTATTATAACCTCTCCGTTTCCGGCTCCTCGGTTAAGGGAAGCATTGCTTACCCCACCTCCGATGATGCGGCAGCTCTCGCGGCTCTGAACGGAAAGACCATAGAGGTTGTGGGATATCTCGTCGGTCTGACGGGTACGGACACACAGAAATATGCGAACGTACTCGCAATGTCGGTAGAAGAGGTTGACGTGCCCGGCGGTGAGGAGCCCGACACTCCCGACACTCCCGACACCCCCGATACACCCGACGAGCCTGACACACCCGACGTACCTTCTGCAACCGAGGCAACAATCGCTGAGGTAATCGCAGGTGAGATAGGACTCTACAAGGCAACGGGCGTGGTAGTAGGCTATAACGCTCAGTCCTTCATTCTTAAGGACGATAGCGGAATGATACTCGTC
>JAFUPM010000055.1 GCA_017481225.1 Clostridia bacterium
ATTATGCTTAAAATTACAGTTTGTATCGGAAGCTCCTGCCACATCAAGGGTTCTCGTCCGGTAGTAGAGCAGATTCAGGATTTGATTGCTGAGTCGGGTCTCGGCGATAAGGTAGAGCTTGGCGGCACCTTCTGTATGGGC
The DNA here is from genome assembly GCA_017481225.1 of Clostridia bacterium. Lineage (GTDB taxonomy): Bacteria > Bacillota > Clostridia > Oscillospirales > CAG-272 > UBA1740. Next base: position 142 of record JAFUPM010000055.1, read on the forward strand.
AAGTGTCAGTTAGGCGTATGCGTAACGGTAAACGACTCGTTCCATTCCGTTACCCCCGAGAACGTAGAAGAGTTCTTCGCTAAAGAAGTACTCGCAAAGGTATAAAAATATGCTGTTCGTTCAGGTTTGTGTCGGCTCGTCCTGCCACCTCAAGGGCTCTCAGGATATTGTAGAGCTTTTAGAGAAAGCCGTGGAGGAGCATCATATTGAGGACGAGGTGGTGCTTTCCGGTAGCTTCTGTATCGGAAAGTGCAACCGTGTCGGCGTTACCGTACAGGTAAACGATGAGGTCCACGTAGGTGTGACAAGGGAAAGCTTCAGAGAATTTTTCAAAAAGAACATACTTGACGTTATAGAAAATGAAAGGAAGTGACGATTTTGCCAAATTGCTTGACACTTAAAAAATCCAACTGCAAAAACTGCTATAAGTGCATCCGTCACTGCCCCGTAAAGGCAATTCGCTTTTCGGGAAACCAGGCACATATCATTGGCAATGAGTGCATTTTATGCGGTCATTGTTTTGTTGTTTGTCCCCAAAATGCCAAGGAGATTGTTGACGGTACCGAGAAGGCGAGAGTTCTGCTTCAGAGCGGAGATCCCGTCATCGTCAGCCTTGCGCCCTCCTTTATTGCCAACTACGAGGGCGTGGGAATTGAGTCTATGCGCCGAGCGCTTGGCAAGCTTGGCTTTTCCGACGTTGAGGAGACGGCAATAGGCGCAACTATCGTTAAAACAGAGTACGAGCGTATGCTTGCCGAGGAGGAAAGAGATATTATTATTACCTCCTGCTGTCACTCTATCAATTTACTTATTCAAAAATACTTTCCTTCCTCTCTTGAATATCTTGCGGACGTTATGTCGCCTATGCAGGCGCACTGTGCTGATATCAAGAGAAGAATTCCGAATGCAAAGACGGTATTTATCGGTCCCTGCGTTGCCAAAAAGGATGAGGCTGAGCATTACGAGGGGCTTGTTGATGCCGTTCTTACTTTCGAGGAGCTGACGAATTGGCTGAAGGCTGAGCGTATTGAGCTTGAGCGGGAAACAGACGAAACTCCCGAGAGCCGCGCGCGCTTCTTCCCGACAACGGGCGGTATACTGAAAACGATGGCGCAGAAGGTTCCCGGATATACCTATATCGCCCTTGACGGCGTTGAAAACTGCATTTCCGCACTCAAGGATATTGAAAGCGGAAAAATTCATAAGTGCTTTATTGAAATGTCTGCCTGTGTCGGCAGCTGTATCGGCGGTCCCGTTATGGAAAAATACCACAGCTCCTCGCCAATCAAGGATTACGTAACGGTTGCAGATTATGCAGGCGAGCGCGACTTCAAGGTCGAGCAGCCCTCTCCTATGGAGTTAAAAAAGCATTTTTCCATGATTGAGAAAAAGTTACAGGCTCCTTCGGAAAACGAGATTATGACCGTTCTTCGTCAGATGGGCAAGTTCAAGCCTTCGGACGAGCTTAACTGCGGCTCCTGCGGATATAATTCCTGCCGCGAAAAGGCTGTTGCCATTATTCAGGGCAAGGCTGAAATATCTATGTGTCTTCCCTTCCTTAAGGATAAGGCAGAAAGCTTCTCGGATACTATAGTTAAGAATACTCCCAACGGACTTATCGTTCTTAACGAAAATCTTGAGGTTCAGCAAATCAATAACGCGGCACGCAAGATTATGAATATCCGTGCGGCATCAGACGTTCTCGGCGAGCCTGTTGTTCGAATTCTCGACCCTACCCTGTTCGTTCAGGTCAAAAGCAGCGGAAGAACAGTAAGAAACCAGCGCACCTATCTTGCGGAATACAAAAAGTACGTCGAGCAGACCGTGGTTTACGACCCCGACTCCCGTATGCTTGTGGGCATTATGCGTGATATTACCGACGAGGAAGCGGACAGAGAGAAGAAGGCAAGGATTAATAAGCAAACCGTTGAGGTTGCCGATACCGTTGTTGAAAAGCAGATGAGAATAGTTCAGGAGATTGCGTCCCTGCTCGGAGAAACGGCGGCGGAGACCAAAATTGCTCTGACTAAGCTGAAGGAGTCTATCGGCGATGAATGATTTGTGTGCAGATATAGGATATAAAAGCATCAATCATGTCGGCGAGGAGCTTTGCGGCGACCACGTAGACGTCGTAGAGGAAAACGAAAATTCAACCGTTATCGTGCTGGCTGACGGTCTTGGCTCGGGAGTTAAGGCGAGTATTCTTTCCACTCTCACCTCCAAGATTATCTCCACAATGATGGCGGCGGGGCTTCCTATCGAGGAATGCGTGGCTACTATTGCCGGGGCGCTTCCTGTATGCTCGGTGCGCGGCGTGGCATATTCCACGTTTACGATTATTCATCTTCTGAATAACGAAATAGCCGAGATTATTCAGTACGACAATCCTCACGTAATCATCATAAGAGATTACAATATTTACGATTATCCCAAAACAGAAATGAACATCAGCGGTAAAAAGATTTATAAATCGACCCTCAGGCTTCAGGAGGATGACGTCTTTATCGCTATGAGCGACGGATGTCCTCACGCAGGTATGGGCGGCAGGTACAACTTCGGTTGGAAGCGCGACGATATCGCAGGGTATATGCAGGCGCTTGTTGCAGTCGGATATACTGCGAAAAATCTTTCCACTATGCTTGTTGACGAGTGCGATAATCTCTACGGTCACAAGCCCGGCGATGACACGACCGCTTGCGTTGTAAAAATTCGCAAGAGAGAGCCTATGAACATTCTGTTCGGACCTCCCTCCAACCGCGATGATGCAAACCGAATGATGTCGCTGTTCTTCTCAAAGGAGTGAAAGCACATTATCTGTGGCGGTACGACCTCCTCTATTGCCGCAAAATACCTTGGCAAAAAGGTTGAAGTAAGCCTCAGCTTTGAGCGCAGCGACGTTCCGCCGATTGCAAAAATTGAGGGTGTAGATCTCGTAACCGAGGGCGTTATTACAATGAATAAGGTCATTCAGTACGCCAAGGATTATCTTGGTGAAAACGAGCTTTACGAGCAATGGAATTTTAAAAAGGACGGCGCATCTCTTATCAGCAGACTTCTTTTTGAGGAAGCGACGGATATTAATTTCTACGTCGGCAGAGCGGTAAACCCAGCCCACCAGAACCCCGACCTTCCTATCAACTTCAATATCAAAATGAACTTGGTTGAGGAGTTATCCGCTTGTCTCAAAAAGATGGGCAAGCGCATCAAGGTTAGTTATTTTTAAGGAGAATGTAAACAATTATGCGCAAATTTGACACAAAAGTACAACATTTGAAATATAAAGTATTACGCGAAGTTGCGCGTCTTGCGTGGAATGACACTCTGCTTGAGAATATTATGGATATTCCCGCAAAGCTGGCTCCCGGGAAGGAAGCGACGATGCGCTGCTGCGTATACAAGGAAAGAGCTATCCTTGGCGAGCGAGTAAAGATTGCAATGGGCGGTGATAAAAACAACCCAAACGTTATAGAGGTAATCGAAATTGCCTGTGACGAGGGCCCCGTTGGCGGCTACGAGGTAACCAACGCCTGCCGCGGCGGTCTTGCTCACCGTTGCGAGGACGTTTGTAAATTCGGAGCGATATCATTTGACCATAATCACGTTGCACATATTGACAAATCCAAGTGCAAGGAGTGCGGTGCGTGCGCCAAGGTTTGTCCCTACACCGCAATTGTCAGCCGCAAGCGTCCTTGTCAGAATGCCTGCAAGGTAAAGGCGATATCTATGAACGAGGAGAAGGCGGCTACTATCGACAACTCAAAGTGTATACAGTGCGGAGCCTGCGTATATCAGTGCCCCTTCGGAGCGATTATGGATAAATCCTATATGGTTAATGCTATCGATATCCTGAAAAAGAGCGAGAGAAACACAAAGGGCGGCAGCTACAGGGTTTATGCCGTTGTGGCACCGTCTATTTCAAGCCAATTTTCTTATGCCAAGCTCGGTCAGGTCATAACGGGACTGAAAAAACTCGGCTTCCACGACGTTATTGAGGCAGCTCTCGGTGCGGATATGGTTGCTATGGCAGAGGCGAAGGAGCTTTCGGAAAAGGGACTTCTCACAAGCTCCTGCTGCCCTGCATTCGTAAGATACATAAAGTCGGCATTCCCAAGCCTTGTTGAGCATATTTCTCATAATATGTCCCCTATGGCGGTTCTCGCGAAGTATATTAAGCAGACGACACCCAACGCAAAGGTAATCTTCATTGGGCCGTGTACCGCTAAGAAGGCGGAGGCACAGCTTGAGGAGGTTAAGCAATACGTGGATTGCGTGCTTACCTTTGAGGAGCTTCAGGCACTGTTTGACAGCAGAGATTTCGATCTCTCCTCATTTGAAGAGGGCGTGCTGGATAACGCGTCATATTTTGGCCGTATATTCGCAAGAAGCGGCGGACTTACCGATGCTGCGGCGCAGGCTATGAAGGAACAGAATATCGACTTTGAGATTAAGCCCGTTGTGTGCGACGGTATTGAAGCCTGCCGCATGGCACTTCTCAAGCTGAACAAGGGTGTTCTCGACGGTAACTTTATTGAGGGTATGGCTTGCATCGGCGGCTGCATTGGCGGCGCGGGCTGTCTCACTCACGGCGAAAAGAACAAAGCCGAGGTTGATAAATACGGCCGCGAGGCATTTGAAAAAACAATCGGAGATGCAATTTCTATTTTGAAATAGTAAGTGCATCTTATATCCCTGATGCTTTTAAAAATTCGGTATTAACGAAAATTTGAAGCGTGGTGATATGCCAAGTGTGCGGCTTGGATAAACAAAAAGAGAACTTTTGGTAAACAAAAGTTCTCTTTTTGTTGCGAAAGGACGACCAAAAGGTGCATAACGTGAGGTAAGAACGACCAAAAGTATACCAATTGAGCACTCGACAAACTGAATTTTTATAGCTCATTTAACGATATGTTTTTTTCTAAATATCAATATTGTTCCAAGTATTGCGAAAATCAGTCCGACTGATGCGAATATAATATAAAAAGCATCGCTTCCTACTTCATATACCATCTGTAAATCGTTTTCAAAATAGTATATATCTACCTGTTTACCTACCGTGAAACTCGAGTTGTAAGTATTTAATTTAGCGGTTACTTTTTTGCTGCCTGTTTCAAATTCTACAAAAGCCGTGTGTTCAATAGGAAATTCGGGATCTTTCGTCTTTTGCTCATCTATTCTAACAATATGTGCAGTTGCATATATGCGCTCATCAGTTGTCTTGAACGCAACAATGTGCTCGATTGAACCTAAAATAGCAAACAGCAAACCGAACACAAGAAAAAATATACCAACTACTTTTGCTCCTTTCATATTAGTTGTCTCCTCCGTCAAATTATTATTTATCGGTACATTTATTATACCACATTCTAACATTAAAATCAAGGCGTTAGCCTTGTATATCATCCGCAATTTATTGCGGTATATCATCAACACTAAGTGTTGTATCTCATCAAGTCGCAGAACGATACACGCTGGCGCGTGATGATATCCAGCCCCGCAGGGGCTGATGATATACGAATGTATATCTCGCCACAGGCGAGTTATACATTCAATGATATACCAAGTCTGCGACTTGGATAAAAAAATACTGCAGAAAACGTATCCTTTTCTGCAGTATTTTTTGGTGGAGCCGACGGGAGTCGAACCCGTGTCCAAAAGCCTCTTGATATAACCTTCTCCGTGGGCAGTCTTATCTTTTGAAGTTCCCTTCGCGAGCGCCGACAGACAGGCTATCGCTCCGGTAGCCCTTTTCTGCCTGACCGATACAAGGGCGAAATCTCGGTTCAGGTTCACTACTGATTTGACGCACGGCGGAAGCCGTAGTCCTCTCCCGCGGTACGGGCGGCGTTAGTGCCGCGTCACAGCTTACGCTGCAAGAGCAACTTTATTGTTGTCGTTTATTATTTAAGTTGGACAGTTTAACGGGATTACCCAGCCCGCCACGCTTATCATACCGCAAAACCCCTGTCGAAACCTTTACGGCCCCATAGGCTTTGTTTTTTACATTATATATTTTACACCAAGTTTTCAAAAAAATCAATAGTTGAGAAGAAAAATATGAAATAACGCAACACGCCCTCGACTTTTTTCTCTAAATTCATTGATTTTCGGTAAGAAATATGGTAAAATTAGGTCGATAAAATTTTGCGGCGCACGCGGAACGGAGGACGTATGGACGGTAAAAAGTGGGAACTGCTTGAAGGTAAGGTTGGAGAGCGCGAGCTTGATGCCTTGAAGCTGCTTGGAAGTTATTATGACGGTAAGGCTATAATTGATTGGCTCGGTGGACTTTGGGACAAGGAGACCGGCGGCTTCTATTACGCGAACTCCTCCCGTGACTGCGAGGGCTTTTTGCCCGATATTGAGTCTACGGTGCAGACGTTGAGATGGGCTGAAAACAACGGTGCCTTTGCAGCGTATGGCGGCAAGTACGCCAATGCTCTCGACGGGGAGACGAAAGAGAGACTCATAGGATTTGCCAAGTCGCTCCAATGCAAGGAGGACGGATATTTCTATCACCCTCAGTGGGGTAAGGATATTTCCGGCGCGAAGCTTGGGCGCGACCTCGGTTGGTCCAGGGCATTAATCAACACCCTGGGTGGGACACCCGATTATCCCACCGCCCTTGATAGGCTCGCTATGGCAAGTGCCGGGGGTTCAAAGGATAATATCCCCGAATGGTTCAAAAGCAAGGAAAATTACCTTGCCTGGCTTAGCGAAAAAAGCGTTGATATGAGGAAAAACTCGGGTAGCGCGCATCTCATAAACGCAAACAGCTCTCAGATTATTGCGGCAGGATATCTTGAATTAACCTTAGATTATCTTGACGGGATGCAACAGACTATATACAAAGAGCAGCTTGAAGAAGGCGAGAGACCTACGGGACTGTGGCAGAAGCCAACCGACTACAGAGCCGTATGGGGTCTATTAAAATATGCAGCTCTTTATAGAGGTAGACCGATTAAGCATCAGCTTGAAATAGCGCGCACCTGCGTTGACGTAATACTGCTCCCTGCTGAGGGCGATAATTACCATATGAATGACGTTTTCAACCAGTGGTCGGGTCTTTGCTCACTTATCGGAAACGCGAAGGAGCATCAGCCCGAGGTTGTGGAAGAAATATACGAAATTGTCAGAGAGAGACTCCCCGAGATGGTGGAAAACTCAATAAAGAAAATTCTGCCCTTTAAGCAAGCCGACGGGACCTTCTCCTACTGTATGGGTCATTCCTCCGCTACGACTAATCACGCGCCCGTATCCCTTGGACTTCCCGAGGGTGACGTTAATGCTACGGCACTGTGCAGCAGTATGTACAGAAGTGTGTTCACGGCGGCAGGACTTCCAATAGTTCAGATGTGCGACGAGGTGGACGGAGAGCGCTTCCTTGCAACGTTGAGAAGGGGAAATGTTATAACAAAGAAAAGCAAAGAAGATTTCGGAATAATCGAATAGTATAGAAAAAAGCCACGGAATGATAAGTTTAATTTACATTCCGCGGCTTTTTGTTGTTGGTATAGTGTAAATATGAATTTGCTATTATGTATTATTATGTCTTTGCTTATTCTATAGTTAGATTTGATTTTATAGCTGTAGGATTTGCTTTTGCAGCTGTAGGATTTGCTTTTGCAGCTGTAGGATTTGCTTTCGCAGCTATCGAATTGGTTTTAAGACAGTTAGATTAATTTCTATGGCTGTCAAGCCTTGCCATGCTCTGCTCTGCACTTTTTATAAAGCAGGGTAAATATCAATGCACCTATAAGAGAGAACAGCACTCCTACAAGCATACCGAGCTTCATTCCAAGCTGCTCCGGAGTTATAGCCATATCAAGGGCGAGATTTGCGCCAAAGGCGCTTGTGGATACCGTATCTGTGATAATGCCGAGGAGCTGAGGCGCAACGGATGCGCCGAGGTCTCCGCCCGCAGCCATAAGCGCATAGAGGAATACTCCTGCCGTAGGGAATCTGTCCGATGCGGCAATAAGGCTACCCGGCCAAAGCATAGAGGTGGCAAAGCCTGTAAGGGCGCAGGCTACAAGTCCGAGAAACGGAATAGGAGAGAGCGCAGCCACAGCATAGCAGACGGCAGATGCCAAAGTGCCAAGTATAAGCACACGGTATATGCGCTTGCCAAATTTAGAATAAAGAGTTCTGCCAAGTCCGAGGGTAAGGGCAAACAGGGCAACGCCGAATATATCGCCATAGATTTTCGGTATTCCCAAGGCTCCTTCAAGATAGCCCGAGCTCCATTGCGCCATTGTACATTCGGCGGCACCTCCGCAGAAGATGCCTATAACGAAGAGCCAGAGTGTTCCCTGCTTCAGATAGCTCATAACTCCCGAGGCTCTCTCAGGGGTTTCAAGAGTTGGAAGCTCGGAGCCCAGGAATGCTACAACTGCAACGGCGGGAATAAGTGCAAAAATCAGCGCAAGCACCCACCAGAATTCACCGCCAACGAATTTCAGAAACAGAGTGCCGAGGATTATTACGCCGACGGTTCCCCAGGCATAGACGGAATGGAGCTTGCTCATTTCTCTATCGGGGTTTTCAGCAGGGATTGCGGCAATAACGGGGCTGATAAGCACCTCGCCAAGTCCTCCTGCGGCGGAGAATATAACCGTACCGATAATCATACCGACGTACTCGTTGCCGGCAAAAATAAAAGGCGAGGAGGCGAAAATGAGCAGTCCTGCAATGGAGATTGCAGGGGTCAGCTTAACAGCAAGGGGTATATTGAATTTATGGGACAGGAAGGAAAATACAAGGTCCACAGACAGCTGCGTAACGAAATTCACAAGCACCAGAAGTCCAAGCAAGGAGTAGGATATACCGTAGGACTCGCGGAAGGTGAGAAAAAGCAACGGTGAGAGGTTGCCGATAACCGACATCGTGAAGCTGGTCATATAGCACGCGAATTTAACTCGCTTATAGTTTTTAGTCATATTTTTGCTCCTTTCGAAACTTACCACCTAGAGAGTATAGCACAAGGAGCATTTTTTTGCAAGAGGTTTTTAGCTTTTATTTTTTCTTTTTCGCTTCTTTGGCGTTTCTTAATCGCTTTTTTGCCAATTTTTCTACACGGGTACCTGTTAATTCATTTATCGCGTTGTTTTTTGCGAAAGGATTGCCCGATTTTTTTATTAGAAATCTAAAGGCAGTTTCTGTTCGATAAAGTAAAAACCGCCCTTTTCGGGGCGGTGATAATCAATTGAGCAGCCAGATTGCGGCATTTAAATATCCTGCAAAGGTTACCCATAGTATATACGGTAGCTGAAGCCACGCCGAGACAAGGCTTACTCTGCGGTAGCACAGCACGTAGCGCACTATGGAATAAAGCAATACGAGCAACCACAAAAAAGCGATAAAATAGGCGGAGTTATTAAAGAAAACAATACTCCAACCGAAATTCAAAAACAGGCTTATGATATAGAGCTTTATCCCCTGCTCCGCCGCCGTTTTATTACGCTCGCTGTGTATTAAAACCATAGCCGAGCTGACTCCCATTAAGACGTAAAGCACGGTCCACACAATGGGAAACAGCCAGCCCGGAGGCGCAAGAGGCGGCGCATTCAGCTCGGAATAAATATCCATATTACCCCGTGTTATAAGGGCGGATAAGAGTCCTACGAGAAGCGGCACGGCAATAGCTACGGCATATATAAGGATACGTGAGAGTGTATTTTTACGCATTTTTGCTCCTTTCAAGGGGTGGCTTTTTTATTTAAGCCTATGCAAGGTGACGCAAAAATATGACACGGGGGTGGGGTAAATATATTTTTCTAATATGGATAAGGGTCAAAAATTTCCGAGCGGTTTTTGCTTGCTTTATTGCTTATTTCACTTTTATGTTTCCTATTTTAATATAACCGTTATCGGAGGTGGGGGCATCAGAAGCAAATCTGACCAGAGGATAATCTCCGCCGCCAAGTCTGAATTCAAGAGAATATTCTCCACGCTCAATCTCTTTTGGAAGCCTGATTGACAGGCGCTCGATTGAATCACCGGGAAGCCACCCTCTTGCATCGATTTCGGTTTGGAAGCAATGCTCCCCGACTTCACCTTTAAGTCTAAAGGTAAACGGCAAAGCAGAGTAAATTGGAGCAACTCCCGAATTTTCTATCCAAAGAACAAGCTCAAGTGTATCGTCTGAGGATGCGCAGGACGGATATTCCGCAAGCCTTACAGCAAAGCGATAACCCATTTTCTTTATCCATTCCTCAATTTTTTCGCGCCACTCGTGCGGAATGGTTGATGATTTGGCATTAAGACTGCTGATATGCCATTTTAAGCTTTGTTCAATAATTTCATCTATATCCCATCCCTGCTTTTTCCATTCTGTCAAATACCAAAAAGTCTCGAAGGATATGGGAGCCGTCTTCCATGTGTCACCCATTTCGTAAATGCTTTTGGGCAAAAAGACATTCATGTGATAGCCGTTCCCCAAGCAATCTGCACGGAATCCCACAGGGCGACGGCTTTGCGCGTATTTCAAAAGCTCAGGCGAGCAAAGCTGTCCTAAAAGATGAGTCTTTTCAAATGCGGAAATATAAGCATCCACAAGAGCTTTCAGCGCATCCATATGATAGCTTCTGAAGCCGTGGCCCTCTCCCCACGCTCCTGTGAGAGAAATATCCATAGCATAAAAGCCCTGCGCTCCGTCATATCGCGCTCCAAGAGCCTTTATCGCCCTGCCGAATTTTTCAAGAAAGATGGGGTTGCTCGGCGAGTCCTTTACCCTCTCTGTCGGCGGTCTCTTAGGGCAAGATATCTCGGCACGAAGCCAATCGGGAACATCCTCGTTTTCTCGCGTTGTATGTGGCATAAGCCTGAGAATTATGCTCTGATTTTCCTCTTTTGCCCTCACGAAGATTTGGTCTATGACCGAATAATCATAATTGCCCTCTTCCTTTTCAAAATCCTTCCAAAGGATACGGAAATACGCAATCTCAGTATCCGGATAATATCCCTGCTCTCTGCCCCTCTGCTCTACCCAATCGTAAACGGGATAATGCTCCTTAACCCAGCCACCCGTGGTATCGCAGTCCGAAAACAGTGCCTCATCTCTGAAATGCTGAAATGACATAAAGCCCTTGTAGGGATTGTTCAACAGCTTATCAGTCCTATTTATTATGTTTCTTGTGTCGGGAGTTCTTATCATAAACCAAATCCTTTATACTCTGTCCTGACCGTTCCAACTAAGCGGAAGGGGCAACCATGCCTCGGCAAGGTAAGATGCTTCAGCGGTATAGCTTGGAGAATACGGGCCGAAAAGATATCTATGAGCAGAAAGCTTATCAAGAGTTATATCAGCAGACTTTTCGGTGTGCTCGCAAAAAGCATCCTTGCCGTCAACCACTAGACGAATTGTTCCGTAATCCTCAATTCCGATGCAAACCTCACCGCTTGGGAGCGACTGATACGATGCCTTAAGCTTCAAGAATGCATCAACAGTTTTCTCAAAATTGCAAATTTTAAAATGCGAAGGAGAATCAAGCGAGAACGATTCGCAAACAGCAGAAAACAGCCTGATAGCATCAAGTTGATGAGCTTCCAGTGAAAATCTTACACTGCAAGCGCACCTTTTCTGCCATGAGCAAATCACATCGCCAAGAGCCTTTATGTCTATTCCGAACGCCTCTGCTATATCTCCACCGTTCTTTGCGGAAAGATAACCTATCGGAGTATCTCCAGAAAACGCGATATATGGAATATTTCTCCACATTGTGAGGGATTTATAAATGTTTTCGCCATCTCTCGGCACATAAATTCCATTGCTGTTGTAAAGCTTTGCCGAAAACGCGAGCCATTCCGTATCACTCGGAGTTATTTCCTTAAAAATCAAGTCCGAGTTGTAATTTCTCATCTTTTTTTCGCGGTTTTTATCGGTAAATGTGAAGTTATAGCCTTGTCCGCAAGCCTCAAAGCCGTATCGGTTATAGCGGCTTCGCAATCCGCCAAGTCTTGCAACATCAATATCAAGTCTTTCAACCTCGCTCATTGCATAATCAAGTATTGCGCCCATATAACCGCGCCCCTCATAATCCCAATGAACGGCAACATTGCCTGTTGTTGCAAATTTCAGATGCTTTCCAAAAACAAAGGCATCAAAGGGGTAAACGCTCATGCAAGCAACCAGGCGTCCGCCATCGAAAATACCGAAATGCTTACTCATATGCTCATCGTCGCGAGCGCACATTTTGGGCATCTCAAGCTCAAAATTCATTTCTTTTCCATTTTTTCTTCCGAAAACAGCATTAAGCAATGCGAGAATTTCGTCGTAATGCTCTGCTCCCAATCGTTCAATCTTCATATTTTTCTCCAAATTTAAAATCAATGCATTCTGAAATCTATATCGTATGGCAACGGGTGCTCGCAAAGAACAAGAGCATCGCTTATATCCTCTTCCCCACAGCCCATAGCCTTTGCCATTTCCTTTTTATAAAGCTTTACCCAGATTCCCGATACGGAATATTCGCCTTCCTTGAAGTCCTCAACCACAAGCTCGGAATTTATAAACTCCTTTGCTCTTTCCGTTTCTCCGATTTCAACAAGGCACTGCCCTACGTACATCTTTAGTCTGCCTATATTCTTAATTTCCTCGGAAGCGGAGCTGTAAAAGCTTATAAATTCATTGAATTCTCCGCATTTTATTGCAATTTCGCCGTATTTTACAACCAACGAGGGGTTGTTTGAAGCGAGCTCCACCGCGCGGCGAAGACACAAAAGAGCTTTTTCACATTCACCGAAAACATTGCTAAGCAAAAGCCCAAGTGCTGCGAGAGAATAGTATTTTTCGCCCACAGCAACAGACTCCTCAAGATATTTTCTTGCAGCTGAGTATTCGGCATCGCGGTAGCAGATAAGAGCAAGTATGTATTTATCAAAGGCTGTAAGATTCGAGCGAGACTCGATTAGCGCTCTCCACTCAGCTCCCGCGATAAACTCGGTATTCTCGTCTGCGTCGGTGGAAATCCCGTTTAACAAATCAAGATAATATTTCTCTTCCTCCCCAACGCTTTCTTTCGGAAAATAGCATTTTTCGTGAAGACGGGTATCTCTGATTTTTTCGGTGAGGTAACCTTTTCCGCGTCCCAAAATCGCAGGCGCATCGACACAGTCCTCGGCAAACATATCCAAAAAATCAAGCTTTTCAGGAACAAAGGCATCAATTTTTGCCGTAATTTCCGACCATTCGCCTTGATTCGAGCCAATATCTATGCCCTGATATACCTCAAACCAGGAAATTTCATCCTGTCCGTCAAGAAGAAAATGCTCAAACTGGGTTTTGCAAAGTCCTGCCTGAATTTCATAATAGTCGCGTCCGCGAGTAAGCCAGCTATTCCAGTGCTGACCACCCGTGATGTTGCCCCAAAGAAATGCTTTTCTGCCAAAGAGTCTCTTATCGGAGTATTGAAGCAAGCCCTTGCCGTCATCCCCTATGGAAGAAATCCACTTTTTATTTTCATCCGGGATATCAAAGAAATAATCTATCGCATCGTATGCGTGATATGGGTCAGAGACGTCCTTGCCTGAAAGATGCGGAACATCGACTTTCGATATGCAAAAGCCGCCATCGCGGTAAGATGTAACAAATGAGCAGTTTGCAGGCACAAAGAATTTTGTCCCGGGCTTTTGTTCAACCGCTATGTTTGACCACCAATACATATATGTAGGCTCGGATTTTGTGTTTTTTACGGTAATATTAATCAGCAGTTTGTCACCGTCCAATGTTGCTTCGATACAGAAAACAAGTCCGCGAATTTCCTCATATTCGTACATTCTGAGAATATGGTTTCCACACTTTCCGTTAACCTTCACGGCAAAAAGCGGAGCACAGGTGAAATATGTGTGTCCTCTGACGCCAACATTCCACTCTACACCGCCTGCAAACCAAGCATTTCTCAAGGCAAGATTTGCAAATATGAGTGCATCGTTTTTGTATATAATATCCTTTTTCAGCTTTTTATCGTAGAGCGACCAAAGACGTCCGCCAAGTTCAGGAAGAAACACCGCCCGGAGACTATCGTTTTCCAAGATTGCCGCTGTATATTCCCTATTGCAAAAGCTTCTATCATATAAGTTTTGCATTTTATACGGAAGCACTGATGAAACCATGCCAACACCGATAAACTCTCTTTCCTTTTCGCTAACAGTTTCGTCAGGAATAAACCAAAGATGATTTTTCGGCGCTGTAATATCGGGTATATTATCCTTTTTTCCAAGATTCGCGCTGAACAGTTCAATCTTTTCAAACTTTAACAATGCTAACTTCTCCAAATAAAAATGTAGTTTTCAATATAATTATACATCGTAATTTGCAAATTTAAAATGGATAATATGATATTTTTTTGTAAAAAACGATTATTTTTTCTTAAAAATTAACAAAACAGCAATCCCTTTATGTTATAATAAATAAAAACGAAAACGGGAGCTAAAAAAATGAATGTTTGCGGTCCGCTCATTTTTGATATTCAAAAAATCCACACCCTGATTCACAAGCACGAGGATGCCGGCTTTAACTATATATGCAGAGCAAGAGCCTGGGATGGATTCGTTATTATAACAGAGGGGAAATGCATTTTCGATTGCAAAACAGCAGGCTATTTTCTGCTAAATGCAGGCGATATTATATTTTTAAGAAAAAAAGAAAGCTACTCAATCATAGCAGATGAGTCAATCTCATACTATACCGCCGCCTTTGATTTTTCGCCCGAATCCGATGATATAATGAATATGATGCCAAAGATTTCCCGATGCGACAGCCTGCTTTTAAAAACCGTTGAACAGTTAAATGAGAGCTGGCAAAGGCAAGATTTGGAAAGCTATATTTTTTGTAAAATACAATTCCTCAAAATATACTACGATAAGCTGCGCTGTGTGATAGACGAGTGCTCCTGCTCCGATGCATCAGTCAACAAAGCGGTCCAATTTCTTCATAGCAATTTCAAGAAGAATTTTTCGAGCGAGGAGCTGGCAAAATACTGCTCTATCAGCGAGTCACATTTAAGAAAAAAGTTCCGGCATGAAATGAAAATGACTATTCTTGAATACCGCGATATGCTAAGGTTTAGATTAGCAAAGGAGCTGCTTTCCAGCGGACTTTTTAATATAAAGGAAGCAAGCTATGAGCTCGGATTTTGCGATGTTTATTACTTCACCAAATTCTTTAAAAGATTCTCGGGTTTAACACCTAAAAGGTATATAATCGAGAAAAAGCAGGTTCTACAATAAATTCAAACTACATATTCAGGTATATATCCAAAAATCCCAAAGCATTATAACTAATATTCATAAATACTACTCATAAAACATTACGAATGCTTTTCATAGAGCAAAAACAGCATTTTAAAAAAAGAAAACTACTATTCAAAAAAAGACATACACAATCAAAAAAATAAAAGAGGCTGCCTTTTTAAAAGACAGCCTCGGGCTTCAGGGGTTATTATCTTCTGCTTTTTGCGATGAGCAGCCTCGGCAACAGGAGCAGTTGCCCGAGCATACGCTCCTTGACTGACAGGTAGCGCTATCGGGACAGCCTATACATTTTTTGCCGCTTTTTTTCGCTTTGATGATGTAGGCTGTGGCAGAGCCTATTATCAGCAGGATAATACCTATTACAACAAAATCTATTGGTGACATATTTTTAATTAAACGGTTGTCGTCTGCTTTGCGGAAAGCTCGTACTCTGCGCTAATCTCGCGGTTCCTCTTTATGATAAGACAGGTAAGAATAGCCGCGATGGCAAGAACTACTACCCAGCCGACGATAACGGTCCAGGGCGCTATAAACTTTGCGCCCGTGAAGAGAGTGCCGAAGAAGTTTACAAGGAAGCCGATAGAATAACCTACGGCAAACTGTAAGCCTATTCCTGCGAAGAGCCACTTTTTGCTCTTTATCTCTGCGTTCATCGCGCCGATAGCCGCGAAGCAAGGGGGTGTGAAGAGGTTGAACATAAGATATGCGAGAGCCGCTGCGCCGAGCATTGCACCGCCGCTGCCTGTGCCGAATGCATTTGCAACCTCGGATACGTTAGCGCCTGCCTCGAGCATAAGCTCGTCGGTGTTAATAAGGTTAGTTATTCCGAAGCATACGGCGAGAGTGCCGACAACGTTCTCCTTTGCGATAAAGCCGGTTATGGAAGCTGCTGCCAGCTGCCAGGAAACGTAGCCGATAACGGGGGCGAATATGTAAGCGAAGGGGGTAGCTACAGTTGCAAGGATAGAGGTGTTTGCCGCATCCTCACCAACTACGTTGAAGCTCCAATCGAAGTTCTGCATTACGTGAACGACGAAGTTACATACAAGGATAATGGTACCTGCCTTAACTATGTATGCCCAGCCGCGCTGACACATAGACTGCAGCGCTCTGATAAAGCTCGGTGCCTTGTACTCGGGAAGCTCCATAATGAAGAAGGACTTCCTGCTCTTGTGACCTGTGAGAAGGTTAATAAGAAGCGCGCAGGCGAGAATTATTGCGATACCTACGAAGTACATCATAGCGCCGACCCAGGGAGAGTCGCCGAAGAACACGCCTGCAAAGAGGGCGATAACGGGAAGCTTAGCTCCGCAGGGCATAAAGGGTGCAAGCATTGCGGTAGCTCTGCGCTCCCTCTCGTTGCGGATAGTACGGCAAGCCATAACGCCGGGAATAGCGCAACCCGTACCGATAACGAAGGGGATAACCGACTTGCCCGAAAGTCCGACCTTCTTGAAGATGGGGTCAAGCACAACCGTAGCGCGCGCCATATAGCCGCAGTCCTCAAGGAGAGCGATAAGGAAATACATTACCATAACCAGGGGTAAAAATCCGATAACGGCTATAAGACCGCCGATAATACCGTCGATAAGTATAGAGCCCCAGATATTAAGAGACTCGGCATCGC
Organism: Clostridia bacterium; assembly: GCA_017481225.1. Lineage (GTDB taxonomy): Bacteria > Bacillota > Clostridia > Oscillospirales > CAG-272 > UBA1740. Next base: position 17,018 of record JAFUPM010000055.1, read on the forward strand.
CCATTATAAGTCCTGCAAGAGCCTCCTGGCCCGCCTCGAGCCAGCCTACGAACAAGTCGGCAATCCACACGCCGGGACCTGCCTGGGAAATCCAGAACACCGCGAACATAACCACGGCAAAAATCGGAATACCTGCCCACTTATTTGTGAGAACCTCGTCGATTTTATCCTGGAAGTTTCTCTCCTTTGTGAATATCTTTCTCGTCTCGACCTCGGCAACGATACTGTTTACAAAGGCAAAGCGCGCTCTGTCAGCCGCCTCAACCGCAGCCTTGCTGGTAAGGTCAACGTGACCCTCTGCATAGAGAGCCTTCTGCTCCGTACCAATTATTGATACGGCGGTTTTAACCAGCTCGTCAAGTCCCTTGTTCGAGGTGGAAACGGTGTCAACAACGGGACAGCCAAGCTTCGCAGAGAGTGCTGCCGTGTCGATTTTCGTCTCCTTCTTTTTGTTAACGTCTGCCTTGTTAAGGGCGACTACTACGGGAATTCCAAGCTCGAGCAGCTGTGTCGTGAAGAACAGGCTACGGCTCAGGTTCGTGGCATCAACGATGTTGATTATGGCATCGGGATGCTCGTTCTTTACGTAGGAGCTTGTGATGCTCTCCTCCGAGGTGAAGGGAGACATAGAATAGGCACCGGGAAGATCAACCGCTATAATCTCCTCTTCCCCGCTGTAAAGGCTCCTTTTGATGTGGTATTCCTTCTTTTCAACGGTAACTCCGGCCCAGTTTCCAACCTTCTCACTTCTACCCGTGAGAGCGTTGAACATGGTGGTTTTACCACTGTTAGGATTACCCGCTAAAGCAATTCTCATTGCGGAAATTCCTCCTGCATATATTTCTTTTTTATTAGCTGTATTATTCGGTTAGCGGAGGCTAACCGCCTGGGCTTTAAAAAAGTAATCTAAAGATTACTCTTTTAATTTGTTTATCAGTCAACTATTATTGCATCGGAGAGCTGGGTGTCTATATTGTATCTTCCGTCCTTGATTGCGACAACGCTGCCGCCCTTGCGGTGCTTGATAACGGTAATAGGCTCGCCGCTGTAGCAACCGAGAGAAAAGAGAAACGAATTCAGCTCTTCATCGTCTGTTTCGATATCGCGAATGATATATTCCTTTCCTTCCTCTGCTACCGTAAGCTTCATCACAGTCTCCTCTTTTGATTTTCGAGTGATTTAAGGGTGTTAGCCTCTGCTAACTCCTGTATGATTATACAACATAACTTTCGCTTTGTCAATATGTTTTTGGAAAATTTTTGAGTTTTTTTCTTCGACATTTTGCTTTTTTCCCGGACATATTGTGGGAAAAAACGGAAAACACAGCATACTGCGCCCGAAGGAGTTCCTCATAGCCCGACGAATACATTTTCTATTCGGCATCTTGCGCAAACAAAAGTAAAAAAATACTTTATACCTTATGCAAACAAAAGCAAAAACTACTTTATACCTTATGCAAACGAAGGTGAAAAAACTACTCTGCATCTTGTGAAAACGAAAGCAAAAAAACTACTATACGCCTTATGCAAACGAAAGTGAAAAGCAAAATAAAAACCGAGTTACTGCGGCGCAATTTGCTTCAAAAAGCCATTGCTAGTACTCCGCATTCTCCTCGGTTTTGTATTTATTATAGCATAATAAGTCTGAAAAGTCAACTCCTCGTTTAGCGCAGAGTAGCACGCCAAGGGGGGCTGCCGTTATGGGCTTGTGTAACGAATAGGTGAAGCGTTTAGCAGGGCAAGCCTTAGACGGTTGCCCTCCTATTATCAGATTATCAGAATTTCTCGGGATATACTCCTGCAGCCTTAAGGGCGCGGAAGGCTTCCACGACTGCTTCCTTATCCTCCTTGTAGGTGACGCCGTACCATTTGTCGGAGTTGTCGAGGACCTTGACGTCGCAAAGCCCCTCGGCTATAAGCTCGGAGACAACGGTGGGAAGGAAGAACTCGCACTTCTCGGGGTTCTTTATAAGGTTTTCGTCAAGGAACTTCGGGAAGCGGAGGCGGCACTGCTCAAGATAGGCGGGAGTGAAGCCCCAAAGGTTCATAGAAACCAGCGTTTCGGGGTCGAGGTCGTAGTCAACGCCGTCCTCGGTGTAGTAAATCTTACCGTCAGAGGTGCCAATCTTCGTGCGCTCAACAATCTCGACGAGCATACCGTTTTCGTCCGACTGACATACTCCGCGCGAAACAGTTCCCTGCTCGGTTACGGTATTCTTGATGCGGTAGCCAACCATTGCGAAGTGGCTTTTGCCCTCGTCGCTTGTATTCTTCAGAAAATCGTAAATCTTTTTGAATGCGTTTGCGCCGTAGTAATCGTCGGCGTTGATAACCGCGAAGGGGGCGTCAACTGTGCCAAGGCAGCAAAGAAGGGCGTGGGCGGTTCCCCAGGGCTTACGTCTGCCCTCGGGTACAGAGTAGCCCTCGGGGAGCTTATCAAGCTCCTGGTAAACGTACTTCACGTTAACGTTTTTGCCTGCCAGGTGAGCATCCATAACCTCGCGGAAGTCGCGCTCTATTTCCTTTTTAATTATAAACGTAACGTCGCGGAAGCCTGCCTTCACGGCATCGTATATGGAAAAGTCTATGATTATGTGGCCCTCGGAGTCAACCTTATCAATCTGCTTAAGTCCTCCGTAGCGGCTGCCCATTCCTGCAGCCATAATAACCAGCTCGGGATTTTTCATTTAATTATCTCCTTTTAGTTTTCACATTTTCTCTACTCCTTTATTGTACTACACATATAGCACAAGGTCAAGGGAAAATGGGATAATTATTTGGTAAAATAGGATAATTTCGGGCGTATTTTACAAAACTGCAGCTCGGAATAATAAAGCGCAAAACAAAAATTGGGCTTTGGTATTGAAAAGGTGCGCCCGTTTGTGTATAATTAAAATGTAGAAAAATGCGGAGGACGTAAAAATGAGTACTTTCCACCTTATTGACCACCCACTTATACAGCACAAGCTGACTATAATGAGAAAAAAGAACACTCCCTCGAAGGATTTCAGAGAACTGCTTGACGAAATTTCTATGCTTATGGGCTATGAAATTACGAGAAAGCTGCCCCTTGAGGAAGTGGAAATAGAGACACCTATCTGCAAAAGCAAGCAAAAAAGGATAGCGGGCAAAAAGCTGGCTATAGTACCTATTCTGCGCGCAGGTCTCGGTATGGTGGACGGACTGCTCCGCCTTGTTCCCGTTGCGAGAGTTGGGCATATCGGTCTTTACCGCGACCCCGATACCCACGAGCCCGTGGAGTATTACTGCAAGCTCCCAAAGGATATAGAGCAAAGGCTGGTTATAATAGTTGACCCTATGCTTGCCACGGGCGGCTCAGCTGCCGACGCTATCTCTATGGTTAAGGCGAAGGGCGCTACGAATATTATGCTTATGTGCCTCGTTGCGGCGCCCGAGGGTATAAGGAAGGTTCAGGAGGCTCACCCCGACGTAGATATTTACGCCGCGGCAAAGGACGAGAGGCTCAACGAACACGCGTATATCGTTCCCGGTCTCGGCGATGCGGGTGACCGTATCTTCGGCACAAAGTAATATGCGAGAGCTTATAATCAAGAAACACGATTCGGGGCAGAGGCTTGACAAGTTTATTACCAAGACCCTCGAGCTGCCTATGAGCCTTTTATATAAGTCCATAAGGCTTAAGAAAATAAAGGTTAACCGCAAAAGAGCCGAAAACAATCAGATACTCGCGGAGGGGGACGTGGTGCAATGCTTCCTGCCCGAGGAATTCTTCGAGAAGAAGGTAAGCACCGTCTCCTTTTCCAACATAACGCCCCACCTGGATATAGTTTACGAGGACGAAAATATTATGCTCCTCAACAAGCGCCCGGGTGTGTCGGTACACGAGGACGAAAGCGGCTCCACCAATACGCTCATAACTCATATTCAAGCCTACCTTTGGAGCAAGGGGGAGTATGACCCCGAGGGTGAGATGAGCTTCGCGCCTGCTCTCTGTAACAGGATTGACAGAAACACGGGCGGCATTGTTATCGCGGCAAAAAATGCTGAGGCTCTGCGCGTGATGAACGAGAAAATCAAGAGGCGCGAAATAGATAAATATTACCTTGCGGCAGTACACGGAGTACCATCGCCAGAGGCGGCAACGATTTCGGGATACCTTCTTAAAGACGATAAAAACAACCTTGTGAGAGTATACGACAAAAATCCCCCGAGGGGCGCAAAGGAAATACGGACTAAATATAAGGTTATAGCAAAGGCGGGTAGCACAGCTCTCCTTGAGGTGGAGCTTCTCACGGGCAGGACCCACCAGATACGCGCTCATATGGCGCATATAGGTCACCCACTTATCGGTGACGGAAAGTACGGCGTCAACAAGGCGGACCGTGCTAAGGGATATAAGTACCAGGCGCTATACTCCTATAAGTTGAGGTTCTCCTTTGATAAGAGCGAGGAGACGCTGCTCGACTATCTTGACGGGAGGGAATTCAAAATTCCTAAGAAGGATATTTATTTTACAAAAGAGTATTTTTAAATAAAAAGCTTTTTAAAGCAAAAAGAGTATTTGCGAATAAAAAAGCTTTTTAAAGCAAAAGGTATTTGCTAATAAAGCAAGAGAATATTGTTAAAAAACAACCGGTTTTGTAAAGCTGGGTTTGCAAAATCGGTTGTTTTTCAGTTTTAAATAAAATATATTAACTTCGAGAGATTAATTTGTAAGTCGGTTAATTATCAAAGTTAAGAGACTAAATTTGCGCTTCTGAGCTACGGTGAGCTGACAGCTACATTGGATTGTCGGTGTAACTGTCACAGCTTTGTTTGCAGCTCTAACTTAGGAAAGCTCCTTGCGGTAGGTCATAAAAAGATCGGTACGAACGAAGCCCATCTTCTCGTAAACGAAGAACGCGGCACCGTCCATGGGGGTACTTTGCGCCCAGGCGTGACGAAGTCCGCGGCGCTTCATTGCCATAAGTGTATCGTAGAGCAGCAGCTTGCCAAGGCCGAGGCCGCGATAATCCGCGTTGACTCCGTAAGGACCGAAGCGCTCATCAGAGCTGTATGGGTCGCCGAATACGGCGCAACCGATGATAACGCCATCCTTGAGGACCAGGCGCACCTTATCGTAGTCCATTGTTTCGTTTATGAGTCTTCTAAATCTGTGAGTCCAGCCCGGGAAGGTGTAATTCATTAAATCGAGCACGAGAGCATCGGTAAGGGGGGTGATAAGGTAGCCTTCCTCCTCCCTCTTTCTTTTCAGCTCTTCGATTTCCTTGTTCTCACCGAAGCGGAGCAGATCTATACCGATGGAGTAGTGACCGCCTCCCTGAACGTAGCCCATACTCTCGAATAGCTCTATGTAATCGGGGCGTGCGGTGCTGAGTCCTGGGTAAACGTAGTTTGGAGAATAGCCCGACACAACGATAAGCTTTTTGCCCTTTGAACGGATATATTCCTCCGCCGCCGTCAATAATGCGCGACCCGTGTTGAATTTTTCGGGGTTTTCATCATCCAGGGCGAGGATGTTAATATACGACTTTTCCTCCTCTGAGGGGGCGCCAACGTCAACGGGATAGCGTCTGACCAGTGCCCAAACGAAGCCGACAATCTCCCCGTTTTCCTCGGCTACAAGGAAGCCTTCGGGGTCCATATTCATATCTAACAGCACGTTTTTTACAAAGGCGCGTCTGTCTACCGAGTGCTCAGGAAGAGCTTTGTTCCAAAGGGATATTATCCTATCAAAGTCGGTTCCTTTATATTTTCTGATCATTTGTTTTCTCCAATCTTTTTATTTATTGTCACATACGATAAAGTCGTAAGCGGTTTTGGGTGCTTTCATTAGTCCAACTGCCAAGCCTGAATGTCCTTCTCCTGCTTTTCTCGCAGCCAGCGCACCTCTCATACGGTGCAAAGCTTCATAATATCCTCTGTAATTGAAATTATAAAAGCTGCCTCTGAAAAACTCAAAGCAATTACACGCCTCCAGCCACTTTTCTTCATCTTCCGAAAGTATAGATACGTAAACGTCGGGTGCGAAACCGTCGGCATCCTCCCAATTGTCTCCAAAATACAATTCACTTACCTTGAATACTTCCTGTCCATCCTCATAGCTTTGATTTGCTGCAAGTCTTATAGCTTTTGTAGTGATATAATAAGCCGCTACGTGGTCCGTATGCATACTATTGCGCCAATGTGTAATTACTGTATCGGGCTGATACCGTCTGATTAACGTGGCTAAACGCTGCACGTTTTCCAAGCTAACCTCTAGTTGCCCACTGGAAATATTCCATAATTCGCACTCGGCTCCTAAAATTTTGGCAGCTTCATACGCTTCCTTATTTTTCTGTGCTGCATACTGTGAACGTTCAAGTATCGGATGACCTCCGTCGCCGTTGGTTGCTCCTACGAATACGCAAGCTCCTCCGTCTCTTACTGCCTTCGCGGCAATAGGACCTGCCATTACGGCTTCATCTCCTGAGTGACCACCCACAATCATTAACATCATATATTCCTCCCGAATTGGTTAAAAACATAAAAGAAAGAAAAAAGTTCAACCGTATACGTTAAACTATCCTGGATAGCAACGGCTTATTATCATAGAAAAGGGCGTCTTTGCCTTGTCTTTCTTGCGATTTTTCTGCCACGGGCGGAGCTTGAGGAACGGAGAGACGAAAAATCGCACAACCGCTTTGGTTTTTCTTTATTTTATCACCCATCGGGCGCGTTGTCAACAGCAATTCTCTTTTTCAGTTTTTTAGGACAAATAATAGTGAAAAAAATCAAATCCAAGTTATAACCGGTAACGGTAGAAAGAGTAAACGCCGAGGCAAGCTTATTGCCTCGGCGTAAATTTATCGGAATTATCTGAGTGCTGGCGATTACTGTTTTAAGTCGGCAACCGCGGACGAAGGCTCCCAAAAAAGCCCGTTTGAATTTTTAAAAGTTTTTTGACTTAGATTCTGCCCGTAGAACCGAAGCCGCCCGCGCCGCGAGTGGTGTCGGAAAGGTCTGTGACCTCGTTAAATTCAGCCTTAAGGAAGGGCACTATAGCAAGCTGCGCTACTCTTTCGTAGGCACCGACAGCAGCAGGTGCATCGGTATGGTTATGGAGAGCGACCTTAATTTCGCCTCTGTAGTCGGCATCAATAACGCCAACCTTGTTGGCAGGGGCAAGTCCTCGCTTGGTGGCAAGTCCGCTTCTGGCGAAGATTAATCCGCAGTAGCCCTCGGGAATCTCTATGGCAATGCCTGTGGAGATAAGCGCGGTGGTGTGAGGGGGTATTTCAATTTCGGTATCCGTAAGGGCGTAAAGGTCCGCACCTGCCGAGTACTCGGTGCCGTAGGTGGGGAGCTTCGCGCGCTCGTCGAGCTTTTTGATATTTACCTTCATTTTCTGTCCTTTCTTGCGTTTTTTCAACACGGGTGGGGGTATAAGCTGTATTTTAGGCTTTTAATCCGTGACGGAGGCGTAGACTTTATCCTCCTTGCAGCCTTCCCAAATTACGATACTTCCCGACTCTCGGGTTTTGTTCAAATCTATTATGCGCTGATTTTGCGAGCCGCGAAATCTTAGTCCAAGACTTTTCTTTGACTCCTCAAACCTGCCGTCAACCAGGATATCCACGTAGGAGAGAAGCTCCGGTGTAATATCCAAGCACTTCGGGTGAGAGCCCACGTCCCCCGTCAGCTCCTCGTAGAGGTTGCCTGTATAGAGCCAAATGCTTTTGTCGGGATAAAGAGACTTTACCTTATGCAAAAGGGGGAGCAGCTCTCGCTGATTTTCCGGCTCCATAGGCTCGCCACCCAGGACGGTGAAGCCGCGGACAGAAGGGTTTTTAAGGCTGTCGAGAATTTCGCGCTCGGCGTCGGTGCCGAAGGGCATACCGTAATCGAAAGCCCAGGTTTCAGGCTGAAAGCAGCCCGGGCATCTGTTGCGGCAGCCGCTGACAAAGAGGGTTGTCCGTATGCCCTCGCCGTTGGCAATATCGAATTTTTTAATTGCTCCGTAATACATCACGATAACCCCAATTTCTCACGAAGGAAGGCACCCGTGTATGATTTTTCGCACCTCGCAACCTCCTCGGGCGTACCCTTGGCAACCAAGGTTCCTCCTCCGTCACCGCCCTCGGGACCGAGGTCTATGATACAGTCGGCAGTCTTGATAAGGTCAAGATTATGCTCGATAACGACTACGGTGTTTCCGCCGTCGGCTAAGCGCTGGAGTATAGCGATAAGCTTGGATACGTCCTCGCTGTGCAAGCCCGTGGTGGGCTCGTCGAGGATATAGATAGTCTTGCCCGTCGAGCGCTTGGAAAGCTCGGTTGCAAGCTTAACTCGCTGAGCTTCTCCTCCCGAAAGGGTGGTTGAGGACTGTCCGATTTTAATATATCCAAGTCCTACGTCAAAGAGTGTCTGCAGCTTGCGCTTCAAGGAAGGGAGACCGTCGAAGAAGGTAATTCCCTCCTCTACCGACATTTCGAGGACATCATAAATATTTTTGCCCTTGTACTTGACGTCCAGAGTGTCTCGGTTATAGCGTTTGCCCTTGCAGACGTCGCACTTGACGTAAACGTCGGGTAAGAAGTTCATTTCAATGCACTTGACACCGTCGCCCTCGCAGGCTTCGCATCTGCCGCCGCGGACGTTGAAGGAGAACCTGCCTGCATCGTAGCCCTTGGCCTTCGCATCACGGGTAGAGGCAAAGAGGTTTCTGATATCTGTGAAAAGTCCCGTATAGGTAGCAGGGTTTGACCTGGGCGTTCTGCCGATGGGGCTTTGGTCAATGGCTATAACCTTATCGAGATGCTCAAGTCCCGTGATGCTCTCCACCTTGCCGGGATAGGTTATGGCGCGGTTAAGGTCACGGGCGAGAGTTCTGTATAGAATTGAATTTATAAGGGAGGATTTACCGCTTCCCGAAACGCCTGTAACAGCCGTGAAGGTGCCGAGAGGAATATCTACGTCAAGCTTTTTCAGATTGTTTTCCTCAGCACCTCTAATGCGAAGAAATTCACCCGTTCCCGCCCTGCGTGCTTTAGGCACGGAAATTGCCTTTCTGCCCGATAAGTAGGCACCCGTGATAGATTTTTCGCACTTTTTGACCTCGTCGGGTGTTCCTGCGGCGACGATTTCGCCGCCGTGTATTCCTGCTCCAGGTCCTACGTCTACTATGAAGTCGGCTGCGAGCATAGTGTCCTCGTCATGCTCTACGACAATGACGCTGTTACCAAGGTCGCGAAGGTTCTTCAAGGTGCCGATAAGCTTGCCGTTATCTCTCTGGTGAAGTCCTATACTCGGCTCGTCGAGAATATAGAGAACTCCCGTCAAGGCAGAGCCAATCTGGGTAGCAAGGCGAATTCTCTGCGCTTCGCCTCCCGAGAGAGTTCCCGCGGTGCGCGAAAGGTTCAGGTAATCCAGTCCTACGCTGATAAGGAAGTTCAGTCGAGCCTTAATTTCCTTGAGTATTTCCTTCGCAATTTTGGTCTCCTCCTCGCCGAAGCTTAAGCCCTCCACAAAGGCGAGCATTTTCTCTATGGAAAGAGAGCAAATTTCGTCGATATTCAGTCCGCCGACGGTGACTCCGAGAACCATATCCGAAAGTCTTCTGCCACGGCATCTCGGGCAGGCTACCTCCTCGACGAACTCCTGATAGTAGTCTCCGCCTGCCATACGCATACGCTTCTCTATCATTTTGACGATGCCGTCAAAGGTTGTGGTCTGGTCCTTGCCCGTGCCGCCGAAGTATCTTCTGACACTGTACCTTTTTGAGCCTGCGCCGTACATAAGGACGTTCATCGCCTCCTCGGAGAACTCCGAGAGCGGTGTATCAAGGGTAAAGCCGAAATCAGCTCCCACAGCGGCAATAAGGGGTCCCGTCCAGGAGTCCTCGGTCAGAGTTTTAAAGCCGTTGACGGCTATGCCGCCGTCGCGGAGAGTCAGCGATTTGTTGGGGATGAGCTTCTTTACGGATATGCGTTGCATATTGCCGATGCCTGCGCACTCGGGGCAAGCGCCTATGGGGTTATTGAAGGAGAACATTCGGGGCTCGAGCTCGGGGAAGCTTATTCCGTGCTCCTCGCAGGCGTACTTCTGGGAGAACTCAAGCTCCTCGCCGTCAGAACCGTCGCGCTCAACGACAAGAACCGAGACTCGCCCGTCGCAAACCTTAAGCGCGCTCTCAACGGAGTCGGAAAGCCTCGGACGGATATCGCCGCGAATAACCAGGCGGTCCACTACTATATCTACCGTGTGCTTGATATTTTTGTCTAAGGAAATGTCCTCGGTGAGGTCGTACATATTGCCGTCAACTCTCACACGGGCAAAGCCCGACTTTCGGGCATCGGAAAACACCTTCTCGTGCATACCCTTCTGCGCCTTAACTATGGGGGCGAGAACCATAAATCTCGTTCCCTCGGGAAGTGAGAGTATGCGGTCAACTATCTGGTCAAGGCTCTGTTGCTTTATTTCCTTGCCACACACCGGGCAATGAGGGATACCGACTCGCGCATAAAGCAAGCGCAGATAATCGTATATCTCGGTTACTGTGCCAACGGTGGAGCGAGGGTTCTTCGAGGTCGTTTTCTGGTCTATGGATATAGCGGGAGAACGCCCCTCTATAAGGTCAACCTCGGGCTTGTCCATCTGACCTAAGAACATTCTCGCGTATGAGGAGAGGCTCTCAACAAATCTGCGGTGACCCTCGGCGTAGAGGGTATCGAAGGCAAGAGAGGACTTTCCGCTGCCCGAAAGTCCCGTAAGGACTACGAGCTTATCGCGCGGAATGGTAAGGTCTATATTCTTTAAATTGTTAACTTTTGCACCTTTAATGACAATATTTCTTGACATTTCAGCTGTTTTTCCTGTTCTTTTAGGTTTTTATGCGGTGAGAATAAAATCTATTTCGTGCTTTTCAGCTCCTTGATTTGGTCGCGGATAAACGCAGCCTTCTCAAACTCAAGGGTACGCGCCGCCTCGCGCATTTCAGCAGTAAGCCTATCTATCATACGGTCGCGCTCAAGCTTCGTGAGCTTCTTCTTTTTCTCGCTTTCGGGCTTTTTGCCAAGCTCTATGACGTCGGCTACCTTCTTTTTAATGCTCTCGGGGGTGATACCGTGCTGCTCGTTGTAGCGCATCTGTATCTCGCGTCGGCGGTTGGTTTCGTCTATTGCGCCCTTCATAGAGGCGGTTATGCGGTCAGCATACATTATTACTCTGCCTCTGACGTTTCTCGCGGCGCGTCCGACGGTCTGAATGAGAGAGGTTTCGCTGCGGAGGAAGCCCTCCTTGTCTGCGTCAAGTATGGCAACGAGGGATACCTCGGGTATATCAAGTCCCTCCCTCAGAAGGTTTATACCAATGAGGACGTCGAACTCACCGAGACGGAGGTCGCGGATTATCTCCATACGCTCCATTGTTTCTACCTGGTGGTGGATATATTTTACCTTTATGCCGTGGGTGGAAAGATACTCGGTCAAATCCTCCGCCATGCTCTTTGTCATAGTTGTGACGAGGACCTTCTCTCCCCTTTCGACTACGGCTCTTATCTCTCCGATAAGGTCGTCAACCTGCCCCTCTATGGGACGGACGTCGATTTCGGGGTCAATAAGTCCCGTAGGACGGATTAGCTGCTCGACTACGGAGGAGCTTTCCCTATGCTCGTAGTCGCCCGGGGTCGCGCTGACGAAAACAATCTGCCCAAGCTTCTCCTCGAACTCCTCGAAGAAGAGAGGACGGTTATCGAAGGCGGAGGGAAGGCGGAAGCCGTACTCTACCAAATTCTTTTTTCTTGCGAAGTCGCCTCCCGACATACCTCTTACCTGGGGGAGGGTTACGTGGGACTCGTCAACGAACAGAATAAAATCGTCGGGCATATAATCAAGCAGGGTGTACGGGGTTGAGCCCTTAGGTCTGCCCGAGAGGATACGGGAGTAGTTCTCGACACCCGAGCAGAAGCCGACCTCGCGGAGCATTTCCAGGTCGTATTTGGTCCTTTCCTCTATTCTCTGCGCCTCGATTAGCTTGTTCTGTGACTTGAAAAACTCAACACGCTCCCGCATTTCCTCCTCAATTTCGAGGAGAGCCGCTTCTCTTTTATCATCGGATACGGCGTAGTGTGTAGCGGGGAAAATGCAGACGTAGGAGAGGACTTCGAGGACCTCGCCCGTCAGTGGATTAACTCGGCAGATGCGGTCAACTTCGTCACCGAAGAACTCAACTCTTATGGCACTGTCGCGCTTAGATGCAGGGAAAATCTCCACCACGTCACCGCGGACGCGGAACTTGTTTCTGACGAAATTCACGTCGTTTCTCTCGTAGCTGATAGACACGAGGCGGCGGATAAGCTCATCACGGGACATCTCGGCTCCCGACCTGATACCGATAAGCAGGCTATTATATTCATTGGGGTCACCGAGGGAGTAAATACACGACACGGATGCCACGATAATCACGTCGCGCCTCTCAAAAAGCGAGGAGGTTGCGCTGTGTCGGAGCATATCTATTTCCTCGTTTATCATCGCGTCCTTCTCAATATACATATCCTTTCCCGGTATATAAGCCTCGGGCTGATAGTAGTCGTAATAGGATACGAAATACTCCACCGCATTGTCGGGGAAAAATGAACGGAACTCTGTGCAGAGCTGGGCGGCAAGAGTTTTGTTGTGGGCGAGGACGAGGGTGGGTCTGTTAAGGTTGGCTATAACGTTAGCCATAGTGAAGGTCTTACCCGAGCCCGTAACGCCAAGCAGGGTCTGCGCTCGCTCACCTGCAAGTATACCCTCGGTAAGGGCGCGGATAGCCTCGGGCTGGTCGCCTGTGGGCTTGTATTCGCTTTTCAAAATAAACCTATCGCTCATAGGCACCTCCCAATATTACTTTTCGGGCAATAAGATTTATGCCCATATAATCTCATTTTATATTGTACCACAAAATATTTTTAATGTAAAGAGACTATTGCAATTTCAGCGAAAATAAAGTATAATAAAATTGAGAGTAAATCAGACACGGTTGTGTCGAAAGCCAAATCAGGTACGCGGGCGGAGGAAAAATGCTACTTGGAATAGATATCGGCGGTACAAAATGCGCCTTGGTTCTTGGCGAGATCAAGAATAGCGAGGTAAAAATTGAGAAAAAGGTTCGCTTTGCAACCGAGGACGTAAATAAAACGGTTGATAGGATAATAGAAGAGGCTGACGGGCTTCGCCCCTTTGATGCCATAGGCATCAGCTGCGGAGGTCCATTGGACGAGACATGTGGCGTGATTATGTCCCCTCCGAACCTACCCGGCTGGGATAACGTACATATTACGGATATACTTCACAAACGCTACGGCGTACCAACAAGGCTTATGAACGATGCTAACGCCTGCGCTCTTGCCGAGTGGAAATACGGTGCTGGGCGCGGGGCGAAAAATATGATTTTCCTTACCTTCGGCACGGGTCTTGGAGCCGGACTTATACTCGGTGGCAGGCTTTATACCGGCTCCTGCGGTATGGCAGGAGAGGTGGGGCACATAAGGCTTCGCGGACGGGGGCCCGTCGGGTACGGAAAGCGTGGCTCATTTGAGGGCTTCTGCTCCGGCGGAGGTATTGCAAATGCGGCAAGAACGCTTGCAAAATCGGCAAAACGTCGGGGGCGTGTTGCCTTTTCTGCCGATACTGACGAGAAAATCGAGGCGTTAAATGCGGAAAAAATTGCTACACTCGCAAGAGACGGAGACCCCGATGCGAAAGCTGTTTTCGACAACTGCTCAAGGATGCTCGGCGAGGGACTTGCTATACTTGCGGACGTTATTAACCCCGACAGAATTGTAATAGGAAGCATCTACCGTCGGTGCGAGGACCTGTTGGCTGACGGTGTTATAAGCGCATTAAAAAAAGAGGCACTCAGCGCCACTGCAGACATTTGCACCATTGTCCCCTCAGGGCTTGGCGAGAGCATAGGTGACGTGGCAGCCATAGCTATTGCTGAGGCGGCTTTGAATTGTAATTAATAAATAGTAATAAAAAACGGGGGAGGTACCTATGAAATACGTTGATTTAATGATAGAGAAGCACCCGGAGCTGATTTGCGTAAAGGAGTCTGTGGCAAAGGCTGTGGAGCTTATAGCCACCACGCATAAGGACGGCGGCAAAATTTTGCTCTGCGGAAACGGAGGAAGCTACGCCGACTGCGAGCATATTGCAGGAGAGCTGCTCAAGGGCTTTATTAAAAAACGGGTACCCGAGGGCAAGGAGCTGAAGCATCTTACGGAAGGCTTAGGCGAGGTTGCTCTGAAGCTGCAGCGCGGCATTTGCGCCGTTCCCCTGCCCTCCGTATCCGGCGCGCTGTCGGCTTACATAAACGACGTGGAGCCTTCCCTGGCTTACGCGCAGCTCGTATATGCTATGGGCAGACCCGGGGATTTACTTATTGCAATATCCACCTCGGGATGCGCCGAAAACGTAGTTAACGCGGCAAAGTGCGCGAAGGCGCTGGGGCTTTCAGTTATCTCTCTTACGGGTGAGTCGGGTGGTGAGCTTCTTGACCTGTCCGACGTTTGTGTCCGCGCGCCCGAAAACACTACGTATAAGATACAGGAATATCACCTGCCCATATATCACGCGATATGCCTTGAGGTTGAGGATATTCTTTTCTAAAAAAGAAAATGGCTGAGCCGAAAGCTTGAATTCAAGCTCAAGGTTCAGCTTCTTTTCGTACTTTACAAGCACGGGGCGGCATAAAACAGCCGCCCCGTGTTGCGTTTTTTGGTTTTAGCTCTTGTCAGAACTGGAAATAAGCCTTTGCGTTGTAGTATGCAATGCCTGTTACAATCTTCTCAAGAGCCTTATAATCGGCAGGATACTCGCCCTCGTCTACCCACTTACCGATAAGGTTGCAGAGTATACGTCTGAAGTACTCGTGACGGGGGTAGGATACGAAGGAACGGCTGTCGGTAAGCATACCAACGAAGGCAGAGAGCATACCGAGGTTAGCGAGAGCCTGCATCTGCGCTTCCATACCGTCGCGCTGGTCGTTGAACCACCAGCCCGAGCCGAACTGAATCTTGCCTGCGATGCCCGAGCCCTGGAAGCAGCCGAGCATAGTGCCGAGGACGTAGTTGTCCTTGGGGTTAAGGGTATAAAGAATAGTTCTGGGAAGGCACTCGGCATACTCAAGCATATTCATAAATGCGCCGAGGTCCTCAGCGATACAAAGGTCGTTTATGGAGTCGAAGCCTGTGTCGGGACCGAGCTTATCGTACATTCTGCGGTTATTGTTACGCAGAGCGCCGATATGAAGCTGCATAGTCCAGCCAAGCTTGGTGTACTCCTCGGCGCAAGCCTTAAGGATAGCGCACTTGAAGGCGTCAATCTCGCACTTTGTAAGCTCCTCGCCTGCAAGCTTTTTCTCAAAGGCAGCCTTGGGGTCGCCCTCACTGTAGGGAACGTACTCAAGGGCGTGGTCGGAGAGGCGGCAGCCGAAGCTGTTGAAATACGCAATTCTCTCCTTAATCCAAGCGACGAGAGCCTCGTAGCTGTCAATACCGATAGACTTCATATAGGGGAGGAAGGTTTCCTTGCCTATCTCTACTGCCTTATCGGGACGGAAGGTGGGGAGAATTTTCGTCTCAAAATCCTTTAACTGTGCGTGATACTCAAGAGTATCGGCAGGGTCATCGGTAGTGCAGATAACCTCAACGTTGGAGCGACGAATGAGGGACTGGGCGCGGAACTCGGGCTTTGCAAGAAGCTCGTTGCACTTATTCCAGATGCGCTCGCAGGACTCCTCGTTCAAAGTCTCGTCGATACCGAAGTATCTCTTAAGCTCAAGGTGAGTCCAATGATAAAGGGGGTTGCCGATAAGCTTCGGGAGAGTTTTCGCAAACTCACGGAACTTAGCGTACTCGTCAGCACCGCCCGTGATATACTCCTCGTCAACTCCTGCGGTACGCATCTGACGCCACTTGTAGTGGTCGCCGCCGAGGAAGAGGTCGAAGGCGTTTCTGAACTGATAGTTCTCGGCAATCTGCTTCGGAGAAAGGTGGCAGTGGTAATCAATGATAGGAAGGTCCTTTACCATTGCGTAAAGCTTTCTCGCAGCCTTGCCCTTAAGCATAAAGTTATCGTTAATAAAGCTCATAGGGTTACACCGTCCTTAAATATTGAAATTTCTCTGTAATCGTGAAGTTCGTTGCAGGTCTCCTTACCCTCGGCAACGCTGATAACGTACTCAAACAGCTCGTCGGTAAGGGGGTTGCCCTCAAGTGTGGGAGATGCATCGAAGTCTATCCAATTTTTCTTGCGCTCGGCAAGAGAGTGGTTGGTGGCAATCTTTACCGTAGGAACGGGACCGCCGACGGGGGTGCCTCTGCCTGTGGTGAACAAAATGATATGTACGCCTGCAGCCATAAGGTTGGTTATTGCAACGATATCGTTACCGGGACCGTTGAGAAGCGAGAGTCCGTTCTTTGTGAGGACGTCGCCGTAATCGAGTACGTCAACAACCTTGGAAAGGCCGCCCTTCTGTACGCAGCCGAGAGACTTCTCCTCGAGGGTGGTGATGCCGCCCTTCTTGTTTCCGGGAGAGGGGTTCTCGTAGATAACCAGGTTATGACGGGTGTAATAATCCTTGAAGTCGTTTATAAGGCTTACGGTCTTATCAAATACCTCGCGGGACTCGCATCTCTGCATAAGAAGATGCTCCGCGCCGAACATTTCGGGTACCTCTGTCAGAACGCAGCTACCTCCCATTGCGATAACCTTATCGGAGAGTCTGCCTACAAGGGGATTGGCGGTAATTCCGCTGTATCCGTCGCTGCCTCCGCACTTAAGACCTATGCGTAATTTCGACACGGGTACGGGCTTACGCTCAAATTTAGCCGCATAAGCCTTCAGCTCGTTGATGATTGCAACGCCTGCCTCGATGTCGTCGTCTACGTCCTGGGTGTTAAGGAATTTAACTCTGTCGGGATTGTAGTCGCCAAGTACCTTTTTGAAAACCTCGATGTTATTATTCTCGCAGCCAAGACCGAGAACGAGAACGCCTGCGGCGTTGGGGTGATTTACCATTCCGCGGAGAATTTTCTGTGTCACGGTCTGGTCATCGCCAAGCTGAGAGCAGCCGAAGGGGTGAGGGAAATATCTCGCGCCCGTAAGCTCCGCAAGTCTTTGGGAAACCTTGTTTACACAGCCGACGGTGTTAACAATCCATATCTCGTTTCTGATACCGACGTCGCCGTTCTCACGTACATATCCCATAAAGGTTCTGCCCTCTGCCTCTTCGGGAATATCGTAGAAGGTGGGCTCGTAAACGTACTCGAGGTTGCCCGAGAGATTAGTCTTTACGTTATGGGTGTGGACGTGCTCGCCAGCTTTGATATCGCAGGTGGCGTGGCCTATGGGGTTGCCGTATTTTATGATATTTTCGCCTGCTTTGATATCACGGAGGGCGTACTTGTGACCGTCCTCGAGGTTGATATCAACGTTATCAAGTCTGTTAATTACCATTTCAAAATCCTTTCCTATTAACCGACGTACTTCTCAACCTCGGAGGTAAGACGGGAGAGGTCCTCGCCCCAAAGCTCGGCATTCTTAAGTATTTCGGCGGTGCTGTGATTTTTCATAAACTCAACGACCTCGGGCGCGTCGCTGGTCATATCGGTTTTGTAGAACTCAATGAGCTTAGCGAAGGCGAAGAGGAGAGTTTCGGGCATTTTGTTATATCTCTTTATGTACTCGAGAATCGAGGGAAGAACGCGCACCTTGAACTTAGAGACGGAGTTAAGAGCTATGGAGGAAAGGTAGTGCTTGATGTAGGGGTTGCCGAAGCGCTCAAGAACGCTCTTTGCATAGCTGTCAAGCTCGTCTGCGGGAAGGTCGAGGGTGGGAATAATCTCGTCGAATACGCACTTTCTGATATGCTCGTACATAACCTCATCGTCAATACAGCTCTTTACGGTATCGAAGCCGGAAAGAAGAGCGTAGGGAACGAGGGAGGTGTGTGCGCCGTTGAGAATTCTTACCTTTCTTGTGCGGTACATCTCAAGCTTGTCGGGTGTGATGATAACGTTGAGATTTGCCTTGGAGAAAGGAAGCTCCGCGTCAAGGTCGAAGTCGGTCTCGATGACCCAAAGGTGGAAGAACTCGGAGGTGTTAACCATATTGTCCTCGTATCCGAGGTCAAGCTGCTCGCCCTTGGGGTAGCCTGTGTTGATACGGTCAACGAGGGTGTTGGTGAATACGTTCTCCTTCTCTACCCACGCCTTGAAGCCGTCGCCGAGGCTCCAGAGGTCGGCATACTTGAGTATGCACTTTTTGAGATTGTCGCCGTTTCTGTCAATAAGCTCGCAGGGGAGGAAGACAAAGCCGGGGAGACCAAGCTCATATCTGCGCTTAAGAAGAAGGGTTACCTTCGCGGGGAAGGTTTTGGGAGGTGCGTCGGTAAGCTTATCCTCATCGGAATATACTATGCCCGACTCGGTGGTGTTAGATACAACGAAGCGGAAATCGGGGTTCTCCGCAAGGGCAAGATATCCAGCGAAGTCCTCGTAGGGCTTAACGCAACGGGAGATTACGTCAACTAAGGTTTTGTCCACGCCCTCAACACCGCGAATGATGTGAGTATAAACGCCGTTCTGCGCGGTGAGCATATCGCACATTCCCTGCTCTATGGGCTGTACTACAACTACGCTGCCGTTAAAGTCGGAGGAGTCGTTTACCTTCTGGAGCATCCAATCAACGAAGCCGCGAAGGAAGCCGCCCTCGCCGAACTGAATGACCTTCTCTACTCTCTGTTTCTTTTCAAAATTCATTTCAATGTGTCCTTTCGAGTCAAAAAATAATGTATTCTACCATAATTATATATTAATGAAAAAGCCTCCGCCTTAATTTACTTGATATTTTAATATATTTTTTGTGGGAAATTTCTTGATTTTTTTGATTATTTGTGCTAGTATATACGTAGCACACTCCGAAGGAGGAGAAAAATCTATGGCTGACATCATTTTTCCCGAGGGCGCCGTATTCATTTACAGCAACAAAAAGCAGGTGGGCGGCACTATGCATTCCCATCACTATCACGATAAATTTGAAATCTATTATATGATTAGCGGCGGCTGCAATTACTTCATAGATAATAAGTCCTACGAGGTAATGGCGGGAGACGTCGTTTTGATACCCGAGGGTATAATTCACCGCACGAACTACGGCGGAGAGGAGCATGCCCGCGCTCTCATAGAATGCTCCGACCACTTTATCCCCAAGGCGGCGAAGGAGAAAATGGGCGAGTCGGTGTATATTTTCCGCAATCCCCAGATTACGAGAGATATTCACGCAATATTCAAAAAAATCGACGAGGAGTATAAAAACCCCGACGAGTTTTCCGCGGAGTCGATTATGGCGAGAATGAAGCTGCTCTTCTTCTTCCTTGCCCGTAATCTTACAGCCAGCGGAATAGTCTCCTCGAAAAACGCGATGATAGAAAACGTCATAGGCTACATAAAGCAGAACTTCCAGCAGGATATAAAGCTTTCCGGTGTGGCGAAGAGCTGTTTTGTCAGCCCCGAGCATCTTTCAAGAACCTTTAAACGCGACACGGGGTTCGGCTTTAACGAATTTTTAACCCTCGTAAGACTCCAGCACGCAGAGAAGCTGCTGCAGCAAAGGGGAACCAAAAGTATATCCGAGATTGCATACAGCTGCGGCTTCAATGACTCTAATTATTTTTCGGACAAGTTCAGACGCACCTACGGCATCTCGCCTCTGAGATACAGCAAAAGCTTCGAGCTTTGATACTGCAAGAATAGCGGAAAGGAAACGAAATATGGATATGAAAAAATTTATGGGAGACGAGAGCGAGCTTCCTCTTGACAGAATTATTGAAGGCGGTGGGTTCGTTGGAATATTCCCGACTATTGCTTGCATAGGCGACAGCCTTGCTTCGGGTGAGTTCCAGGTTAACTACGAGGACGGCAGAAAGTTATTTTACGATATGTACGAGTACTCCTGGGGTGCGCATATTGAGAAGATAACAGGCTCTAAGGTTTACGTTTTCGCAAAAGGCGGTATGACGGCAAGGGACTATGTGCAGAGCTTCGCAAACTCCAAGGGATATTGGAAGTCAAATCTTGCGGCTAATGCCTACATAATCGGACTCGGGGTCAACGATATTATTAACAAAGGTCACGAGATTGGCTCGAGAGATGACGTCTGCCTTGAGGACTACAGGAAAAACGGCGATACCTTCTACGGAAATTATTGCGCAATTATTCAAAGATACAAGGCTATCCAACCCGATGCGAAGTTCTTCCTTATCACAATTCCGAAAGGCTCCGACAGAGGCGAGGAAAGAGCTAAAAAAACCGAGGCGGCAGCAAAGGCAATAAGAGATATTGCCGATATGTTTGAGGGCGTATATGTAATTGACCTCTGTAAGTACGGTCCCGATTACAACGCCGACTTCAGACGCGATTTCTTCCTGAACGGGCATATGAACCCTATGGGATACCTCTTCTCCGCAAGACTGATAATCTCATACATCGACTATATTATCAGACACAATATGGAGGATTTCCAGTGGGTAGGACTTATGGGAGTTGACCGTTAATGGCGCATTAATGTTGCACAATTTTTGATTAGTTTTCCGTTTAGATAACACCATAAACGCGATACGCAATAAAGAAAACAACCGAATTTGCAAAGTTTTATTTGCATTTTCGGTTGTTTTTGATTTTTGTATAGCGCTTATGTGTTATCGCGCTTTTGAAGAATATCTATGACAGTATTATTTTCCGTCCATCAGTATGCGCATAGCTTTGGCAATACAGTCAACGTAAAGTATTTTATTTAACGGTCAGTTCATTTATCCATTCTTCAGGCAAAACATACTCTATACCATCAAGCTCAATGGAATATGCTTTATCATCAAATGACATTATTTTCAAAGGAATAACTAAATTGATATCCTCCTGCACAACTCCGAAAAGGTAGCCGTAAACATATAAATTTTTAAACATTCCATCGGGTTGCTTTATCAATTCATACAATCCTGCATCCTTTGCTGTTTTTCCGCTTCTAATTTCAGTTAAAAAATGTTCGCATTCTGTTATTACTTTTTGCGACGGAGAATAATTATTTCTGCCAGAAAGCAAGTCTTTCACAAACTCAAATCTGATGCAATTATCAAGGGATATTTCAGTTTTGAGTAAATCAGATTTCACATATACTGAGTAAAACTCGTTATCGGGTGAATATCTAACCAAAGTATCTTTACTGCCGTTAACAGAATACATTCCTGCTTTTGTGGTCATCGTAAGGTTATCTAAGAAGTTTTCCTCTCCTGCGACATGACCGATAAACTCTCTTTCCCCAAAGCACCAAACGTCGCATTCATTACCAACAAAGGTGTATTCGGTACCGTCATCGGATACTATAGTTTTATTTTGAGTTTTTTTAAACTCTACATTGTCATTGCAATCTGCATTGTCATTGCAAGCAATAAAAGAAACAGCAATTGCAAAACAGAGTAAAATAGCAGATATTCTTCTTATCATAAAACAAAGCCTCCTTAAAATCAAGTTTATTGGTTAAGTACATTATACCACACCCACGCAAAAAAGTAAAGAGAATGGCTTGATTTATAAGCCGTTCTTTTGCTTGACTTTATATATTACACCGTCAATCAGTATGCGCATAGCTTCGGCAAAACAGGCAGATTAAGGTGTCATATTTTTGAATACAGTTCTTCTGCAGATTTTTCATGCCAATTAAACTGTTCCTTATAGTCGGTAAAGCATTTCTCACAAATCCAATGTCTTAAATCATCTGTGACAAAGAAAGTACAGTTAATATCTGTCATTGCCTTTTCGTAACATAAATCGCAATGCTCGTGCCAAAAATGTCGGATTCTCTCTCCTTCAAGGAATTCATGTCCTTTATTGCTGCTTTCAACATGAGATTTTGCATATCGTTCAATCATTTGATAGAAAGCGTTTTTCTCTCGGTAAGCAACTTCCCAAAATTCAGGGAAAGTAACCTTGTAAAATGTTGTGCCGGATAAATCTTCTATCATATGACCGTTTAACTCTAATCTCCAGTCAGCCATATAAATCTCCTTAAAGTTGATGTTTTTATTTCCATTATATCATACACAAACAGAAAAGTAAATAGGACGATTTGACTACTCAAACCGCCCTGTTTTATTGGTGAAGTTTGCCTTTTAGGCAAGTGAAGTTTTGCTGAATGCAAAGTGAAGTTTGAGGCTATACCTCAAGTGAAGTCGATTTTGCCGTAGGAAAATCAGTTATTCGGTCAAAGACCTCATAATCTAACTTATCACCTTCGCACAGCGAAGATTTCATCCGATTTGTCGGATTTCATCCACCCTCTCCGTCGGCTTTGCCGACACCTGTCTCGCTGCGGCTCGGTCACACTCGAGGGAAAACAACACTTAGTTGTTTTCTAACACTCTCGTGCCGTTTCACTACCCATAGGGCGAGGCTATGGGTGGATTTCATCTGCCATAGGCAGATTTCACCGAATTTTTTACTTTTCAAGTAAAATATTCATCGCTTCGCCGAAGCGCTGGAAGTGCACCACCTCGCGCTGGCGAAGGAATTTGATGGCGTCGTTGACGTCGGGGTCGTCGGAGAGACGGAGAATGTTATCGTACATAGCACGTGCCTTCTGCTCCGCAGCCAGGTCCTCGGTGATAGAGGCGAGGGGGTCCTCCTTAGAGGCTATTGCCATAGCATTGAAGGGCACGCCTGCCGCCGAGCAGGGATAGATGCCTGCGCCGTGGTCAACGTAGTATTTATCGAAGCCTCCTGCCTTAACCTCCTCGGGAGTAAGGTTGCGGGTGAGCTGGTAGATTATAGCTGCGACCATTTCCATATGGCCAAGCTCGTTGGTTCATCTATGTTGTATATGCCAGAACAAAGGAGGTGAACCACGATGAATGCATTGGGAAGGCTGGAACAGCTCCTTCTCTCCGGGGAAATCACCGAAGAGGAATATCGGGAGCGCAAGGCGGTCTATGTTGAGACGATCCTCGAGCTTTATATCAAGGGTATCATTTCAAAGGAGCAGATGCAGGAAAAATTGAACCAATAGTACCTATGCCACCGGGCTTTCCGGTGGCTTTTCTTGTTAACATTTTGTTATCAATTTAGTATCAGAACTAACATCATTTGCCCCTTGGGGTATGGTACTATACAAGTGTCCTCGGGCAGAGAGTATACAAGATTCCAACAGCGTGACAATGTGTCGAACGTGCGGGTCAGGGAAAAATCTTTAGACGACCATCCCTAAGAAAAGGCAAACCGAGGACAACCAAATAAAATTTGAAAAGGATGCAAAAAATGACAATCCGCTATGATGAAATCCAGAAGAACGATGTAATTCGTTTCCACGGTGCAAACCTCAGAGTTACCAAGGTAACCGAAACCCCCGCCCCCGCAAATCAGTGGTATCCCAATGAAAAAACCATAGGCTTTGAAGTTGAGCCTGCTGATGATGAAGCAATAAAAATTCTTGGTAGCTTTTACAGCCACGGTTCCTATGGCGGTGTTGGTTGTCTGACAGTTGAGTTGGTAAGCAGATAAGCAATCGCAGAGTGACCCGCTTCGGCGGGGTAATGCACACGGCGTAAGCCGTCCGGTCACAAGTCCGGAGAAAGGAATAGCCAAGATGGATAAGAAGTACACTGTCAATTACTGCAGCGGCTCAACCGGGTTTGGTTGGTCGAAGCAATATGACCGCTTGGACGAGTTTGAGGACTTTGTTGATGAGATGCGTAGGGAATACACAGCACGTGTTGTTGTGTGGGATGAAACCTTGCAGGGTTTTGTCTTCTGGAAAGATTGCTTGTCTTACGATCCGAGCATTGACCTTTTGCACGCACCTCTCAGGGATATGCGTACCACCACCAGAAAATCGAAAGGAGCAGCCTATGTTTATCGTTAACACATCCACCAGCACGAAGCGGTTTACCGCTCTTGATAGTGCCGTGCGTTATATCCAGTCCTTGGGCAAGCGGTACCGTAAGCCCTACACCGTTTATGACACCGAGAGCAAGTCTGTCACGCATTATTGCTTCGGTGCGAGGTCTTATCAAATTGTCGAGGGTGAGCTTGTTGAGTTCAGCCCGGCGGAAAGGAGTGCGCTATGAAGAATTCCAAGAAGCACCTTCCGCAGAAGCGGCTGCTGCTTGACTTCTATCCATCCGAATCTGCCCTGATTGAGCAGGTGGAAAAGCAACCCCGGAAGCAGACCTACATCAAGGCTCTGATCCGCAAGGATTTGGTGATGCACGGGCGGTGGGTGAAAGCTGATTCCCCCGGTACAGCGGCAAGCATTTGTGATGATGCAATCTGTTCCTGCTGCAAGGGTGAAGCTCTCCCGGCTCCGAATGGGTTGGCTTATTTAGTTGATTTCTGCCCCCACTGCGGAGCGCATATGGACGAATAAAAAAAGAGGGAACAAGGCTCTGCCCTGTTCCCTTTTCTATGCCCTCAAATTTTCGCTTCTGTGGGCTTTTCTTTTTTACCCTTCCATTTACTCGCAGAATGTTTTTGCGCCCTGCGTGGCTTGTGCTGGCTGGCTTGTGCTGCTGCAAGTTGCCGGCAAGTTACCAGCAAGTTATCCTTTCCAACGGGCTTTGGTGCTGCGCACGTCAATATGGGTGAAGGAGCTGTATGTTCCGATGCCGCCCTTCTTCGGCAGGAGCTTCTCTGCGTATGCTGCAACTTGCTTTGGTGTTGCACCCTTCACCTTGATGTCAGCTGCTTTGCCATATAGGTGCTGGGAATATTTCTCCCCGCCGATAGCTTTGTTTTTGGTTGGTGTGCGGTAGGCGGATGTGATTGTCACGGATTTGCCGAAGTGGGTGCGGATATTCTGCAGCACGGTCACCAGCTCGGAATCGATGAATATCGGGTCGCTGCCATCGGTGCAGGCGAATTCCTTTACTCTGAAGTTCGTGGATAGTTTTTTGTTTCCGTCTTTCGCTTTTGAATATGCTTTGATTGCCATTTGTCATCTGTCCTTTCCAAAGAAGTGAAATTTAAGTTGTTTTTCAGTTATTCAATTTGAGTTGTAGGTATGTTTTAATTCAGGAATTGTGAGTTATAACTCATAATTCCGAATTGAAATGCACTTTTTAACGGTTAAAAGTTAATTTCCATCACAAAAGATTATAAGTATAGTGATAATATTTGCCGCAAATATTTCATTTTCGGCATAAAAAGAAAAAAGGCAGTCCCGAAAGACTGCCCCTTTGTATTAAATTGTGCCGGATTACTTCTTGCTGCCCGTGGCTGGGTTTTACGTTGCCATTTCTTTGAGCTGCTCGGCAAAGAGAGCGAGCTGCTCGGCACGCTTCTGGCTGTCCGCACGCACTTCCTCGATAACCTTATCACGGGCATCGATCTGCTTCACGAAGCCCTCGGTCTCGATAGCCTTGCGCTCACGGATGAAGTTGAGCCAGACGAGCTCCTCAGCGTTAATGTTCTGCGCCTCGAGAGCTTTGTTCTGAGCGACAACGTTATCAAGTGACTTCTGGTACTCAGCCTTCAGCCCTGCAACTTCGTCATCAAAGTTGGTAACCTTGCCATAGGTCTTTGCAACCTCAAGTAAGTGAGTTGCATTGACATCCTTACCGTTGGCAAGGCATACATCGTCCATAATTGTTAATACAACTTTAATCATTTTGTTTCTCCTTTGTATACTATATGTTTTTGAGGTTGGGGTCTTCTTTATACTGTTTCTTCATTTCGGTTTTCACCACTTCCTTCAGCTCATCGGTGGTCATCGTCAGCTTGTTTGTGGTATCTTCATTATCTTTTGCCGCAAACCACGCCGCTACAAGGACACTTGCATATTTGCCTACGGTCTTTCCACCTATCCAATGGATGATGTCACGAAGTCCTGTGTTTTCATAAAAAACATACGTAACGGTGGTAAAGAAGCACATCAGCGCACACGCATACCAATACCACCTGAACGATATATTATCGCCCACAAAATAAAGTGCGGTGGTAGGGAACGAAAGAACCAAGGAAGCCAACCAAAGCAACGCCTTGCGGAGCAGCTTGTTCTTGATTTTTCCAAGCCACGCCTTTTTAAGCGCTCCCGTGAGAAAGATTGCTACACACGCCACGATGATTCCTCCCGTTAATGCTCTCTGCCAATTCGCCATAAGGATGCGGAATATAAGTTCAATTGTTTCCATTTTGTTTTCTCTCCTTTTTTAGAAATAGCAATTGATTGTTTCGTCTTGCTCCCCGTTAAAATAACGGTTTGCCATTTGTCTTCGGTCTGTCGGATATACTTCCCCGCCTTGATAGGACCTGCAGGAAAGCACTCTGTACTCTCCCTCGGGCATGTCCTCAAAATGAATTAGCTTGTTATCCCTTTTGCGGTCTACCCTTACAGCCTTATCAATATCCCACCCGCAAAACGCACCGACAAGCACCACGGAATTCAGGCTGGTTCTTATGCTCAGCTTTGGCATCTTCTCTCCCCCCTTTCCTTTGTGAATTTTTATGCGGTTAAAATCCCAGCTTTGCCATTATGAAAAGCAGGATTGCGCCGACTATGGTCAATAGAACCTTGTCAACTATGGTGTCCCACCGCTTGCCTGACTTTCCGGTTAGCTCTTTGACATCGAGCTTGATTTCCTTGACAACGGATTCAACGTTTTCTTCCCGGATTGCCAATGCCTTGACGGTGCCGACAAGTTCTTCGAGGTTGTTTTGCCGCCTTTCAACCTCATTCAGCCTGTGCTGATTGGATTTCGACCTTTCTTCGGTTGCGGTCAGTCGCTGTTCGTGTTCTGTGTCCATACCTATACACTCCTTCCTGCGCTATGCTCGTCCAATGACACGGACGATCTTGATGTAGTTGGTGCCGATTGATGTTGTAACAGCTCCGGCTGAAGTCATTTTGAAATAGCTTGCCGTTGTTGTATCGGGTGCCATAGTAGTGCCTGATATATGGTATAGGGTTTGACGGCTGAATATGGTTGACCCTGCTTCTTGTATATGCAAGCAGACCGTTTTTCCGGCGGGATTCCACACCTTGGTATAGCCACCACTCTTGCCGTTGTTGTCGGTAAAGTAAATTTCCAAATACCGATAATTCGCAGACGAAGCAGATAGGGTTATTTGACCAGTGGAGCCGGCTGCGCTCTCATACAGCACAAATTCATCGGTGGAACTCCAGAGCCAGTTACCCCACGCACCTTGGTAATAATGGCGCACAAATATTTCGGGTCTGTACTTGCTAACCGTTTTATAGGTCTGAATAACCTGCCCGTCCTCGCCACCGCTTTCTACAATCAAGGTGAAGGTGCCGCTTGTCACGGGGCAGTTTGCGTAGTTATAACTGCTTATATTTGCGCCCGTGTAGGTGTTCGGTGTCCTAACCTCATTCAGATCGGTTTCAGGTTCAAGGACGGGCGGTTTTAGTCCGCCCATAAATCTTGACTGCAAGCCTACATCGAACAGGTTTTCTTCCTCGATACGCTTTCCGAATGCAACGGCTTTTTTGTCGATGTTAAATTCCATCAGCGCAAATGCCGTTGATACTGTCACAACCCTTGTTGCGCTGCTTATGCCGTCATCAATGGTGAATTTGATATCATACGAATTTGACCCATCCGCCACGGGTAGGACAACCCATATTTCTGCGCCTGATTGTAAATCCTCGTAAACACCCAATTCATCGCTACTCAAATTGAGGAAGGTGTATTCGTTCTCGCTCTCTGAAGCCTTTTTGTACCAAAGATTCGGGGACAAATTTCCCACAGCCAATGAATGCACAGCCACTTGTATTGTGGCTTTGATATATTCGCCTTCTGGGTTGTCGGTTCCGTCAGCTTCGCAACGTTCAGCAACAAATTTCACAATTGTGCAGGGCGAATAATCGTCAACACTAATCGTTTTTGATGCCGTGCCGGTGCGCCCTCGGTTATCCTTGACGGTTGCAGTGATTGTCAAGTTTCCTGAAGATTTCAGCACATCGGTGGTGAAGCTTGCCGTGGTGTAGGTGCTTCCGTTTGCCGTGGTGCTATATGAAGCGATTGCCGAACCATATGAAGTTGTGGGTGTTATTACAACCTTAAATTTTGAAACGCCCTTCGCCCAGCCGTGAGCATCAGCAACTCCTGTGGGGTCTTCCACTGTTATGGTGCAGGACGGCTTCACCGATGCGGGGATTGAATAGTTTACATAATATGTTGTAGTGCCTACCAATGCCCCGGTTGTCAGGTATGTATCTAGGTACACCGTTACTGTGACCGTTGTGCCATAGGTGTTTTGGCTAGCCAGTGCAATTGGCGGTGTCCAAGATATGCTTGTGTCGCTTGTATATGCACTTGCAGACCCCGCAATATAACCGGAAGCACTGCCGCACTTGTATCTGATCTTGTTCTTGTGTGCGGTAGTTTTGCGGGTTATTGTCATTGTCTGCGCCGTGCCGAGTGTACCCGCCGCAACGGTCAGGGTGGATTGTCTGGGAATTGTGGGCAATTCTCCGGTGCCGCTTCCCGATTTCGTGCCTATGCTCGACCCCGAAAACGTTATATCGAATGCCTGACTAAAGCTGTAGCTGAAGCTCTTTGTTCCATCGGCATTGTGATTGATTTGTGTTTGACCACTCGCAAGTGTTTTGGTCGAATTGTTTGATATGCCAATGGTGTTGGTTCCGCTGTAGGTCACCCCATTGACCGTCACCGACCAAGCTTTTGATGCTGACGATGAAATTCTACCGGATGACCCCGCCACAAGCTTCAAAGTCCAGCTAACTGTGGTGTGATTGTTGCGGGCATCTTGGGCTGCTACTGACCAGCTGAATACAAGGTCATCCCAAGATGTCACCGCAATTGTTTTGCTTCCGCTTGTTGCCATATTAGCCACCTACCTTTGAAAATGTTAATGTTTTGGAGCCGTCCGCCTCGGTGCGTACCTTGAAGGCGAAGGGGAAGATTTGAAGCTCTTTGTTGGCTATGACAGTTTCCGTGGTGAAGGATTGCTTTTCACCACTCCAAGTGCCAAGGACAACGCCTTTATGGGTGAATTTGGCTTCATCGTTGTCCAGCACTAGGGACATTCCGTCTTCTGCACCGGTATGGATTTTCATTCCCTCATCGGTAAAATCGAAGTGTTTTGCCCTTTGGCTGATTTCCGCTTGCAAGTCCTCATTCGTTTTATCAAGGTTTTCCTGCGTTTTCTTGATTGCAATGCCAAGCTGACCGTTTTCGATGTCAAGTGATGCTTCGGTGGTTTCCTTGAAAGCCCCATATTCATCGGCATCGACATAATTTTCAAGGTGCTTCAGTGTGATGCCCTCGGCAGTGGTCAAGATGGTTGATTCTTTTTCCGTCATCTCACCTCGCAGGGCTTCATCACCCGCAAGCATTTCTGCGGTCACATCTTCCGGTGCTGGTGTCCAGTCCGTGGCTTTGTTGCCTTTTTCAATCTTGCAATTCTTAATTTCAAAGGTACCCACAAGACCGCTTAATCCAAGATGCGGTGTTATATCATTGGTGTCCTTCCAAGTTCCAGAATAGTACACGGTAGACCATGCGCTTGATAACTGTCCTGTCATCGCATAATAGCCCATACCCTGTTTAATGTAGACCTTGGGTGGGGTTGTGGCATCGGGTGACCGCATTGCAAAAGAGATGGTAAATGCATCGCCCTCTGAAAGCGCATCTTCGACCAACGTGTAATTGTTGCCAAGTCTAAGTGAAATCCAGTTTTCATTCCCACTTGCCGCAACAATACGAAGATACCCTTCTTCTGTCACTTCGCCAGTGATACCCGTTGCTGCCCCGTGGACATAAAAACTTGTGCTGTTGCAAAGCAGGTTGCGACCACCAACCTGCAACAATTTAAGCTCTGTCTTCGTGGCGCATAGGGCAATAGCATCCTTGGTCTGCTTGATGTCCGTTTCAGCCGTTGTCACACGGATTTTAAGGGCATCTGCATCAGCCTGTGCTTTATCGGCTGCTTCTTTCGCCAAATCAGCAGCCGCTTTGGCTTTGTCTGCCGCATCTTGGGCATCATCAGCCGCCTTTTGCGCCGTGGCTGCGTTTGTTTTTGCTGTGTCAGCAGTGGTCTGTGCTGCTTTGGCAAGAGCATCTGCCGTGTCAGCCGCTTCCTGTGCTTTCACCACGGCTTGCTGTGCCGCTGCAACTTCGTCCTCGGTGGCATCCACTCTTGATATGGTGTCAGCAAGGTTTTGCTTTGCAGTGTTCAGGTCTGTTTGTGCTGCCGCTGCCTTGGCATCAGCATCATCGGCTGCCTTTTGTGCATCTGCAGCGTCCTGTGCCGCCTGATTAGCTTTTGCCTGTGCTGTGGCTGCATTCGTGACTGCGGTGTTTGCCGTTGACTGTGCATTTGCCGCAGCTGTTGCCGCTTCATTTGCTTTGGTCTGCGCTTCGGATGCATCGCCTTTGGCTTCGTCAGCGGTCTTTTGTGCTGCATTTGCCTTGCTTGCTGCATCGTCTGCGGCACTCTGGGCATTAGCGGCATTTGTGACGGCTGTGTCTGCCGTGGTCTGTGCATCGGCTGCTTTTTGGGCGGCTGTAGCTGCATCTGTCTTGGCTTGGTCTGCTGCGCTCTGGGCTTCCACAACAGCCTGTTGTGCTGCTGCGATTTCGTCCTCTGTTGCATCAACTCTGCCTTGTACTGTGGCAAGGTCAGCCTTTGCTGCTTCAAGGTCGGATTCGGCTTTATCGGCAACTCCCTGCGCCGTGGCTGCCGCCGCTTTTGCTTTGTCAGCTTCGCTTTGTGCGCTTGCTGCTGCACTAGCGGCTTCATTGGCTTTGTTTTGTGCAGTCTGTGCATCTGCCGTTGCCTGATCCGCTTGGCTTTGAGCTGTCGCCGCTGCTGATTGTGCCGCTTCAGCCTTTTCCTTTGCATCGTTGGCTGTTTCGTCAATGGTGGTGACCTGTTGTATGGTTGAGCTGATTTGCCCCGCATTGGCTGTTATTTGCGCTTGCAGGTGTGATGTTGTTTCGGTCAGGTCTGTCTTTCTGGCATAGTCGGCTTCCATCGTTTTCTTGTATGTTTCCAGATTTTCACCGAATGTCGCAACGTCCTTTTCTGCCTGCTCTGCATCAAGCTTGGCTGCGGCGGCTGTATCAGAAGCGGATTGTGCCAGTGTAGTGGCTTCTCCGGCTGTGCTGATTGCCGTGTCGGCTTTGGTCACAGCAGATTCGGAAGCGGTCTTTGCTTCCCCTGCGGCGGTCTTTGCTTCGGCTGCATCAGCTTCTGCGTTGCTTGCTGCTGTGGCTGCTTCTGCCGCTTCTCTTTCGGCTATTTCTGCGGCTAGCTCGGCATTCTCTGCCGCCTTTTCCGCATTTTCAACCGAATTTGTAATTGATTCAACGCTTGCTTCTACCTTGTCAACAGCGGCTTCGGCTGCTAGTGCCTTGGCTTCAGCTGTTGCGGCTGATTCCGATGCTGCGCTTGCGCTTTTCTGGGCTTCCTCTGCGGCTGCGTTGGCATCTATTGCCGATTGCGCTGCCACATCTGCCTGCGCCTGTGCTGCTATTGCTGCCGTGTTGGCACTGTTCGCCACAGCCAATGCTCTTGCGGCTGATTGTGATGTTTTCGCAAATTCTGCCGCTAGCTCAATGACCTTCTGGGATATTCCGCTTTGCTTGATGAGATGCTCTCCAAGGGTTGCAGTGTATTCCTGATCCACCACGGATGTTTCAAGCTTCAGCACCCTTGTCGATACGTACAATTCGCCGCCATCGTCTATGATGTTGACCCTGTCACCGATTTTGACACCCTCGGGAAGTTTCTTGATGTCTATCTCATAGTTCACTTCCATATCGCAGACCTTCTTCAGCTCGGTGATTGCGTGTGAGCATAGGGTCTGCTGGTCGGTGGTGTCATAGGAAAAAGGTCTGACTATATAGCCCTCATATCCTGATAGCTGGTTCGGCTCCTTATTCCACACATAGCGGCTCCATTTTTCGTTAGCCTTGCGTGATTTCAATAATCCGTTGGTGTCAACGAAGAAGTCATCATCATCCTCGCCCTTGTAGGTGTAGCCCTTTAAGGTGATAGGTTCTTCGGCATCTTCGGGGACACCACCTTCACATACAAAAGCCGTTGCCAAATTGGCAACGGACTTTGTAGTGATGATTTTGTCAATTTCCTTGTTAAGGCGGAGCTGCACGCCATCGTCCCTGCCCCGCTTTTTGTGGATATTGACATATTTGTTTGTGATGATTAGCCCCTTGATATCGAAGGAATATGATATCTCATAGTCACCGAATTGGGTTGCTATGCTGGCAAGCCTTGCTGTGACGGTTGATTCACCTTCCCATGCAAGCTTCCTTGTGGTGCCTGCGGGTATATCGTTTATGCCGATTTCAAAGCCGCTGTCAAGGATGTATTTGTTGATATACCATTCCGCTGTTTGCGTTTCTGTGGCTTCAAATTCGCCCGCTATTTCGTTGAGCAAATCAAGCCCGGCATCTTCTGCGTAGATATATATATCTTGATTTTTTGTGTCAATTTCGGTGTCTATGATTGTGTAGAATTCATTTTCACCGTCATGGCTTCGCAGAAGGTAGTTGCCGGCATTGGTCATTGCTTCAAGTGCCAAGCGGTTTTTTTCGTTAAATCCCACACGGCAGGTGAATGATGCCACTCCGCTTTCCACGTCCTCGGTCTTCAGGTCTTCGGTAATTACATAGCCTTCAGGCAGGGTGGTTGTGGCGTGTCCAAGCACCTGCATTCGCCTGTCTGCAAAATATATAATCATAGGAACACCTCTCTATACTTGACCTTGAATGTGGGTGCGTAGTCCGCTTCTACCCATTCGGAATAAGAGAAGCCGATCTGGTTTATTCCCGGTGTCAGGGTGAAGTCTTCCCAATCGTTACCCAGCGCACCAAGTGCGGGGGTAGCAATTCCATTCAGAAAGATTTGCCCCGTCTTGCAGTCTG
>JAFUPM010000056.1 GCA_017481225.1 Clostridia bacterium
GCAGATTATATTTGACCACCTCGATGCAAAAGCATAATCAACCGCCATATAGTGCAGATAGCTTATGCTTTCCGGCAAAAAGAAAAGACTTCCAAAAAGGAAGTCTTTTCTTGTTTTATAACAAACTAGAGCATACCTATCCGCGGCACTCGAAGGCGTAGATAGCTCTTCGTCAGAACCTGTTTTTCATATGCTTTTCAATAGTCCTGTCGGCGTCGCGCCTTGCGGCGTCGTCTCTCTTGTCGTAGAGCTTTTTACCCTTACATAGCCCCACGCACATCTTGACGTTTGAGCCCTTGAAGTATAGCGACAGAGGCACGAGCGTATAGCCCTCTCTGGACACAAGTCCCGCAAGCTTCATAATCTCTCTTTTATGCATAAGAAGCTTCTTCGGGCGCAGAGGGTCTCTGTTGAAGATATTCCCCTGCTCGTAGGGGCTTATATGCACTCCGAGCGCAAAAAGCTCCCCCTCGTCTATCTCACAGTAAGCGTCCTTTAAATTTACAGTACCTGCGCGCAAGGATTTGACCTCTGTTCCGAACAGCTCAATTCCTGCCTCGTAGGTCTCTATTACAAAATAATCGTGCCGAGCCTTTCTGTTGTCGGCAATAGTCTTTCCGTCTGTCTTAGCCATAATTTCTCCGGGATACGTGCCTATAGCACGGTTTTCTTTCTTATAATTTTAACACATATCCCAAGTAAAATCAACGGTTTCGGCAAAAAGCATCGGAAAAAATCTCAAGAAGCTTAAATTTCACGTTATATTTTCCCGAACTGATAAGCCTCGTCTCCTCGCCCGAGTATCCCAAAAGCGCGTCGTCCTTCGGCGAAGGCTCACATGCCGCATCAAGGCATAAGGGCGGGTACATCACACACCACCAATTTTTGCCCTCGCCCTCGCCAAGTATTATTCGGAGCGATTTGTAGCTGCCCCTCGGCAGAGTGAAGCCGTCGTACTCCCTCGTATCGTACCACTCCTCACTGAGAGTTACCGTCGCGCCGAAGCTGTAACCAAGCTCCGAAAGATATTCGCATACTCTCCCTTCAATATCCGAGAGCAGCCCCTCGGCAGTGCTTTCCGCCTCGCCGATATCGGCGCAGCCCGAGAGCCTCTCGCCGTACTCCGAAAGCACCATATCCCGTACCTTGAGCTTCAGAGCCTGGTCCTCTTCGCTGTCCGAGGGCGCAAGTATATGTAAGCGCAGCGTGTCCTCATATATCTTTGCCTCGGCTTCGGTCGGCATAATCGCAAGCAGCATAGCGGTGATGAGCAGTGCTATGCAGGATAATAACAGATTTTTCATAATAAATCTCCTTTCTGTCCCTTAAATAATTCCCCAAAGTTAAGAAACTATTCAGGGCAGAAAAGAAAAATTATAATTCAGAAAGAAACTCCCGAATTCTCCGTAGCGCCTCTTTAATATGCATAAGCGAATAGCAGTAAGAGGCGCGCACGTAGCCCTCGCCCGACTCACCGAAGGCAACCCCGGGCACCAATGCCACCTTTTTAGAATACAGAAGCCTCTCGCAGAACTCCTCGGACGTAAGCCCCGTGCTTTTTATGGACGGGAACGCATAGAACGCGCCACGTGGCTCGAGGCACTCAAGCCCCAGGTCGTTGAAGCCCTTGACCATAAGCCTTCTGCGCATATCGTATTCCCGTACCATTTCAAGGACGTCACCGTCACAGCTTCTCAGAGCCTCTATTGCCGCGTGCTGTGAGGTTGTGGGAGCGCACATAATGGCGTATTGGTGTATTTTCGTTATCTCGCGTATCAGAGGCTCAGGTCCCAGCGCGTAGCCAAGCCTCCAGCCCGTCATAGAGAACGCTTTGGAAAAGCCGCTGACAACCACCGTCCTTTCCCTCATATCGGGTATTGACGCCACGCTTATATGCTCACGCCCAAAGGTCAGCTCCGCATAAATCTCGTCGGCAATAACGATTATATCCGTCCCCGAAAGCACGTCGCGGATAGCCTCAATATCCGCAAGGTCGAGTATTGCGCCCGTGGGGTTTGAGGGGTAGGGAAGTATGAGAGCCTTCGTCCTCTCGCTTATAGCCGCCCTTAGCTGCTCTGCCGTCAGCTTGAAGCCGTCCTCGAGCCTCGTATTTACACTAACCGCAGCTCCGCCTGCAAGAGAGGTCATCGGCTCGTAGCATACGTAGGACGGAGTGGGTATTATTACCTCGTCACCGGGGTTGATAATCGCCCTCAGCACAATATCAATAGCCTCGCTGCCCCCAACCGTCACAAGCACCTCCGAGGCAGGGTCGTAGTCTATTTTATACCTTCTCTTATTATAGCTTGCAATCTCGCGCCTAAGCGACTCAAGCCCCCTGTTTGCCGTGTATCTCGTGTTTGCCAGCTCTAAGGAGCGAATACCTGCCTTACGCACCCGGTATGGCGTTCTGAAGTCGGGCTCGCCGACACCCAGCGATATTACCCCCTCCATAGTCCCCGCAATATCAAAAAACCGCCTTATACCCGAGGGCTTAATCTCTCTTGCCCTCCTTGATATTACCCTTTCGTAATCTATCATAAGGATATCCTCCCGCGCCCGTCGTCAGCGTCCCCAAAAAGAGGAACACCGTATTCCTTGTATTTTTTCATAATAAACTGCGTAGCAGTTGAGGTAACCCCGTCAATAACCGCCAGCTCCTCTGCAACGAAGGTGCATACCTCCTTGAAGCTTTTTCCCCTGACCGTCACAAGAAGGTCGCACACTCCCGACATCAGCGAAACCGACTCAACGTACGGGTATGATGCAATCCTCTCCGCCACGTCCTCAAATCCGAGTCCCGCCTTTGGCGTAACCTTCAGCTCGATTATTGCGCTGACCGCCTCGCCGTCAATCGCATCACCGTCAATGATAGCCTTGTATCCGCGGATAACTCCGCTCCGCTCAAGCTCCCCAAGCTCTCTTTCTACCTCATCTCTACTAGTTCCAAGGGCGCAAGCCATATCCTCGCAGCTCATACGCGCCGAGCTCTCCAAAAGCTTAAGTAAATCCTTGTTCATAACAAATCTCCTTTGAAAAAATAAAATAAAAAATCCGTAACATACCTATTATGGTATATTACGGACGCTTAAATACGTGTTACCACCGTTATTCGGAGCCCCTCGCGGCACACTCCCTCTGTAAGTAAACAGCCCCGCCTTGCGGACTAAGATACTTCGCGCTGTAACGGGCGCCCCCGCAGAGCTTATGACGAGGTCTTTCTGGCTCTGTGCTAGCGGACTGCTTCACCTCGGCATCTCCTCGGAGCTTTCACCAACCGCCCCGTCTCTGTAATGGAGAGTATCCAAAGCTACTCTTTCCGCATCATCGCAAGTAATGAATATATTATATCCGCGCCGACACGGAATGTCAAGCCCAAAATCGGAAAAATATACTCATAATTCAAAAAACAAATATATGAACCAATAAAAAATGAAAAAAGACAAATTCAAGCAGTCCACACCACCCTCAATCAAGCGACTGTCGCGCCAATCCACTATCCGCCACACACTAAAATCGCCGCACTCAATAAACTTTGGCGCACTCCAACACAACTAAATTATAAATTATAATCACCCTACCGCACCCTTGACATTTTCGCTTGTCTATGCTAAAATTTTATATAAAAAAACTGCCTCGGTTACCCGAAGCAGTGTATGATTTAATTGAACCCGAGAACTATCTGAGACTTCGTCGGCTTGAACTGAGTGAGCTTCACTCCCGCGGAGTTAAGCATTCTGCGCGAAGCCTCGGTTGAGGGCGTATTATGGTACTTATCCGAGAGGTAAACCACCTCGGTAATACCCGACTGAATTATAGCCTTTGCGCACTCGTGGCAGGGGAAAAGGGCAACGTAAAGCTTCGCGCCCGCAAGTGACTTTCCGCTTGCGTTAAGTATGGCGTTAAGCTCTGCGTGTACTACGAACTGATATTTGGTCTCTCCCTTTTTCTCGTCTCTGTTCCAAGGGAACTCATCGTCGGAGCAGCCCTTAGGGAAGCCGTTATATCCCGTGGAAAGTATTCTCTTGTCCCCGTCTATAATGCACGCGCCTACCTGAGTGCTTGGGTCCTTGGACCTTTGCGCCGCCAGCAGAGCGACACCCATAAAGTACTCGTCCCAGGATATGTAATCTTGTCTTTTATCCATAAATGCTTTACCTCAAAATAAATGATACCTATATTTTATCACAAAAGCATCACCCTGTCAACTTAAATTTTTACAGCAGAAGAACAACCCCTTTTACCGTAAAGAAACAAACCTTATTACGGCGGAATAATAGACCTTTTTAGAACAGAAGAACAACCCCTTTTACAGCAGAAAAACAAACCTTTTCAGCATAGATAAATAATCCTTTTACGACAAAGAAATAAACCCCGAAAGAGAGGAGGAAGCTATATGCAGAACATCTATTCCGAATGTACTCTGTGCCATAGACGCTGCCGCGTTGACCGAAGTGTTAAGGTGGGCTTTTGCTCTATGCCCGATAGAATATACCTATCACGCGCCGCCCTCCACCATTGGGAGGAGCCGCCTATTTCGGGCACTCGCGGCTCTGGAACAATATTCTTCTCGGGCAGCTCTTTAGGCTGCGTATTTTGTCAGAATAGAGAGATATCTTGCGGCAGAATAGGTAAAGAAGTGTCCGTTATGCGCCTTGCGGAAATTATGCTCGAGCTTCAAAACCAGGGCGCACACAATATAAATTTCGTTACCCCGACTCACTACGCCCCCTCTGTCAGGGAGGCAATTCTTCTCGCCAAAGATATGGGACTTTCCGTACCCACGGTTTACAATACGGGCAGCTACGATACAGTAGAAGCTCTCCGCGCCCTGGACGGAGTAATAGATATTTACCTTCCCGACTTGAAGTACTATCTGCCGAAAACCGCAGAGGAGCTTTCAGGCGCCCCCGACTATCCCACCGTTGCCCGCTTGGCAATTGCCGAAATGGTTAGGCAGACGGGCGCACCCGTCCTTGACGGAGAAGGTATTATGAAGCGAGGCACAATAGTGAGACTTCTCCTTCTCCCGGGTCGCGTGGCAGAGGCTAAGCTTTCCCTTAAGTATCTCTACGAAACCTACGGAGATAATATTTACGTCAGCCTTATGAGCCAATATACCCCGATGCCGGGTATGAAGTCTCCCCTTGACAGAGCCGTAACCCGGTCAGAATACCGCGACCTTTTAG
The DNA here is from genome assembly GCA_017481225.1 of Clostridia bacterium. GTDB lineage: Bacteria > Bacillota > Clostridia > Oscillospirales > CAG-272 > UBA1740. Next base: position 5,190 of record JAFUPM010000056.1, read on the forward strand.
AATATGCCGAAAGACTCGGAGTCAAAAACGGCTTTACCCAGCAGCACGGCACCGCAAGCGAAAGCTTTATTCCACCCTTTGACCTTACGGGCGTTTAAGGGTGCAGCTAATACACCAATTCATAGTTGAAACGGTGAAAAACTCGACACGGTACCCCACTAAAACCCGTTTTTGGGTTAATTGAAATAAGCCAATACAAAGCAAAGCGCCTGCGAGGCTAACCTCGTAGGCGCTTTATCTCTAAGCGGAGCTTTGTAATTATTTCAGCCCGATTATCCAGTTCCTTGTTATATCAACAGCACTAAGACCAATATCTGCGATAACGTTAGAGCAGAGAATAGCCCCCTCTATCAGCCCCTCTTCGTACTTCTTCTCAACGAATTCAAGCTGACGCCTCATAGAATCATCTGAAAGAGGACACCCGTTACCGAAATCATACATATAGATTCCAAGCATAATTCTGCCCCCGTCAACTATATCCCTAATGCGGTTGAAATGCTTCTCATAGTTACTTAGATTATCACCAAACCAAATCCAGAAGGTCGTAAGGTCAAACATTCTTGCTCTCTCAACGGGCGTTATATCAAAATCACGCTCGTACAGCACAGACCAAAGCTCCAAAGGACGCGATAAGCTGTTATGCAGGCGGTCGATATACCCACCGAGTACCTCGGGCGTAAATGCCTTCATTCGCTTTTTACTTATGAAGTCGTCCATAACGGCTGAAATTATTCTTTCGTCCGATTTTGCGAGGGTAAGAATATCCTCGATATCGACCTTGGGAACCTCTCCTCCCGCACCGACAAGCGATAGACATATCTTGCTTGCATTCTCGCTTATCCACTGGTCGTGGAGAAAGGAATTACTCGCCTCCGAGGAGAGCTTTACTCTGCACAAATTTTGGATATCAAAGAATTCAAGCCCCTCTGTCGGAGTCATTTTATTTCCTTTTGGAAGGTTGTATCCCGCACCGTCGTATCCTGCGGGCTTCTGCCCCCACAGCCATAAGTTTTCCTTAAGACTTTTCATATCTCTAAACCCAACCCTTCTTTCAAGCAGTATTCTTGTTCTTTTCTAACTCTCATTTTATCACATCAGATACAGACTGTCAAGAAAAAAGCACCCGACAGTAAATCGGGTGCTCTAAAGTGCTACTTTTTTAAACCGGCCCTCGCCTTTGCTATTTCCCTGTCACGCATTCTGTAGTGTCTTGAACGCTTTTTCTTAATAAACACGGAATACGAAGCAAGAGCAACAACTGCAACGATTATCGTAATACTTGCAATATGCACCCACAGCTCAGTAGAGTTCTCGGTTTTGAGGCTTTCCCACAGAGTGTTTACGTGGGACTGAATTTCGGGCGTGAAGCTTTTGTAAATCGGGGAATAGGAGTAGTTAACGTTAGCCTCCGCAGGACTTACACCGTAGAGTATCTCGTACCAGTCCTCGTGAAGCTCCGCCATACCCTCGCGGTAATCTTCGCTTTCCACAACCACCTTGTTAGGTGAGGCGTAACCAACGTACAGAGCGTTAGCCACAGCCGCCTCCTCGCTAAGCATAAAGTTAATATATTCCTTTGCGATATCGGGGTTTTTCGCCGTCTTAGGAATACACATAGCGTCAACGAAGTAGTTCGTGCCTTCCTTCGGGTAATAGAAGGAAAGGTCATCGTTTTGCGATGCCATAATGAGGAAATCACCTGCAAAATAAGGCGCAACAGCCGCAGAAGCCGTAGTCATCTTATTAAATATCTCGTCGTTAACGTAGCCCTGAACGAGAGGCTTCTGCTCCGCCAGCTTATTACGGGCAGCAGTCCATACGTCGAGGGAATTTGAGTTAACATCAAGATTTAAGAAGTACATAGCCGAGCCGAATGCGTCGCGGGGATTGTTGAATTGGAGTATTTTACCCTTGTATTTCTGGTTCCAAAGGAGAGCCCAGCTGCCGTCGGCATAGTCCTCCTTGTCAACGAGAGCCTCGTTGTAGATAACTCCAAGCATACCGTAGGTGTAGGGAACAGAGTGCCTGTTTCCAGGGTCATACACCGCGCCCTCGCCCTTGAAGGCGTCGTCGATATTAACGAAGTTCGGCAGCTCCTCGGGGTTAAACTCAAGCAGCATATCCTCGTTTATCATCTTCTCAATCATATAGTCCGAGGGAACGATAACGTCGAAGCTTCCGCCGCCGTTTTTAATCTTCGAGTACATATCCTCGTTTGTTGCGTAGGTGGTGTAGTTAACCTCAACGCGGAAGCCGTATTTCTCTGCAAGGGTTGTGTTAAAATATTCCTCAAAGGCGGCGTTTGAATCAAGCGCCCCCTCGAAGCCATCGGAGATATATTCACCCCAGTTGTAAACGTTTAAAGTGACAACCTTACCGTTGAAATTATTACCGCCGTCCTCGCCTTCGTCGGAGCAGGAAAATAGCGAGAAAACCAAAACTGCCGCGAAAATAATGGCTAAAATAGACTTTTTTGTCATTTCTTAACACCACCTTTCCGCTTGTCGCCAACCCTCTTGCCACTCTTGAGATTGGATATTACCAGCAGTATAAAGATAGTCACCACAACCAGAGTTGACAGTGCGTACATATCGGGAGTAACCTTCTTTTTAGTCATCGAATAGATGAGCAGGGGAAGGGTCTGGAAGCTGGAGGAGCCGACGACAAAATAAGATATTACGAAGTCGTCAAGTGACATAGTAAACGCCATAACCATACCCGAAATAACACCGGGCATAATATTAGGCAGCTTCACCTTGAAGAACGCCTGAATAGGGGTACAGCCAAGGTCAAGCGCCGCCTCGGAAAGTGAGTTTCCAAGCTCGTTAATTCTCGGCAAAACCGAGAGGATAACGTAGGGCAGACAGAAGGTAACGTGAGCTATCAGCATAGTAACGAAGCCCATACTGTCACCCGAAAGCCCGAGAATACCGAACACGGCAACGAAAAACAGCATCATCGACATACCAGTAACGATATCGGGGTTCATCATAGGAATATTCGTCACGGAGCTTATTGCCGACTTCATAAGCTTGCTTCTCATTCTGTAAATACCCTCCGCCGCCGCAGTGCCGATAACCGTAGATATCAGCGCCGAAAGCACCGCAAGTATCAAGGTGTTGCGCAAAGCCTCGAAGGTATCCGGCGAATTAAACAGCTCAATATACCACCTGAAGCTGAAGCCGCTGAACACCGCGGTGCTGTTCTCCGCGTTGAAGGAGAAGAGAATAAGCGTAAGAATTGGTATATATAATATACCAAAAATGAGTATAAGGTAAATTCTCGACAGATGCTTCATACGATAATACCCCCTTCGTCCGAGTCGGTGAACCTATTCATTACCGACAGAGAAATGAGTATCAGAATCATCATAACGAGAGAGATAGCCGCACCCGTGTTGAGCGCGCCCGTTACGAACTGCCTCTCTATTGTATCGCCTATAAGCTCGAAGGTACCTCCGCCAAGCTTTTGGGAAATATAGAAGGTGCTTATAGAGGGAACCAGCACCATAGTAACACCCGAGATAATTCCCGAGGTAGAGAGGGGAAGGATTACGCGGGTCATAACCTGAACGGGCTTGCAGCCCAGGTCGCTTGCCGCCTCCCACATATTCTTGTCAATCTTGGAAACGCAGGTGTAAATAGGCAGTACCATATAGGGCAGGAAATCGTAAACCATACCGAAAATAACCGCGCCCTTAGTTCCTACTATATGAAGTGAAGTATTAAGCAGGGAGTTGAGGAAGCCGCCGTCGTCAAGTATCGCCATAATCGAGTAGGTACGGATAAGGAGATTTGTCCACATCGGCAGCATAAGAAGCATAATATAAAGCTTCTGCCTCTCGGGCTTAGCCTTAGCGATAATATACGCCATGGGATAGCCGATAATGAGGCAAATAAAGGTAGCTATAACAGATAGCTCAAGAGAGAGCGCAAAGATAGGAGCATAGTCCGCAAGCGACAGAATATTCTCAAAGGAAAAGCTGCCTTCGCTATCGGTAAAAGCGTAATATACGACGATAATCAAGGGCAGAATGATGAAGAGAATAGACCAGAACACGTGCGGAGCCGCAGCTATCGAGCGCATAATGGAATGTTTTTTCTTCATATCAGAATTCCTCCGCAGCATCAGCATCGGAGAGCCTGTCCATCTCGTCGGAGAAGGAGGAGTAGTCGCCGAACATGCCGGAATACTTGGACTTTTTCATGATATGTATTGCATCGGGCTCAATGTAAATGCCGATAGTAGCCTCGGGGGAGACGTAATCGGTAGACTGAATCATCCACTTGAAGCCGCGGATATCTACAATTATCTCGTAGTGAACGCCCTTGAAGGTAACGCTCGTAACCTTACCGGTGAGCATTCCCGCCTCGGGTGCAACCACGTCCACGTCCTCGGGTCTTACGACAACGTCAACAGCCTCGTTTTCGCCGAATCCGCCGTCCACGCAATCGAAAATATGCCCGGAAAACTTAACACGGTTGTCCTCTAACATTATTCCGTCAACGATATTACTCTCTCCGATGAAGTCAGCGACGAACGCGTTTTTCGGCTCGTTGTATATATCGGTGGGGGTGCCTATCTGCTGTATCTCACCCTCAGCCATAACGGCGATGGTATCCGACATAGACAGAGCCTCCTCCTGGTCGTGGGTAACGTAAACGAAGGTAATGCCGATTTTCTGCTGTATGGACTTAAGCTCGTTCTGCATATCCTTGCGAAGCTTAAGGTCGAGCGCGCCGAGAGGCTCGTCGAGAAGAAGCACCTTCGGATGAGAAATCAAGGCTCTTGCTATTGCAACTCTCTGCTGCTGACCGCCCGAAAGAGTGCTTACACTCTTATTTTCAAAGCCCGAAAGCTTAACCATACCGAGCATATCCCGAACTCTCGTTTGTATATCTTCCTCCGAAATCTTCTTAAGTCGGAGGGGAAAAGCGATGTTTTCGTAAACATTAAGATGAGGGAACAGCGCGTACTTCTGGAACACGGTATTGATATTCCTCTTGTGCGCAGGGACGTCGCTTATTTCGACGCCGTCAAAATAAAGATTGCCTTCGTCAGCAGTCTCGAAGCCGCCGATAATACGCAAAAGCGTGGTTTTACCGCAGCCCGACGGACCGAGTAAGGTAACGAACTCTCCGTCTCTGATATAGAAATTAATAGAGTCAAGAACCTTCTCACCGTCAAATGATTTTGAAATTCCGTTCAACTCAATGAGCTTTGCCATTTTCTTAAAATCTCAGATCCTTTCCTAGACGACTTGCGCCTTTATTCACGGAGCATCGAGCCCAGCCGATACGCCGATAGCGATATTATAGCAAAAACATTTACGTTTTGCAATACTTTTTCGATATTTTTCTACCAAAAAAATTCGTGATTAAATGTGATTAGCCGTACTTTGCGCGAATTTGGTCGGCAATTTCTTGGATTTTCTCCCAAAAACTCCCGAAATCTCCCAAATACTCCCAAAATCTCAATAAAGCCCCTGAAGTCCTCTCCCAAGCTCTCCGAGCAGGGAAAGATAGAAAACGGCGAATATCCAGTACCCCTCTCCGACCCTGTCCATAAGATACAGCGCCACAACGCAAAGGGAGAGCGTAATTCCGCGGGAAACGAAATTCAAAACCGCAAAGCCTCTCTCCGCGAACTCCCCCTCCGCCAACACGGCGAATATCATATTGTAGCCGTCGTTTCCCCTTACTGGAAGCAAATTCGCCGCAGCCGTAGCCAGAGAAACCGAAATGAACGTCCCAACGTATTCCTCCGACAAGCCGAGGAAGGGAAGTGCGGCTGCAGCCGAAACCATATTTGCAAGAGGTCCTGCCGCCGCCAGCCGAAAATCTTCCTTATAAGAAAGAAAGCTCTTCTTACGGATTCTTAACCCCGACAGCGCACCCCGTACCCGCCCGCCGCCGTGACGTGCCCTCATAACGGCAATATGACCAAGCTCGTGTATAACGGCGGCAATAACCGTGACTCCCGCAACGTAAGGCTCCTCGAAGCCGTAGATTAAAAGAACCCAGAATAAAATGGAGAAAAAACCCAAAATGCGAGTCGAAAAGGTGAGAAACCTTCCTTTATATTCGTTATTATGCATAAAAATTAGCCTCCTAAAATGTGCAAAAAGCAGAAAATTAAAAAATGAGCAAATGTTTGTTGCAAAAAACAGATTTTTATGCTAAAATTATATTACCTATAAAATAGGGAAATTCCCAAAAAAAGGAGAAAAAGATGAAAAGCTATTTGAAATTGCTTATGGTTCTTCTTCTTGCCTTAACGCTTGTGTTCGCATGCGTCTCCTGTCGTGACAACGATGACGACGGCGGCGACGAAGGCACCGGCGAAAACGGCGGCGACACCCCCGGCGGTGACGAGGGCGGCGATCAGCCCGGCGGCGACCAGCCCGGCGGCGACCAGCCCGGCGGTGACACTCCCGGTGGCGACC
>JAFUPM010000057.1 GCA_017481225.1 Clostridia bacterium
GGATATGCCCGTGGCAATCAAGCGGCACGCCACACGCAAAATACAAACGAGAGAGGCCGTAGAGTCAATAACAACCCTCGGCTTCCGCGGCGAGGCTCTTGCCGCAATTTCCGCCGTATCATCCGTCACTATTATTTCCAAAACGAAGGACGGAGAGGTAGGCACAATGCTGACCTGCGACGGCGGAAGCATTGTTGATATATCCGAGGTCGGCGCCTCCGACGGTACCACCGTAGTTGTGGAGAACCTTTTCTATAACGTTCCTGCGAGAAGAAAGTTTTTGAAAAAGGACTCCACCGAGGCGCAAAACGTCACCGCCCTCGTAGAGAAGGTAGCTCTCTCCCGTCCCGACATAGCTATTCAACTGCTTATTGACGGAGAGGAGAAGTTCGCAACGCCGGGTGACGGAGACATACTCGGTGCTATCCGCGCAATCTTTGGCAGAGAATTTGCCACAAAGCTTATTGCCCTTGACGGCACAGCCAACGGCATACGCGTTCACGGCTACGTCGGCAGAAGCGATAACGTAAAAAAGAACAGAAACCTTGAAAATATATTTATAAACGGCAGATATGTGAAAAGCCTTACGGCTATGGCTGCGCTTGAGAAGGCTTACGTATCCTACATAGCCCCCGAAGCCTTTCCAGTGTGCGTTCTCTTTATAGAAATGAACCCCACGATGGTTGACGTGAACGTTCACCCTGCGAAGCTTGAGGTTAAGTTTGCAGGCGAGCAGCCCGTCTTTGAGGCTATTTATCACACCGTCCGTAACGCAATAGAAAGCCACGAATACCGCCCCGAGCTGACTTTTGGCAGAGGAAGTGAGAAAAATCCCATAGGCGCCTTCGTGCCTATCGGAAGCGACACTCGCGGCGAGCAAATAACCATTTCTCACGCAGCATCAAGGAGCTTTACGCCACCCACCGATAGAAGCTACCCAACGGATAGAAACTACCCTACCGATAGCAGAAGCAATCCAACGGGCAGAAGCTATCCCACGGATAGCAGAAAATACTCCTCCGACAGCTCCTCGCCCTTCAGCACCCCGTCCTTCAAGGCGTCAAGCGGCGCAGGCTCGGGCTTCTCCTCGCGCGGCAGCTACGGAGCAGGCGAGGCAATGACTCCTTCGGCTTCTCTTGAGCTGCTAAAGAAGTATTCCACAGCGGAAAGCGATACCGCCTACACCCCGAAAGCCGAGCCCGAAGCACCAACAGCCGCGCCCGAATATGACCTTGTGACCGACTATAAGCTTGTTGGCGAGGCATTTGATTGCTACGTTTTCGTTGAATATATGGGTGAGCTTCTCGTTATTGATAAGCACGCCGCCCACGAGCGAGTAATATTCGAGGATTTGAAGCGTATCCGTGAGCAGGACGGCAGAGTTGCATCGCAGACCCTCCTTCTCCCCATAACGGCTATACTTACGCCCGACGAGGTTGCCGCGGCAGCGGAGTTTTCCTCTGAGCTGAACTCCGTAGGCTTTGAGTTCGAGCTTGGCGAGGGCTTTGCGAATATCACGGCAACACCCGATGCTATAAGCGCCCAGGATGCAGAAGCTCTCTTCATTCAGATGACCGACGAGATAGCCGAGGGCAGGGGAAACCCCGAAATCACCGAGAGCGCAAGGCGCGAGCGCGCCCTCTATCAGATAGCCTGCAAGGCGGCTATTAAGGGAGGAAGAAGCTACGACGAGGCAATTATCAGGTGGCTTGTGTCGAAGCTGCTTGCGCTCCCCGATATAACCGTCTGCCCCCACGGCAGACCCGTAGCCTTCAAGCTGAAAAAATCCGAGCTTGACCGCCGCTTTGACAGACTTAAGTAATAAGTAAGCTCACTGACACCAAGCGACTAAAAGCCTCGACCCCCTCGGCTTTACCGCCGCCTTGACAGACTTAAGTAAGCCCCCTGACACCAAGCGACTAAAAGCCTCGACCCCTCAGCTTTACCGCCGCTTTGACAGACTTAAATAACAGACAACCCGAAAGGTAATATAAATGGCTAAATTCACACTCATAAAAAAAGAAGGAAAGGCGCGCCGCGCAAGGTTTGAAACGGTTCACGGCACCATAGAGACACCCGTTTTTATGAACGTAGGAACCTCCGCCGCTATAAAGGGAGGCATCTCAACGAGAGACCTAGAGGAGGTAAACTGCCAGGTAGAGCTTTCCAACACCTACCACCTTCATATAAGACCGGGCGATGAGCTTATCCGCCGTATGGGAGGACTTCATAAGTTCTTCAATTGGGACCGTCCCGTCCTCACCGACTCGGGCGGCTTCCAGGTATTTTCTCTTGCCAAGCTTCGCAAAATAACGGAGGAGGGCGTTGCCTTCAACTCTCATATGGACGGCAAGCGTATCTTTATGGGACCCGAGGAGTCTATGCGTATTCAGTCAAACCTCGGCTCAACCATAGCTATGGCTTTTGACGAATGTGTGGAGAACCCCGCGCCCTATAACTACGTTAAAGCGTCCGAGGAGCGCACCGTTCGCTGGCTTAAGCGTTGCCGCGCAGAGCTTGACCGACTTAATGCAGAGGAGGGAACGGTTAACCCCGACCAGCTTCTTTTCGGCATTAACCAGGGCGGCACCTACGA
>JAFUPM010000058.1 GCA_017481225.1 Clostridia bacterium
AGTCCCAAACCTCGATCTTCTGAATCTCGTGAGAGGTTCTGAAGCCGTCGAAGAAGTTAAGAACAGGAACTCTGCCCTTGATAGTAGCAAGGTGAGCAACTGCGCCAAGGTCCATAACCTCCTGAGCGTTGGTCTCCGCAAGCATAGCAAAGCCGGTCTGACGGCAAGCGTATACGTCGGAGTGATCGCCGAAGATGTTAAGAGCGTGAGAAGCTACGCATCTTGCGGAAACGTGAATAACGCAAGGAAGAAGCTCGCCCGCGATCTTGTACATGTTGGGGATCATAAGGAGAAGACCCTGAGATGCGGTGTAGGTGGTGGTGAGTGCGCCGGCTGCAAGAGAACCGTGTACAGTACCTGCTGCACCTGCCTCGGACTGCATCTCAACAACCTTGACGTTCTCGCCGAAGATGTTCTTCGCGGGCTCGCCGAAAATGTTCTTGTCAGATGCCGACCAAGTGTCGGTTACCTCAGCCATTACGCTGGAAGGGGTGATCGGGTAAATCGCTGCCTGCTCGGTGAACGCGTAGGACACGTGGGCGGCGGCGGTGTTACCATCCATTGAAATTTTCTTTCTTTCAACCATTGGTGGATGACCTCCATATAAAAAATTTTTATAACCTTAATAAGCGGACGAAAGAGTGCAACCCTCGCGCCCACGTATTATTATAACACTAAATTATTAAAAAGTAAAGAGGAAAAACGAACTTTTATATGAAATTGACAAGAATATAACAAGCAATAATGGTTATTCACGCCGCAAAAAGCAAATTTGGGAGCATACCCCAAAGCACACTCCCGTTCTTTTTGAGAGCCATAACGGAGCTTTACCGAGAGACTCTCGGCATTTTGAGGCTGCGTAGGCTCGTTTTTATTTGTTGTATTTGATTTGCTCGTTTTGCTTTTTTATCTGTTTAATTCGACTTTACCCGTTTTGCTTGTTTTTGTCTGTTTAATTCGATTTTACTCGTTTTGCATGTTTATCCGTTTAATTCGACTTTACCCGCTTTAACAGCCCTGTCAAGAAGAGGTATGACCGCGAAAATCAAGAGCGTTGCAATAGCGCCCACAAGGAATATTTCGGGGGCGGGGATATACTCGGTTGTCATAATATCCGCACCTGCGTCCTCAAGCCTCAGACCCTGAGCGCGGTTTATGGCGTTGCCGATAGCGGGACCTGCCAGCATAGGTATCAGCACGCTGAACACCATTCTGACACCCTGGAGCTTACCAACAGCGCCCTCGGGCGTGTAATCTCTGACAGTAGAGCCGCACAGCGCGCTGACGAAAATGTATCCGCATATCATAACGAAGCCAAAGATGCCGAACACAATAAGAGATGCGGTTTTATTCCCTCTGGGGGCAAGGTACATTCCGAAAAGTCCAACAGCCATAATGCCTGCCGCCACGTACAGAAGCTTCACCTTATCCATTCTGTCGGAGAGCCTGCCGAGGAATACGTTTATTACAGCTCCGAGGATTATCGCCGCGCCGAAAACTACGCTGTATTCCACCACGGTAAAGCTAAGATAAGTTTTCATATAAATGATGAGATAAGGCATAAAAATTTGACACGCTATGCCATATACGAGGATTATGAGGAAGGAGACGTAGAGTGGAAGGTGACTTCTCACAACCGAGGGGCGGAAGCCGTAGAAAATGTCGCGCATAGTTCCCGAGCGCTCCATATCGGGGCTGTCCTTTACGATGAAAATTCCGACGATGCCGCACAGGCTGATAACCGCACCGAGACCAATAAACAGCGCGGTATATCCGATAGCCGAAACCAGAATACCGAAGCCGCCCGCCACAATCAGCATAGCGATGAGAGGAAGTATGGACAGCACGCCCTCAACCGTACCGCGAAATGCGGGCTTGGTGTTATCTGTGACCCACGCGTTAAAGGCGGCGTCGTTTGCAGTCGAGCCGAAAACCGTCATAACGCAGTCGCCAACTACAACGAGAATAAGCGTCAAGGACACGGCGCGCGCACCGTCAAGGGAGAATATCTTCCCCACAAGCTCGGGTGAAAGGCAGCCGAACAGCGCGACGGTTACTCCCCAGACAGTATAGCCCCAGGAGATGAGGGCGCGGCGGTTGCCTATCTTATCCGAGATAACGCCTGCAACCAGGGTTGTTACGGTAGCGGCAATACCGCTGAGCTGAACCATCAGAGTTACCGTATCAAGGCTTGGCGCTACGGTTTCGAAAACAAAGAGGTTAAAGTACATATTTTCCACCGACCAGGCGAGCTGACCCACAGTGCCGAAAAGAAGCAAAATCATCCAACAGGACCTGGAAAAGGCGGGGGACGTGTTAAGTTTTTTCATATTTTATCCTTTCTGCTTTATGGTTTGGCGGTACTCTCTCGGGGAGGTGCCAACACGGGTTTTAAACGCCTTTCCAAAGGCGGAAACAGAGCCGAAGCCCGAGTCACGGGCTATACGTCCTACGGGGTCGGCTGTTGAGGAGAGGAGCTTTTTCGCTCTGCGGACACGCAGGTCGGTAAGGTAGTCCAGCACCGTCCTGCCCGTATACTCCTTGAAGAGCCTGCAGAGGTAAAACTCACTTATGTAGAACTTCTCCGACAGCGCCGCAAGGCTTATTCCCTCGGTGTAATGCTCATCAAGGTAGACGAGTATCTCCGCCATTCGGTCAAGGGTTGGAGAGACTATGCCGGGCTCGGGAGTCCCTTCTCTTTCCGCTAGGACGCTAGAGAGCATTCGCATAACCGCAAGGTAGGAGTCAAGAGGCGACACCTCGCCCTCCAACGAAGAGAGCAGTGCCGACGCATCAAGCGAAAGAGCCTCGGCGGCGTCCGAGGACGCCCTGACCATACAAAGCTCCCCCTCGGGGCGCGTGCCCTCGGGCAGATGGCAGACGGGAATGTTCACTATAAGCCCCGCATATCCTTCGCCGTTGACGTCAAGGCTTCTATGCTCCGTCTCGGGAGAAATCAGAAGGGTGTCTCCCTCCCGTATATGGTAAACACCGTTGCCGACGAAAAAGTATCTTTCGCCCTCCACCACGTGATACAGCTCGTAGAAGGAGTGGGTGTGAAACCGTGACATATTATTCCATTTGGCTCGGTTGCAGCTGACGGAAATGGCGGCTCGCTCCTCGCCAAAGCTTATTACGTATTTCATTTTTCCTCCTCTTTTTAGGCTGTGGGACACGGCTTATCTGCCGTCCGCGGGGCGGTGTGTTTGCGTTCATTAAACATTTTACCATATAGAATAGCAATATTCAAGCAGTTTTGCCTTATTTCTTGCAAAAAAAAGCAAATTTTGCACATTCTATTCTGCTAAAATATAGCTAAGGGATTTATCCCGCCTTGAAAATACATCAAAAGCTGAAAGGAACGCCTCAATGAAAACCCCAATGACGTCCAAGCTCTTCACGAAGGTATACGACCCCGTAAGCGGCGCGCCCCATTACGTACTTACGGCGAAGGCTGCAGAATACCAGCAGGGCTTCTACTTTATAAACAATTCTATGACGCGAGACGGCAGATATTTATGGTTCATGCCTACCTACAATCCCGTATACGTCGGCGCGCCGCGTATGCTCGGTTACGTGGATTTCCTCACCGATGAGATTGTGATATGCCACGACACGTATACGAACACTCTTGCATACATCGACCCCGACACCGGTGATGCATACTTCGGCTACGGCAAATCTCTCTACAAGCGCGAGGTCGGCAAGGACAAAAAGGCCTTTAAGCTTTGCACTCTTAACATACCGGGATACGTGATGTCACTTGCGACACACCTGACACGCACCTCGGACAAAAATCATTTCTTCCTTGATATACGCCGCCAAGACTTCGGTAACATTCAGGGACTTGTGGATATCCGCACCGGTGAGTTCGCTAAATGGGGCGAATGTGCGCACTGTATGAATCACGGACAAATCAACCCGAAAAACGATGAGCTTGCTCTCTGCGCCTATGACGCGTGGACCAGACTGTCAGACGGCGTGAAGGTAAGAATACCAAAGGATGAAAACGGCATTTATCAGAGACTCTGGACCGTCTGTGCCGACGGAACGCGCAAAATGCACCCTCCGATGCACAACTACGCATCTCACGAGTGGTGGGCAGACGACGGCAAGAAGTTCTACTATTGCTGCGACAGGTACGGCATCTACGGCATCAACATTGAAACAGGCGAGGATATAACGGTTCTTGAGGGCGTTGACCCCTGGCACGCGCATTGCACCAAGGATGAGTCACTCTTTGTTTACGACGAGAAAAAGCTGGAACGCTATAACGGCGTATGGTATCGCGGCTGCCCCTCCGCCCTGAACTTCTACAACAGAAATACGGGTAAGCATCTTGTGGTCGTAAGCGAGATGCCCGAGAACGGTCACACCCCCGAAAATCAGAACAGCTATCACATCGACCCTCACCCGAGATTTACCGAGAACGAGGAATATATCGTTTTCACAACGACGGAGCTTGGCGGATGCGACCTGGCGGTTGCCTCGGTTGCAGAGCTTAAGGAGATGACACAATAAGCGAAGCACGCGCCGTAAAAGCTCTTTTTTGGCAATATACCCGGGGGGCGTGTTAAAAAACACGGGCAGTCAGGCTGCCCTGAGTTTTATTCGGACAATACTTTATTCCGTTTAAGCTCCCTCCGATATAGCAAAGGTGCATCTGAAAATGCTCAATAGCCCAAGGTAACAATATCTTTACACTCAATCTATAATTCACACGTATTTAATTTTGAAAGGAAAAAATCACGCTGCTATCGCCCGCGGCAACTAAAATTAAAAGCGAGGAAAAATGTACGTAGGCTACGAAAAAAACGCAAAATTTGAACATTACAGAGTAGGAACCCACATTCCCTGCCCACCCGAAATCACCGAAAGTGGCGAGTGGAAGTGGAGCTGGGAGCTGTTACTCAACACAGGACTTGACCTTGTCATAACCCTTCCCACGGAGGAGTACGTCGGTTCTGTTACCCTGCCTCTCGGTGAGGGATCCAAAATCGTCGGCTTTGAGGTTTTCGCTAGTGACAGGTCCGTCGGTAAATATATGGCGGAAACAGGCAAAACCGTAAGCGGAAAAATTACCGCACCCGTCGGTGTTATTGCCTCTCGGCTCACCGTGAGAGTATACACGACTATATCAAGCTTCATTGTCGGTGATATTGAGATTGCCGTTGCGCGCGAGGACGGCGCGCCTCTTATCTGGCCTGTGCCAAAGCACGCGACCTTTGGTGAGGGGTACGTAAAGCTCGGCAAAATCGTTACCGAAAACGGTGCAGAAGAGGAGACGTGCGCTGCGCGCTTCTTAGAGCAAAGGCTCTCCGAGCGATTTGGCGCAATCCCCGAAGGAGATACGAAAGTAACCCTTAAACTCGACACGGGTGCCGCCTACGAGGGCGAAAGACTGACTGTCGAGGTTCGGGACGATGGCATCACGCTGACGGCAGGCTGCCGCCTTTCGCTTATGCGCGCGGTATGCGTTCTGCTCTCCGTAGGCGACGCGGACGGCTTCCGTAAATGCTCCATTGACGATAAGCCCGACAAGCCTATGCGCGGCTTCCATATGGGACTTCCGAAAAGAGATAATATAGAATTTGTAAAGAGGCTTTTCAGATATATTCTCCTGCCCCTCGGCTATAATCAGCTGATGGTACAGTTCTGCGGCGGTATGCGCTACGACTCCCACCCCGAGATTACCGAGGCGTGGCTTCGCGGCAACGAGGAGGCGAGAGCAGGTCGCGCTCCTACCTTCCCTCACGACTATATGGGCGCTGAGGGTACGGTGCTGGAAAAGGACGAGGTGCGCGACCTTCTCGGCTACGCAAGAGAGCTTGGCTTCGAGATAATCCCCGAGGTGCAGAGCCTCGGTCACGTTCAGTACATAACCTACGCTCACCCCGAGCTTGCGGAAAAGGAGGAGCAGGACAAGGAGGTAAAGGACGTCCGCGCCGAGGACATACGCCCAAGCAATTACTACTCCCATTGCTACTGTCCCTCCGACGAGAGATGCTACGCGCTTATCTTTGACCTTATGGACGAGATAATAGAGGTTGCAAAGCCCGAGAGATATATCCACATAGGTCACGACGAGGTATACCACATCTCGCTTTGCAAAAAATGCAAAAAGAAGGCTCCCCATATTCTCTTCGCCGAGGACGTTGCCCGTATGAACGAGAGAGTCAAGAGCCTTGGCTACAAGACTATGATGTGGGCGGATATGATTGAGCCTCTCACAGTAATCAAGCACTCCACCCCCGACGCGGCTCCCCTGCTGCCGAAGGATATTCTTATGATTGACTTCGTCTGGTATTTCAGATTTGATATGAATACCGAGGAGACAATATTCCCCTTCGGCTATCAGGTGATTGCAGGAAACCTCTACTCCTCTCATTACCCGAGATACAGAGAGCGCATACGCAAAATGGACGGCGGTCAGGTCTCTATCTGGTGCGCCCTGAACGAGCATAAAATGGCATCGAGGGGCAAGTTCTGGGACGCTACCTATACCGCCCAGCTGCTCTCAAATCCCGAAAGCTATGACACCAACCTGCGCGAGGTTTATTCCTACGCTATCGAAAAATACATTCAGCCTCTGCAAAGAGATGAAATCCGCGGCACCTACTCGCCCGCAGGTTACGTAAAGACGGATATTCCTCTCCCAAGCGGAGATAACACGAAAATCCCCGAAGCCCTTCTTGCAAAAAGGCCCTCGGCTATCGCGGCAAAGGATATTTCGGTAAGAATAGACGGGCGATACGACAGACTTCTTATAGAAAACGCCACCTTGCACGTGGGCCCGAGGTTCACCTGGCTTGACCTTGTCACCGTCGGTGAATACAAGATAAGCTACTCGGACGGAACGGAGGAAACCGTTCCCGTGGAATACGCAGGCAACGTACACCATCTCGGCGCAAAATACGGCGCACCCCTGCCCGAGGCGTACCACAGGCACTACGGCTACGTCGGCACCTGGTTTTCGGATTTGACCCTCAGCGAAAAGAACGAAAGAGGCGAGGATATCACCCTCACAAGCTTCGTTTTTGAAAACCCCCACCCCGAAAAGGAGATAAGAGCCCTCTCCTACACGCCTCGCGAGGACGACTTCACCGAGGTTATAATTGCATCGGTTAAGGGCGCAAATAAGATATAAAACGTTGGTTAAAGCGCGCAAACGGGATATAAAATACTTCGGTTTAGCGCGCAAACGGGATATAAAATACTTCGGTTTAGAGCGCAAACAGGATATAAAACACTTCGGTTTAGAGCGCAAACGGGGGCGCAAATCGCTACACGCCCCCCGACTAAACGAAATGCGCGGCGAAAGGGCGGCGTATATCGTGCCCGTTAAATCTACATAATTTCAAACGCACAAAGTCGGCACGTAAGTGCCGCGATACCGTCAAGGGTCGGATAGTCTAAAATCGATATACGGGCGTGTTTGCCGTTTTTTCTTCCGCAGTGGCGGAGGCACCAGGCAGGTGCGCCCGAAAATTGCACCTACAAGGCAAAGCGCGGTGCATATATAAAAAAGTGAAAAATTGAGACACCTCCCCCGACTAATATACATTTGAAAGGAACTAAAATGACAGCAAAAGAGTTAGCCGTAATGTCGGCGGAAACTATGATGAAAAGGTTTGAGGCAAAGGACCTGCCTCCCGTTGGTAAATTCCATTATCACCAAGGAGTATTCCTCTCCGGAATGCTTCACACCTACCACCTCACAGGTGACGAAAGATACTATAACTACGCGAAGGAGTGGGTTGACTCTCTCCTTGGCGATGACGGCTTGCCGAGAGATATGGAGACCACAGCCCTTGACGATATGCAGCCCGGTATACTCCTCTACGAGCTATACGACAAAAGCGGTGACGAAAGATATAAAAAGCTTCTCGACAAGATAATCTGGCATATTGACCGCTGGCCCAAGAGCGAGGAGGGCGGATTTTTCCACAAGGACAACGGCAGGTCGGCTAATATGTGGCTCGACGGAATGTATATGGGCGGTCCCGTTACCGCCGAGTACGGCGCAAGATATGCAAGAGCTGACCTTTTCGACGAGGTGCATCACCAGATGTCGCTTATGCGCGACAGAATTACCGACGAGGAAACGGGACTTATGTACCACGCCTACGACCAGACGAGAAAAGCCACCTGGGCAAACCCCGTGACGGGCAGAGCCTCACACTTCTGGGGCAGAGCTATGGGCTGGTATGCCGTCGCAATGTTCCAGATTGCCGAGCTTCTTCCCGACACCTACGAGAAAAAGGGTGAGTTCCTCGCAAAGGGCAAGGAGCTGCTGGAGGTGCTGTTCAAATACCAGGATAAAAAGACGGGACTTTGGTACCAGGTAATAGATAAGGTTGACGACCCGAGAAATTGGCCGGAGACCTCCTGCTCCTGCCTTTTCCTCTATGCCCTTTGTATGGCAGTGAAGGCAGGAACGTTTGAAAAAGAAGCCGTCATAGATATAGCGTCACGCGCCTTCGAAGGCATCAAATCTATGCTTAAGCTCGGAGATGACGGCTATCTCGGTGTCAGCGGTGTTTGCATCGGAACGGGTGTCGGAGACCTTGAGCATTACTATAACCGTCCCACAAGCGAAAACGACCTTCACGGCGTCGGCGCATTCCTTCTTATGGCTTGCGAATACGCGAAGGTGTTCGAATAATTTAAAGAGCTTTTACCCCTAAAAAATACAGAAAAAGTAAATCGCACTTTACATATTGAGGATTTTATAATGAAAACTCCCGAAACTTCAAAGCTCTTCACCAAGGTAGTAGACCCGCAAAGCGGCGTACCGCACTACGTGCTTACAGAGCGCAAGACAGCCTATCAGCAGGGCTTCTACTTCGTCAACAATTCTATGTCACGGGATGGCAGATATCTCTGGTTTTACGCCGTGCCCAACCCCGTTTACACCACTATGGACCGCAACCTCGGATACGTAGATTTCCTTTCCGACGAGGTGGTTATCTGCCACGACGTCCTCTTTGACGATGCCTCCCCCTACGTTGACCCCGACACAGGCGACGTCTACTATGCAAAGGGCAGAAAAATCTACAAGCGCGAGCCGAAAAAGGATAAGATGGCAGAGGTTGTCTGCACCGTAAATATCCCCGGGTACATACTGAAGCTTGCAACTCACCTCACTATGACCTCGGATAAAAAGCACTTTTTCCTTGACGTCAACCGCGAGGACTTCGGCTGTATGCAGGGACTTGTAAATATCGAGACGGGCAAGTTTACCGAATGGACGAGAAGCTCTCACAACACCAACCACGGACAGATAAATCCCCAAAACGACAGCCTTGGGCTTTGCGCCTACGACTCCTTTAGCAGAATGTCCGACGGCTCTAAGGTAAGTATTCCCTACACCGATGACGGCATTTATCAAAGACTTTGGACGGTAACGTCCGAGGGCGAGCGCAAAATGTACCCCGCAATGCACAACTACGCCACCCACGAATGGTGGTCAGCCGACGGCAAGAAGATATACTACTGCTGTGATAAGCAGGGAATATACGGCAAAAACATCGAGACGGGCGAGGATATTGCCATTCTCGAGGGCGTTGACCCCTGGCACGCACATTGCACGAAGGACGAGACACTCTTCATCTATGACGAGAAAAAGCTTGAGCGTTACGGCGGAAAGTGGTACAGAGGCTGCCCCGCGGCGCTGAATTTCCTTAACAGAAGGACGGGCAAAAGCCTCGTTGTCGTAACCGAAATGCCCGAAAACGGCTTCACCCCCGACAACCAGACCGCCTACCACATTGACCCCCACCCCCGCTTCTCCGAAAACGAAAAATACGTTATATTCTCAACTACCGAGCTTGGCGGCTGCGACCTGGCAGTTGCTTCGGTTGACGAGCTTGTAGCTCTCACCAAGTAAGCCGCAAAACACCTTCGGTAATTGACTTACAAAGCTCGGGAAGCAAAGGTGCCCAAGCGATAGCCCGTTGACCTTGGAAAAAGCCGACGGCACACGGCGATAGGGTTGTAACACTCCCCGAGGAAAGCACCCAAGCCAAGCGATAGCTCGTTGACCTTGGAAAAAAGCCGACGACACACGGCAACGAAGATAAAGCGTCCTTCGGCAGGTCGTACCCCTCGTCCAAGCGGCGGCTCGTTGACCTTGGAGTACGCGCGGCACCGTTCTAAGCCATCGGCTCTCAAACACGATAAAAACTATAAAATTTCAATGATAAGACGGCTAAATTGCCCCCAAAAATATAACTTTTTAGCACCTAGGATAAAAGATAATGAAAACTCCAGAAACCTCAAAGCTTTTCAAAAGAGTAACAGACAAGGTAAGCGGCGTGCCGTATTACGTGCTTGCAGAGCGCAAGACAGCCTACCAGCAGGGCTTCTACTTTGTCAATAATTCTATGTCACACGACGGCAGATATCTCTGGTTCTACGCCGTGCCTAATCCGGTCTATGACGATATGAACCGATACCTTGGCTACGTGGATTTCCTCGCCGACGAGGTGGTTACCTGCTACGACGCGCTTTTCGATGCCGCATCCCCTTACGTTGACCCCGACACGGGAGACGTCTACTACACACGTGGCAAGGGCATCTACAAAAGAGAGCCTAAAAAGGATGCTCTTGCCGTGCGACTCTGCACGGCAAACATACCCGGCTACGTATTCACTCTCGCCACGCACCTCACTATGACGTCGGACAAAAAGCACCTCTTTCTCGACGTGCGCCGCGCGGACTTCGGAACTATGCAGGGGCTGGTTGATATTGAAAGCGGCGAGTTTACCGAGTGGACCCGAAGCGAATACAATATGAATCACGGTCAGATTAATCCAAAGAATGAGACAATTGCCCTTTGTGCATACGACAGCTACTCTAAGCTTTCCGACTGGGCGAAGGTAAGGATTCCCTACACCGACGACGGCATCTACCAAAGGCTCTGGACGGTGAGGGCTGACGGCACTCGCACCTTGCACCCCGCCCGCGACAACTACGCCACCCACGAATGGTGGTCAGCAGACGGCAAAAAAATATACTACGTCAACGACCTCGGCATACAGCGTCTCAATCTTGAGACAGGGGAGCACGTCTGCATACACGAATGTTATCCCTGGCACGCCCACACCACAAGCGACGAGAAGTATTACGTTTTCGACGAAAAGGTGCTTGACCGCTACGACGGAAAATGGTATCGCGGCTGTCCTGCGAGAGTTCGCTTCTATAACCGCGAAACGGATAAGGAAATAACCGTAGTCACCGAGATGCCCGAAAACGAATTCACGCCCACCCATCAGAACAATTACCATATCGATCCTCACCCCCGCTTCTCGGAAAACGAAAAATACATTATATTCTCAACCACCGAGCTTGGCGGATGCGACCTGGCGCTTGCCTCGGTTGACGAGCTTGTAGCTCTGACAAAGTGATTAAAAACGCCAAAAAACGTGACACGTGGTGCCACATGCCCATAAATCAACGTTAAATCAACATTGGTAAGCTAAATATGAAAAGCAAAAGTTCATGTGCGAACAGACTGATTTTCCTCTGCTGGCTTGTATACGCAACCTCATATATCGGCAAGCTCAGCTACAGCGCAAACATAAACCGAATAGGCGAGGCCTTCGACGTAAGCTACAGCGCCGCAGGCATTGTAACCACCTTCTTCTTTTTCGTATACGGAGCGGGTCAGATAGTCAACGGATTTTTATGTAAAAGGTACAATATTAAGTACGTAATAGGAATAAGCCTTATTGTGTCGGCTACGATGAATTTGCTCGTCGGAGTCGTCCATAGCTTCAACGTAATTAAATACCTCTGGCTCATAAACGGCGCGGCAATGTCCTTCCTCTGGACCTCCCTTATTAGGCTGCTCTCCGAGACTCTCGACCGAGAGGATATACCCCGTGCGACAGTTGCTATGGGTACAACCGTGGCTATCGGCACCTTCTCGGTGTACGGCATCAGCTCGGCGGTTGCCGCCTCCCTTTCCTACAGAACGGTATTTTTAATAGCGGCAACGCTGATTTTTGCCGTTGCTATATTCTGGTTTATAAGCTATAATATTTTTACAAAGCCCCTTTTGGCAAGCAAAGCAGAGCTTACTCTAAAGGATGACGGAAACACCAAAACAGCCGCAAGCGGCGGCGTCGCGGCTGTGCTGCCCTTCCTTGCGGTTATTGCTATCCTCGCGGTGTCGGACAACCTTATAAAGGACGGTCTTACCTCCTGGACTCCCGACATTTTAGCCGAAATTTACGACACGCCCCCCTGGCTATCCATACTTTTGACACTTCTCCTCCCTGCCCTTGGAATACTTGGCTCGGTGGTGGCAGTAAAGCTCGTCGGAGCCTTGGGAGACTACGTTCTCTCCTGCACCGTGCTTTTCGGCACGTCATCACTGCTTATCGGAGTGGTGTTAGCATTTATTTCAACACCCTATATGGCGGTAACCGTCGCAAGCTTCGCTTTGGTTTCCTGCCTTATGGCAGGTGTTAATAACATTATCACCAGCATGATACCACTGGGTATGAGCGACAAGGTAACTCCCGGAAAGCTTGCGGGAATTCTTAACGGCTTCTGCTATCTCGGTAGCACCGTCAGCGCATACGGTCTCGGTGCTATCGCAGATGCCTTTAGGTGGGTATCGGTATTCTATACCCTCCTTGGAGTCTCGGCGCTCTGCACGGTGCTGGGTATAGGCTATCTCTTGGCAAACAAGCTCGGAAAACGAGTGTAAATATGCGCGAAATACCAAAAAACGAGACACTCCCCCCGCCCAATGACATATCGAAAGGAATTAATATGAAATTTAAGGTTGACCACGATTACCATATACATACCTATCTTTCCTCCTGCTCCCGCAACCCCGAGCAAAACCCCGATTTCCTTATCCGCTACGCAAGAGAGAACGGCATAAAAACAATATGCATAACCGACCATTTCTGGGACGATGCCGTAGCAGGTGCCTCGGGGTGGTACGCAGCTCAAAACTTCTCACACATAAGAGAAATTCTCCCCTTCCCGACGGACCCCGAGGTCAGAATTATGTTCGGCTGCGAGACTGAGCTTCGTCGCGACCTGACTCTTGGTATCTCACCCGACAAATTCGACACCTTCGATATGATAGTAATCCCCACCACGCATATGCATATGAACGGCTTTACCGTTTCCGAGGACGGCTCCGAGAGCGCAGAGGAGCGCGCCAAGCTGTGGGTAGAGAGGCTGGATGCGGTTCTGAATATGGACCTGCCCTTCGGCAAGGTCGGTATCGCCCACCTCGCCTGCTTCTTAATCAACAGAAAAAGCGAAGAGGATTACCTCGCCACAATAAGAGCCATTCCCGACGGGGAAATGACCCGACTTTTCACCAAGTCGGCAGCCCTCGGTGTCGGAATAGAGCTGAATAACGGCGATTTGAAGTACGCCCTGAAGCACGAGACTGTAATGAGAATGTTCCATATTGCAAAGAGCTGCGGCTGTAAATTCTATCTCGGCTCTGATGCCCACAACCCGGGTGAATTTAACGGCGCTGTCCAGCGCGCCGAGCGTGTAGTCAATATACTCGGCCTCACCGAGGACGATAAGTTTACTCCAGGCTCGGAAAATGTTTGATATCCGTCACGTCCCTAAACGCAAACAGAGAACAAAAAACACAACCGCGAGGAAATGATGACAAAGCAAAGCAAGACTTCGTCAATGCATATCAAAAGAAAGCTGATAATACACCCCGAGGAGCTGACGGGCGCATTCGTTGACAGACTCGTCTCCCTCGGCACTGATACAGTAGGCATACATCCAACCGGCGGAGAGGGTGCCAAGGACTCGCTCTCGCGGTTAGTCGACCTCTTTGAGAACGCCGAATTCCGAGAAACGCTAGACTATGCAGCAAGGTCGGGACTAAAGATAGAGTACGAGCTACACGCAGGCGGATATCTTATGCCGAGGGAGCTTTTTGACATTCACCCCGAATACTTCAGAATGAACGAAGACGGGGAGCGTGTCGCGGATTTTAATTTCTGCGTGTCAAATGATGAGGCACTGGAGCTTGTGGCAGATCGAGCTGCTCTTCTGACAGAACGGCTTTACCGCTCCGAGCCAAGGTACCACCTTTGGCTTGATGACAAAAAGGATGCCCAATGCCTGTGTGAAAAATGCCGCAAGCTCACGCCGTCCGATAAGCAGCTTATAGTGATGAACAAAGCAGTGAAAAAGATTAGAAAGAGGCAGCCCACAGCCGCCCTTTCATACTTAGCGTATTTCGAATGCATTAACCCCCCATCGATGATACAGCCTGAGGACGGTATTTTCCTTGAGTATGCACCTTTTGAGAAATACACAGCAAAGGGTGAGGGAGCAGATGCACTTATAGAAAACGAGAGAAAAATGCTCGGGAAACTGATAGACTGCTTTGGCAAAGAGGAGTCAGAGATACTTGAGTACTGGTACGACAATTCCCTTCTCTCAGATTGGAAATATCCACCGAGAAAATTCACTCCCAACGGAGCGAAAATCAGCTCGGAGATTGCAGAATACGAGGCTTTATCGCCATACTGCATAAGCTCCTTTGCCTGCTTTCTCGGCAAGGATTACGAGGCACTGTACGGCGAGGCCGACTTGTCGGATTTCGCAAAATAGATAGGGATAGCATCACAAAACACTTAGATTTCCCACAAAACGCCACACCCGTGTTGAATTAAACAGTTCAAAGCCCCTCGGCACTAACCGAGGGGCTTGCTATTATATAAGCGTTTTGATTGTAGGGTGATATCGCATTTGACGCCAAGGTCACAAAAGGACACCTAAGCCGCGACGGACTCAATATTAATCAAGGTAATCCTTGTTATAGTTAAGTCCGAATACTGCCGCAAGGTCCTTAAGCTGGCTGTCGGTAATGCCGTTTTTGATGCCTGCGTTCACAGAGAGCATATAAAGCTGCGCCGCCTTCTCCACAGTCTCGATAAGTCCGAACGCCTCGTCAAGGTCGCGTCCTACGCCGTAGATACCGTGAGCCGCCCAAACGCAAAGGCGTTGTTCCTTGAGCTTCTCGGCGGTAGCCTCGCCTATCTCGTTGGTGCCGCAAACCATCCAGGGAAGGACGGCTACGCCCTCGGGGAATACGACGATGCTCTCGGTCTGCATCTGCCAGAGGGTTCTGGTGAAGTCCCTCTCGGAAAGAGAGTGAACGAGAGACATAGCGATGGTGTTCGTGGGGTGGGTGTGCATAACGACTCTGTGACTTGGGTCTATTGCAAGTCTTGTGATGTGGCTGAGAAGGTGAGCGGGAAGCTCGCTTGTAGGTCTGCCTCCGTCGGTGTAGCCCCAAAGAAGCTCTGCAACCTTGCCGGACTTACCAATCTTGATAATTCCAAGGTTGTAGGCAGGGTCATACTGCACGTTCTTAAAGTACTTACCCGTACCCGTAACGAGGAATATCTTTCCGATGATACTAGACGCGTCAAAGGTCATAGGAATTTCGCGAATAACCTTACCCGTGTCGAGATATTCGGCCACTACGTCCTCGTCAAGCAGGACCGAAAGGTTACCTCCGTTGCGCTCGTCCCAGCCGAGTCTGTAAAGGTTTGTAAGCGTTCTTACGGTTTCCACCATAAAGGGGGCTTCAAGTATGTTTTTCATCATTTTCTCCGTTCCGCCGTTTGGCTATGTGTTTATTTTTGTTATTTGAATTCTTCGATAATTAAGCTCTCTTTGAAAGGACGTCCTTCTCGTATGCTCTCATTTCCTCAATCCACATAGAGCCGACGGGCGCGGAGCATCTTCTGCAGTACTCGTCAAAAACAGCACCGAGGGGCATAAGCTTTAGCTCCTCTGTGAGTGCGAACATACTCGTATAATCAGCACGGTTCTGGTACTCAGCTAAGGTTGCGTGGGGCGTGAGGAGCGCTGCGAGAAGCGCCTTCTCGAGATTGCGCATACCTATAACCCAGGCGGCAATTCTATTAATCGAGGCATCAAAGTAGTCAAGAGCAATAAAGACGCGGTCAAGGGCATTGCATCTGACAATCTCTTTGGCTATCTCCCGTGTCTCGTCGTCAAAGGCTACTACATGGTCGGAGTCCCATCTGACACCGCGCGTTACGTGCAACGCAATCTTATCGTTAAAGGCAAGGAGCGCAGGAATTTTATCCGACACAACCTCCGTGGGGTGGTAATGTCCGTTATCCATAAGCGGAGTGATGCCCTTCTTCGTCGAGTAGGAGAGACAGAACTCCGCGGAGCCAACGGTATAGGACTCAACTCCTATGCCGAACACCTTCGACTCAAGAGTAATATAAACCTTGGACTTGTCGTAGGGGATATCGAGGATTTTATCAAGGGAGTCCTTGAAGCGGAGTCTCGGGCTGTATCTGTCGGCAGGAGTCTCCTTATATCCGTCGGGAATCCATATATTCATAACGCAGGGCACACCCGTTTCCGTAGCGAAATATTCCGCAATTTTGATACACGCCCTGCCGTGTTTTATCCAATACTCCCTTACCTCGCTGTCGGGTGAGGAGAGAGTGAGCCCGTCCTTAACCATAGGGTGGCTGAAGAAGGTGGGGTTGAAATCAATACCCATACCGCGAGCCTTTGCAAACTCCACCCACTTTGCAAAATGCCGAGGCTCAATAGCATCCCGTCCAACAGCCTCGCCGTCAAATATTGCGTAGCAGGCGTGAAGGTTCAGCTTCTTAGCACCGGGTATAAGCGAAAACGCCTTATCCATATCAGCCATAAGCTCCTCGGCGCATCTTGCCCGTCCGGGGTAGTTGCCCGTGGTCTGGATACCTCCCGAAAGCTCCTCGTCACTGTCAAAGCCGCGGACGTCATCGCCCTGCCAGCAATGCATAGAAACGGGAACTCTCATAAGCCTTTCTATTGCCGCGTCGGTATCAATACCGAGCTTTGCGTATTCTTCCTTTGCAGCCGCGTAATTCATTTTTTCTCCTTTCGGGGTGATGCCCCGTTCCCGTGGCTGCCGTCAAGCTCGCCACTCGGGTTTCTTGATTAATTTGCGAGGGAGCTCCCCCCTTGCTTTTTTCGTTGCAAAAGGCTTTTACCAATGCTCCTCAACGTTCTACCGCGCCTTTGCGGTCAGCATTTTTTATAGCTTCGCCGCACTTTAGCCGTAAACGCCGTGCCTTTTCATCTGTATTTTAAGGTTTCCGATAGCCGTCGCCTCTATGGGGAGGGCGCGGACTCTCTTGCCCGTGTAGCGTTCGGTAAGCTCGTTGAGATAGCTGTTCTTCGCGCCGCCGCCAACTATGTAAATCTCGGAATAGCCCCTACCCGTGTTAAATTCCAGGTCGCGGATTGCCCTGTCGTAGCACGCCGCAAGGCTGTTGTACGCCGAGTTGAAGTAGTCGGCGTCGCACGCGGGTGCGGGCTTACCCTCGGCCACAAGATAATCCCTTATAGCCGCCTTCATACTCTCGGGCGCCATAAAGACGGGGTCGTTTACGTCGAACAGCTCCGTGTAATTTGAGTCTGCCGCCATTTTCGCTATATCTGCATAGGAGGTCTCGGGACAAAGCTCGCTTCTTAAGCACTGTATCATCCACATACCCGTTATGTTTTTGAGGTAGCGGAAGTAGCCAACGCCTCCCTCGTTGGAGTAGCCCGAAAGCCTGGAGCGCTCGTCGGTCAGAGCAGACTGAAGCTTAACTCCAAGCAGCGACCAGGTACCCGAGGAAATATAGGGTGCGTCGGTCTCCATATCTATCGCCTCAACGGCACTTCCCGTATCGTGAGTTGCGCAGAATACAACCTCAACGTCGCCTCCGACCTCTCGCTTCACCTCGTCTGTAAGCATACCCACCGACTCACCGGGCATATAAATCGGAGCTATAAGGCGCTCGGGCAGTCCCAGCCTTGCGAAAATATCGTGGTCAAGCTGCAGGGTGTTTACGTTCACGAGGGAAGCGGTGCTTGCCTCGGTGAACTCCTTTTTCTTCACTCCCGTAAGCTTATACATCAGATACTCGGGTATCATCAAAAAGTCGGTAGCCTCGTCAAGCCGCCCTGCAAGCTTATCGGCATAGAGCTGATAGACCGTATTGAAGCTCTGGAATTGCGTTCCCGTTATACGGTAAAGCTCCTCGGGGGGAATAATCCCGTGAACAAGCTCTATGGGCTTCTCGGTTCTGGAATCTCGATATGCGTATACGGGGAAAATTTCTTTATCCCCTGCCATAAGCACGTAATCAACACCCCAGGTGTCAATAGAGAGGCTCTCGATTTTCGGGTACTTCTCGTGTGCCTTGGCGATACCCGCCTTCACCTCTCGGAGCAGTCTTTCCACGTCCCAGGTAAGGCTCTCGCCAACGCTGTCCATACCGTTTGGGAAGCGGTACACCTCGTCGGTGATAAGCTCTCCGTCCTTCATATATCCAACGATATGTCTGCCGCTGGACGCGCCGATATCTATTGCCAGATAATATTTCATACTCTACCCCTTCGCCGCTTGGCGGCACAGAATATTTTACAATACTATATTATCATATATAAAATATAAATACAAGGCTTAAAATTAGTGTAAAAACTGTCCTAATTTAAGTTTTTTTATTGAAAAACTCTTCTTTGTATGTTAAAATAGAAGCATAAAGCATAAGGAGGCAGCTATGGACAAGTCCTTAATTGAAAAGCTATTAAAGGTAAACGAGGAGGAATCCTCCTTTCTCCCAAATCTTGCCAAAGACGTTCTGCGTTCCTCGACCATTGCGGTGCGGCGCGTCAACAAATGGGAAAACGATATAACCCTCCGAGTCCACGCAAGGTACGCCCCCTTCCCCGTCCACGGGCACGACTTCGTGGAGATGATGACGGTAGTATCGGGCAGCATCACGCACCGCATAGCGGGCAGGACGGTGAAGCTCTCCGTAGGTGATATCCTGCTTATGAATAAGCACATAACCCACTCCATCGACGAGACGGGAGACGAAGATATCGGAATAAACATTATTATATCCGACGAGTTCCTCGGGGCTGTCGCGCCCGACCTTGCGGACACGGTTTTCCACAGCTTCGTTAAGGAGAACTCAGCCTCCGACGGCGAGGGCGCCTTCCTCCATTTCTCAACCCAAGGCTCAGCGCAGATAGGCAACCTCTTAGAAAACCTTATGTTAGAGCTGACCGACGAGCATTTCGACCACACGGTTATAACCGAAACGGTATCCCTCCTTTTGCGCTACCTTTCCCTTGGGCGAGAGGTGCTGCTTCGGGACGGAATAGACTCCCAGGACAAAGCCACCAGACGCCGCGCGGAGATATCCGCATACGTTCAAAGCAGCTACAGAACGGCAAGACTCACAGAGCTTTCCGAGAAAATGTATCTGACCCCCGAATATCTCTCGGCGCTTATAAAAGAGCTGTTCGGCGTAAGCTTCAAGGAGCTTGTGCAAAAGGAGAGACTGCGCCGCGCCGAGGAGCTGATAGAAAAAACCGATATGCCCATATCCACCGTTGCCAGGGCAGTTGGCTACGACAACCAATCCTATTTCCACAAGCTCTGGCGCAAAGGCTACGGCGCGACGCCCAAGGCGCACAGAGCCCGCGCGCGGGCTGCGGAATAATCAGCTCACATTCAAAGACGAAAGCCGTATAGCCGAACCGCAAGCTCAAGAAGCCCGAGTGAGGACCAACGGATAATTGCCGCCTCGGCTACATTCTGCAAGAAGCCGGCACAGATTACACGCCATCACCAAAAAGGCGCGGCACAAATCGCCCACACCACAAAAACGCAACACGGGTGCGCCGAAGCGAAAGAAAAGAGGCTATCTCATTATGATAGCCCCTTTTATTTTCAAAACTTTTTATCGACGATAATCGAGCGTTAAAGCATACTCATTCTACACCGGCGAGGGTTTCACGCAGACACATATTGAGTTTGTAAGATATGCGATAAGGGTTCGGCAGCTTCTGCACCCAACACGCAGGTACACCGTCGAAATGCTTTTGGCTAAACCCATGACACGCAGGGGCCTCTTCGGTAGCAACGCAACAAGAGTAGTGGACTACGAAAAGTCTCTCTTTGAATTTTAAGGCAAGACGGTAATGCCGAAATCGACCCCTGTGATTCGAATGTGTATTCGTTGTGCTCGAAACAATAAGGTCTATTTAATTAAAGCGGTTGTCCTTTACCGAAGTGGTATCAAACAACCGCTTTTGCTTTTATTGCTATATCTCTATTGTTTCATCAGTGCAGATGATATACTTAAGAGTGTCATCATACCAATCTCCGCCGCCAAGTATGCCAGTATAATTATCCTTTATTATATTTTTCCACTCTTCAATAGTTCCATCATAATTAATGCTTTCGAGATTGCTACATTCCGAAAACGCACCAGGACATATAGTTTTTACGCTATTAGGAATTGTTATGCTTTCCAATTCTGTACATCCTTCGAAAGCTCCAATCCCTATAAATGTAACACTGTCAGAAATAACCACGCTCTTTAAACTACAGCCAGCAAACACATAGTGATTAATTTTAGATACAGTATCAGGTATTACTATATTTTCCAGAACCTCACCATTAACACAAACCTCACCAAAGCCCCCCGATTGACCTCCAAAGCCTTCAATTTCTACATGGCACCAAGCAGCTATGTCGGAAACGTGTATTTGCTCGATGGATACTTTGTTAAATGCATACAATCCGATTTTTTTAACGCTGGCAGGAATGGTGACCTTATCCAAAAAGGTGAACTTAGTCAATATTCCGCAACTAAATGAATCAATCGTGGTAATTCCATCGAGCAAAACTATTTCTTTAGTATATTCACTATCCCAAATCCATGGAATGCTATTACATCCAAATACGATTTTCTTTATAGCGGGTTCGTCTAAGATTCTGTTTGATGAGTCATTGTACGGCGAGTGGTAATATACAGTATTTAAATTGCTCGCCTTATAAAAAATCTGTGTTCCTATTTCAGTAACAGAATCAGGAATGGTTATTTCTGTGATTCCCTCGCATGCATAAAATGCTCTTGTACCAATAGCATTTACCGTCTTAGGAATAGTTACAGCAGTAATGCTTTTGTTTTCAGAAAAAGCTTTATCCCCTATGCCTGTAACCATATATCCATCAATTTTCTCGGGAATAATTACTTCTGTATCCTCACAAGCACCAATTCCCGTAATTGTACACGTAGTTTTATCTGCGTTTATAGTATATGCAAGTCCTATTGAGCCTGTAGCGTGCAAGATTTCTTCAGCAAGCCTTTTACTGCAAACTGTGCACTCTTTATATCTATAGCCATCATCTGTGGCGGTGGGATCTTTAACAATCCAATCGCTTTCAATGTGCCCAACGGCAGCGGTTATTCTTGTCTCGCTTTCACCGCAAGAGCAGTTTCTCTTTTCTATCTTATTCGATGTGCAGCTGCCCTGAGTAATCACATTCCATTGTCCGTATACGTGCTTATGACTGTTATCATCACCGTTTCCACACGAAGCAAGTAGAAACAATGCGATTATCAGTAGCGTAAATAAACCAAAATGCTTTTTCATATTTCCTCCAACGCTATAAATTCTTAGTAAATTATTTACTAATATAGTATATTATAGTTTGTTTTTGCATAAATGTCAATAGTTTTAGTAAAAAATATTATAATTAGTCCAGTTATATAAGGAGGCAATTATGAAAATAGGAGAAAAAATCAGAAATTCACGTGAAGATATGGATATGTCTCAAGAGGATGTTTCCAAACTTATACCGATGAATCAATCTAGTTATTCGAAGATAGAACGTGATATCCAAGAGCCGAGCCTCGAGCAATTAAGGCGAATTTGCCAAATTCTAAACATAGATCCTTCTTATCTTCTGTCTCTTGGCGATTACGAAAATTCTACAAATAATGACGTTCGGTTTGCTAAGGAAGTAAAGAGGTTATACGAAAAAATATATATGTAATTAAGCCTACACAAGTAAAAGCCATCTTCGCGCAAAGGGGATGTTCTTTTTGAAAAATTCACTAAGCGCAAATATTGCATTGGATAGTTCAAATGCAATACGTGTTAAGGCCACCGTACTTATAACGACAGAAAGAGCACACACTCAAGGTGTATATACCTTAGTGTATGCTCTTTTTCTTTGAGTGAAGTTTTTGCTAACGCAAAAGTGAAATTTTGCTGACTGCGCTCACAATGAAGTTAAGCTTGTACCTTACCGTCAGAGGGTCTCACCGTCGGAGGTAAGGCTCTTGTTGTCCTTGATTTTCATTATATCGTAGGGGGTTGTCTGGTAGACGAAGTAGTTGAGCCAGTTGGTGAAAAGGAGGGTGGCGTGACCGCGCCAGGTAATAACGGGTTGCTTGGTATCGTCGTCACCGGGGAAATAATTCTCGGGAATTTTCGGGTTGATGCCTGCGAGTTTATCACGAGTGTACTCCTTATTCAGAGTGTCGGCGTCGTACTCCGAGTGACCCGTCAGGAATATCTGCCTGCCGCCTCTGGTGGTAACGGCGTAAACGCCCGCATCCTCGGAGGAGGAAAGAATTCTGAGGTCCCAGACGTTCTCAATATCCTCTCTTTTAACGGTGGTGTACCTGGAGTGGGGAACGTAGAAAACGTCGTCGAAGCCGCGGAAAAGAATTGAGCGCTTGTAGTCCACCTTGTGGGCGTAGACACCCGAAAGCTTCTCCTCGAGAGGATACTTCTTTATGCCGTAGTGATAGTAGAGAGCCGCCTGCGCGCCCCAGCAGATGTGAAGGGTGCTTTGTACGTGGCTTTTCGACCACTCCATAATCTCGCAAAGCTCCTCCCAATAGTCCACCTCCTCGAACTCCATTTTCTCAACGGGCGCACCCGTGATTATCATGCCGTCGAAGTATCTGTCGCGCACGTCGGAAAATTCCTTGTAGAAGGCGAGCAGATGCTCCTCGGAGGTGTTCTTGGATTTATGCATTTTTGTGTGCAAAAGTTCAATCTCTACCTGGAGGGGTGTATTACCCAAAAGACGGGATAATTGGGTCTCTGTGTCAACTTTAGTTGGCATTAAGTTAAGAATTAGTATCTTAAGAGGGCGTATGTCCTGAGTTATCGCGCGGGTTTCCGTCATAACGAAAATGTTCTCGTTTTCGAGGATTTTCACCGCCGGAAGCTCGTTTGGTATTTTGATTGGCATACTTTTTCCTTTCTTTCTGTGTTTTAGTCGGCAGTATTATTCAAGCACGCCGAGGATTTAAGCTCTGCGTCCGAAGACGTGTCCGAATTTCGGCACTCCGGGGAATAATATTACCCGTTTTCTTAGTCTATAGATTCAAGAGCCTGCTTTAAGTCTGCAATAAGGTCGTCTGCGCCCTCAATACCGCAGGAGTAGCGGATAAGGTCGGGGGAGACGCCTGCGGCGAGGAGCTCCTCATCGTTCATCTGTCTGTGGGTTGCGCTTGCGGGGTGGAGGCAGCAGGTTCTGGCATCGGCAACGTGAGTTTCAATTGCGCCAAGCTTCATATTTTTCATAAACTTCTCCGCCGCAGCTCTTCCGCCCTTCACACCGAAGGATACTACTCCGCAGGAGCCGCCCGGCAGATACTTCATAGCCAGGTCATAGTACTTGTCGCCCTCAAGGTTCGGGTACTTAACCCAGGTAACGTTGGGGTGAGACTTAAGGAACTTCGCAACGGCAAGACCGTTCTCGCAATGTCTCTGCATACGAACGTGGAGGCTCTCAAGACCGAGTCCGAGAAGGAACGCAGACTGAGGAGACTGAGTGCAGCCGAAATCACGCATAAGCTGTGCGGTTGCCTTGGTAATATACGCGCCTGCCATACCGAATCTCTCGTAGTAGTTTACGCCGTGGTAGCTCTCGTCGGGAGTGCAAAGGCAATCGAACTTGCCCGATGCCGCCCAGTCGAACTTACCCGAGTCCACGATACAGCCGCCAACCGCGCTGCCGTGACCGTCCATATACTTCGTGGTAGAGTGAGTGACGATATCCGCGCCCCACTCGAAGGGACGGCAGTTCACGGGAGTAGCGAAGGTGTTGTCTATGATAAGGGGTACGCCGTGGGCGTGAGCCACCTTGGCAAATCTCTCTATATCAAGGACACTCAAGGCGGGATTAGCTATGGTCTCGCCGAACACAGCCTTGGTGTTGGGGCGCATTGCCGCCTCCAGCTCCTCCTCCGTTGCATCGGGAGATACGAAGGTAAAGTCAATGTTCATTCTCTTCATCGTAACCGAGAAGAGGTTGTAGGTGCCGCCGTAAATCGCGCTGGAGGCTACCACGTGGTCGCCTGCCGATGCGATATTGAATACTGCGAAGAAGTTAGCCGCCTGACCCGAGGAGGTAAGCATAGCGGCAGAGCCGCCCTCAAGCTCGCATATTCTTGCCGCGACGGTGTCGCAGGTGGGGTTCTGCAGTCTCGAATAGAAGTAACCCGAAGCCTCAAGGTCAAAGAGCTTACCCATATCCTCGCTGGTAGCGTACTTGAAGGTCGTGCTTTGTATAATAGGTATCTGCCTCGGCTCGCCGCTGGCAGGGGAGTAGCCTCCCTGGACGCATTTGGTTTCAATACTGAGATTTTTCTTTTCCATTTTATTTTATCCTTTCGGTTAATTTACTGTTACTTACTCGCGTTTTTGATTAAATATTCTGTGCAAATTTCAGAAAATAAAAAGCCACCCGTCCCAACAGTTGAGACGAATGACAGTCATCCGCGGTACCACTCAAATTGTGCAAAAAGCACCCCTCACAGCTCAAAAAAGCCTTGCGCCTCTAACGCTGCGCCTGCGTGCGGTGCTAACAAAAGCTCGCGCCGCCTGCTCGGGAGCCATAGGATATCCGACACTGCATTACCGCCTCGCACCTTACGCGGTTCTCTGAAAATGCTCCTTCGGTTCCCTCTCCGTCATCGCTTTTATACACAAATTTTATCACAAGGCAGAACCTTTGTCAAGAGTTTTTTGTAAATATTTTAAGAGGCTAAGAAAGCGACAGTGCAAATCCCACCCGATTTATCCGCCACCCGAGCTATAATAATAGCCGAAGATTACCGTCTCGCCTCTATCCTCCCCCGACGCAAAGCAGAAAGCACGAGGGGAAGCGGACGTCTTGCTGCCCCCTCGATATATGCGCCGCAAGCAAAAACACATAAATACGCGCGAAAAATATCGCGGCTACCTTCGGAAAAATCCTCGGTAACCGCGATAAAATCCTTAGTTTTGTAAATCCAAGCTTACATTTTAATGAATTTACGCCACATTTTCGTTTATATGCTGTACTTTTTCGAGTATTCCTTATACTGCTCGTCGTAAGCCTCGCTGCCGTGTCTGACAGAGGCGAGATACTTATGCATATCAAGAGCATCGTAGGAGGAAATCTCTATAACGCAGCCGCCAACGTTGGAGCAATGGTCGGAAACTCTCTCGAAGTTATTGAGAAGGTCCGCAAGGACAAATCCGTGCTCTATGGTACATTCGCTCTTCTGCAGACGGAGAATATGATTTCTCTTTATCTGATCACGCAGGTCGTCAACCACCTGCTCAAGAGGCTCGATTTCCGCTGCAAGCTCAACGTTATTTTCCTTGAAGGCGCGCTCGGTAAGCTCAAGTATATCCTTAACTGCGGCGCGAAGGATACCAAGCTCTCTTTGAGCCTCCTTGGAGAACTCAAGCTTTTTCTCCTTCATTTCCTCAGCTGACTCAAGAATGTTAACCGCGTGGTCGGATATTCTCTCGAAGTCACCTATCATATGAAGAAGCTTGGTTACCTGCTTTGAGTCTCTCGCGTCCAAGCCGTTTTGAGATACCTTTACGAGATATGAGCCAAGGGCGTCCTCGTACATATCCGCCTTGTCCTCAAGGGTTCTGACCTCCTCGGCGACCTTCGGGTCGAAGGAGTCAAACAGAGTCAGGGAGCTATACAGAGCGCGGCAGGAAATGTCCGCCATAACTGCGGTGACCTCGGTAGCTCTTGCTACTGCTACCGCAGGAGTTTCCATAAGACGCTCGTCAAGAAGGTTCACGCTCTCCTCTGCATCCTCCTTGCTGTCGGGGATTGTGATGCAAGCGAGCTTCTCGAGAAGCTTATAGAAGGGCGATATTGCCAGAACGGAAAGAATTTTGAATACTGTGTGGATAATTGCGATATCCCACATATTGGTTATCCTTGATACGAAGGGGAAGCCGATAATCCAATCGAACAGATAGAACAGCGACAGCCAGATAACAACGCCTATAATATTGAAATAAAGGTGGACCAGGGCGGCGCGCCTACCGTTTTTATTAGCTCCTATGGAGGAGAGAAGCGCCGTAACGCAGGTACCTATGTTCTGACCCATAACTATCGGTATCGCCATACCGTAGGTAATAACGCCTGTTGTCGTAAGGGACTGTAGAATACCTACCGATGCGGAGGAGGACTGAACTATAGCCGTAAGGATAAGTCCTGCAAGAACACCGAGTAGGGGATTGTTGTCGAACATCAGAAGGATTTTATCAACTCCCTCGAGTCCGCTGACAGCATCGGACATAACGTCCATACCCGTCATAAGAACGGCAAAGCCCAAGAGTATCACGCCGATATCCTTCTTTCTGCCCCTCTTGACGAACATAATAAGGCATATACCTATAAGCGCAAGCACGGGCATCCAGGCATCGGGCTTCAGCCACTTAAGGGCATCGACAACCTCAGCGCCGTCCTGACCCACACCTGCAAGAGCCGTAAGCCAAGCGGTGATAGCAGTACCGACGTTCGCGCCCATAATAACGCCAACCGCCTGCAGAAGGGTCATAGTACCCGAGTTAACGAAGCCGACAACCATAACCGTCGTAGCGGAGGAGGACTGAATAACGCAGGTTACGATAAGTCCGAGAAGAAATCCGCTGATGGGATTGGAGGTCATCTTGCCGAGAGTTGACTTAAGGCTTGAGCCTGCGCTCTTTTTGAGCGAATCGCCCATAACGTCCATACCGTAAAGGAACAGAGCCAGACCCAAAACCAATTTGAGTATATCCAATATTTCCATAAATTATCCCCCAAGGAGAACTAGCGCCGATGCTTGTCCGCCGCGGCACCGCGTATATTTTACCATACTATCCTTTTGTTGTCAATTATTTTTTATTATATTTTAAATGGAAACAACCTTGTAACCCTGCGCCTCGACGGCAGCGGCAAGTGTAGCCTTATCAAGCTCCGCCTCACACTCGACTATGGCAGAATCCTCCTTATGGCTGACAATAGCTGACAGCACCCCGGGGACTCCCTCAAGAGTAGACTTAACTCTCGCCTCGCAGTGGGGACACATCATACCTTCAATTTTCATTTCTACCTTCATTGTCTTACTCTCCCTTTCGGTTTTGTCGTTTTCGTTTATTTTCTCGCCGTTAACGTTGGTACTCTCGGCGGCGGTGGACTTGCGCTTTGCCGTGACGGTACTCTCGGCGGCGGCGGACTTGCACTCTCCGGCGTTGGTACTCTCGGCGGTGGTGGACTTGCACTCTCCGGCGTTGGTACTATCGGCGGTGGTGGACTTGCACTCTCCGGCGTTGGCACTCTCGGCGGCGGCGGTCAGGCTACAAGCTGTATCGGTGCAGCCCGTGGGCGCAAGTGTGCCGAGCTTTGCTTTTGCTTCCCTTCTGCCGAAGGTGCCGAGCCTCAGCGCGTTCATAACGACACAGAAGCTTGAAAGGCTCATTGCCAACGCGCCGAGCATCGGGCTCATTCCAAAGCCCAGAAGCTTAACGAACACTCCCGCGGCTACGGGTATACAAACGGAGTTGTAGGCGAAAGCCCAGAACAGGTTCTCGTATATATTCTTAAGGGTAGCGCGGCCAAGTCTTACGGCTGTGGCAACGTCCAAAAGAGAATCTCGCATCAGAACAACGTCAGCGGAGTCAATTGCAATATCTGTTCCTCCGCCTATGGCGATGCCTACGTCGGCTCTGGCCAGCGATGGCGCGTCGTTTATTCCGTCGCCAACCATAATTACGCCGCCCGACTCGGACAGCTCGCGGATTTTCGCCTCCTTGTCGGCAGGCATCATGTCGGCATAGACCTCGTCAATGCCCGCGCTCTTGCCTATCGTCTCGGCGGTTCTCGAGTTATCACCCGTCAGCATAACCACCCGAAGCCCCAAGGCGCGCAGAGCAAGTATAGCCTCCGCGCTATCCTCTCTCACGGTGTCGGAAACTGCGATTATTCCAAGCAATACCCCACCCTGTGTGAAAAATAACGGTGTTTTTCCTTCGCCCGACAGCCTCAGATATTCCTCGCGCACATCTTCCCCGAGCTTACACTTCGAGGATATAAAGCTGAAGCTTCCGCAAAGTGTCTCATCACCTAGGACAACTCCTCTTACACCCGAGCCCGAGAGAGCCTCGAACTCATCGACTGCCATCTCGTCTATTCCGTTTTCCCTCGCGTAGGCGGTCACGGCGCGCGCTAAAGGATGCTCGCTTTTCGCTTCAACAGAGAGAGCGACGCTCAAAAGCTCCTCGGCGGATACCCCCATAGGTAAAACGTCAACCACCACGGGCTCGCCCTTAGTGACGGTTCCCGTTTTATCAAGAGCGACAGCCTTCGCTCTGCCTGCAAGCTCGATAGCCTCGGCGCTCTTATAAAGAATTCCCCGTCTTGCGCCAACGCCCGTACCTACCATTATAGCCACGGGTGTAGCAAGTCCGAGAGCGCAGGGACAGCTGATAACAAGCACCGATATGCACCTGCCCAGCGCCTCGCCGAAGTCGGCTCCCAGAAGAAGCCATACCGCAAGGGTAACGAGAGCAATAGCGATAACCGTCGGCACGAAGATACCCGAAACGCGGTCAGCAACTCTGGCTATGGGGGGCTTGGTTGCCGAGGCGTCCTCAACAAGCTTAATAACCGAGGCTATGGTCGTATTTTCTCCAACCTTCGTAGCCTCGCAGCGAAGGTAGCCGGTTTGGTTAACCGTAGCGGCAAGAACGCTGTCTCCAACCGTTTTGTCAACGGGAACAGACTCGCCCGTAAGTGCCGCCTCGGAAACCGCACTTTCGCCCTCCAAGACGGTGCCGTCAACGGGTACGGCTTCGCCCGGACGGACGATAAAGATATCTCCTACCAGAACCTCCTCCGCAGGTACAGTAATTTCCTTGCCCTCGCGGACAACCGTCGCAAGCTTTGGAGAAAGTGACATAAGAGCCTTTATTGAGTCGGTGGTTCTGCCCTTGGCTCGCTCCTCGAGAAGCTTACCTACGGTTATAAGGGCAAGTATCATTGCCGCGGACTCAAAATACAGCCCGTGGAGCGCGTGAAGCTGCTCCTCGTAATTCATACCGAGCATACAAATAAGCATTACGGCGCTGTAAATAAAGGACGCGCCCGAGCCCATAGACACGAGAGTATCCATATTGGGCGAAAGTGAAAGCACACCCTTCGCACCGCTTATAAAGAAGCGGCGGTTAATAATCATAACGCCAAGAGAAAGCACAAGCTCAATAAGAGCTATAATTACGGGACGGGACGCTAAGACCTCGGGCAAGGGCGCGCCCCACATAACGTGCCCCATAGAAATATACATCAGTAAAATCAGAAGCAAAACTGAGGAAATCAGCCTCCGAAAAATCTTCTTATATTCGCCTTTTTGTAAACTTTCATTGTCATTTTTGGCTTTTTTAGCCTTAACAGATGCGCCGTACCCAGCCTTGATAACAGCTGCAATTATTTCCTCGTTCGTCGCAGCTCCGTCCACCGTCATCGTATGTGTAAGAAGGTTTACAGAGCATACCTCCACCCCCTCAAGGGAGGAGACGGCGCGCTCAACACGGGCAGAGCAGGCAGCGCAGCTCATACCCGTAACGTCAAAAATTCTCATTATTTTTACTCCGCAAAAACGCCAAATTTAAATTTTCACTACTTATCAAGCAGCGCAATATAAACCTTTTCATCTCCGTAAATAACGGTGAATATCTGAATATTTGCTTTCAGGTCCTTCCGTATTCCGTCAAAATACCCGAAAACGTTAGAGTCATCGGCAGGGATAAAGGTCAGCATAAATCTGCCGTCAATGCCGAAGGCTACCGCCTTATCGAATATAGCCTTTGCCTCGGCTCTTGAATCAAGGATGAAGTCGTATTCGCTGCCCTTGAGGTTCATATCAAAATAATCGAAGGGCGCGGGCGCGGGCGACTTTTCTATCTCGCTCCATACGCCGCCGTATGAGTACTCCGACTTGTGGTAATCAAGGGGCTTCAGAAACGCGCCGTAGCCCACAGCCTCAACGGCAGAGCCGAAGAAGGCGGCAATTCCGCTGTCTGCGGTGTATCGCTCGTCACCGCTTGTGGTATCCACAAGGTACCAGCCCCCATTAAGATTTACGTAATTCCAGGCGTGACCGACTCCGCCCGAAAGAGAGGAGCCCGAGACGCGCAGAGTCCTTATGCCCTCAATTCCGCAGAGGAGAACGAACGCCTTGGTTTTGCCGTCGCAAACGGCACGGCCTTTTTCAAATACACCCTCAAGGTAATAGCAGGTGTCCTTTTTCAGCTCGTAAATTGCATCTGCGTTGCCCTCGGAGTTGACCTTCGTCGATTTATCAAAGGCGTCGTAGTCGTAAGATATTCCGTCAACCAAATACTCGTAAATGGCAATAACCTTCTCAGTGTCGGTCATACTGTCGTTTACGATATCGCGCAAAATCATTTTCGCGCGCTCAAAGAACAGCTCAGCCTTGGTGTTCGCCATAGGAAACACGGGGAGATATCCCTGCTCCACAGCCCACCAAAGCTCCTCGGAGTTATAAACCTCAAAGCTTTCAAGATTAGATTTATAAATAGCGAAGTCGTTAAAGTTATCAGCCCTTGCGACCCCTGCCGCCTCGGCAAAGGCGCGCCTTGCAATCATATTGGCGCTCTGGGCGGGAAGGTAGGTATTCTTCTCTGTCAAGGGCGTGGTTTCGCTTGCCGCCTCGGCAAGGTAGCTTATCTCAAACTCTGCGCGGTGAGCCGTGTCCTCGTAGTAGAGTATTTTCAGCTTTGCGTGGGAGCCAAGCTCGATATCAAGCTCAAAGTCCTCGTTAACCTTGAAGCTTTCGGAAATACCCGAAAAATCAATACAAAACGAGTGATATCTGTGCGCTATGGCGAGGTCGAGAATTCTGTTCGCCTCGTAGTTGCTTTGTACCTTGTGATATTCCCCGTCCTTAAGGTCGCTTGTAAAATCATAGCCCGAGGTGGATATCATAAACTCAACGGTCACCGAGAAGGTTGCAAGGCACTCGTCCCCGACCTTCATATAAATCTCGGTTCGTCCTACGGACTCTCCCGTAACAACAGCTCCCGAAAGAGAGGCAATCTCTTCGCATCTTGACTCAAATACAGCCTCTTTCGGCGCACCCGTGTCGAGAAATTCCACAAGATTTGCACTCTCGCTTTTCATAAGATAGACGGGTATAACACCCGTTTTTGTAAAGGCTTCACCGTCCCAGCCCTCGGGCGGCTTTTCCTCCCCCTCGGGGAAGGTAACCTCACCTCCGGGGTCACCTGTGCCCGAGGTGCCGTCGGACACACCGGGCAGCTCAAGCAAAAAAGTGCAGCTGACAAGCGACAGCATAAGAGCCACCGTCAAAGCGAGCGATATTAATTTAATTTTTATTTTCATATTATCTCCTAAATAAACTGCGCCTTGTTAATCCGCGCCCGAGAAGGCAGACATAAAAGCACGATGAAAAGCGGGAAATTGAGACACGTCCCGGGTTTTAGCGCTCTATTCGCCCTTTGAATTGCGCTTCGTATAATCCGCACCCGAGAAGGCGGACACAAAAGCTCGATGGAAAGCGGGAAATCGAGACACGTCTCGGGATTTAGCGCTCTATTCGCCCTTTGAATTGCGCTTCGTATAATCCGTGCCCGAGAAGGCAGACACAAAAGCACGATGAAAAGCGGGAAATCGAGACACGTCTCGGGCGTTATGGCTTTATTTGCCCTTCGAATAAATCTCTCGGAAGGAGGATATTGTATGGCGGAAGTCCTCTATAGCTCCCAGCACAACTCCGGGGTCGGTCATATCAATGCCCGCAACCTTAAGGCTGTCAAGGGGAGACATAGAGCCGCCGCATTTAAGGAATTCGATGTACTGCCCTACGTACCCTTCGCCCTCCTCCTCAATGCGCTTCACGATAGCCGACGCCGCGGAAATGCAGGTGGCGTACTTGTAAACGTAAAAGGCGGAATAGAAGTGAGGGATTCTCGCCCACTCGTAGGATATCTCCTCGTCCGAGACAACCTTGGGACCGAAGTATTTATCCACAAGTCCCTTGTAGAGTGTCGATATAGTACCTGCGGTAAGAGGCTCTCCCCTCTCGCAAGCTGCGTGGGCGTCCCTCTCAAACTCCGCAAACATAGTCTGGCGGAAGAGGGTAGCCTTATAGGTTTCCATAAGCTTGTCGAGAATATAGAGCTTCTCGGTGTCCGACTCGCACTCGCGGAGCTTTTTGTGAGCGAAGAGAAGCTCGTTTACCGTAGAGGCAACCTCCGCGACGAATATAGTATAGCCCGAGTTGTGAGGCTCGTTATACTTACGGGAGAAATAGGAGTGCATAGAGTGACCGCCCTCGTGAGCGAGAGTTGAAACGTCGTTATAGGTGTCGGTATAATTCAAAAGAATATAAGGCTCGGTGTAGGGGCAGCCTGCGCTGAAGGCTCCGCCGCGCTTGCCCTTGGTGGGATATACGTCAACCCAGCCGCGCTCCAAAAGTCCCGCCTTCATAGTGGAGTAGTACTCCTCGCCGAATACGCGCACCGTGTCAAGCACCTCGCGAACCGCCTCCTCATAGCTGTATTTCGCTTCCGATGCGGGGGCAATAGAGGCGTACACGTCGTAAAGGTGGAGCTTATCAACGCCAAGGACCTCTCTTTTCAGGTCGTAGTAATCGTAGAGTACGGGGAGCGCCCTATTGACCGACTCAATAAGACTGTTGTATATGACGGGGGTGACCTCGTCGCGGAAGGTAGATGCGGCAAGCGAGCTTTCGTGTCCTCTTGCCGATGCAAGCGTGCATTGCTCCTTCACGTAGGCGTTATAAATTGTGGCGAAGGTGTTGGAGAACTGCTTGTAGGTTTTGTAAAGCGTTTTGAACGCTCGGCGGCGAACACCTCTGTCAGCACTCATAAGGTGGGTGATGTAGTTCGCCTCGTTAAGCTCGCAAAGCTTTCCGTCCTCTCCGCGAATTTTGCCGAAGGTGATGTCGGAGTTCGAGAAAATTCCTTGAATATCGCCGTGGCTGTCGAGAGCATCTCCAAGCTTCGCCATAAGCTTTTCACACTCGTCCGAAAGGGTATGAGGCTTCTCGCGCTGGGCTCCGTCAATCATTCTGCGGAAGGACTCAAGCCCCTTACACTCCGCGTACATTTTCTCCACTCTTTTCCCGTCAAGGCTGATAAGAGAGGGGGAGACGAACCAAGCTGCGCTGTCAAGGGATACGGCAAGAGAGCGCACCCTTGCAACCCTCGCCTGGGCTGAGTTGTCGGAGTTATCCACGGCAAAGCCGAGGTAGGAGTAAGCCCAGAGCTTCTGTATTTTCCCTTGCGCCTTCACAAGGTCGGAAAGTGCAGAAAGCAGCTGCTCGCCACTCTCCTTCATCACGCCCTCGTGCTTCGGGAAAGCCGCAATCATAGCCTCCGTCTCCGCAAAGTCGGCATCAAACGCCGCCTCGTCGGGGTAAACTATAGTAAGGTCCCACTTATATTTTGCATCTATTGCTTGTCTGTCAAGTGCCATTTTTAGATCCTCCGCGCTCGTGTGAGCGAAATATTTTATATAAATATAGTAACACAACCCACGCCGAAAGTCAAGGGATTGCTGCCTTGGAAAAGGCAAAAAGTTAACCCGTGAACCTTCTCAAAGTAAATGTTTCGATTTATTACAGAGCCGCCCACTACCACAAGGCTTGTGCCGAAAAAGCGGTTCGCTCGCCCGCAAAAAGGAGATGCGCCGATTTGTTTCGGAGCCACCCTTCGTCCCAAGCCTTCTGCCCGAAAAGCAGCTCGCGCACATAAAAAGCAGATGCTTCAATATATTTCCAAGCTACTCTCTCAACCGTTGCTTTTACACGAAAAGTTAACCGACACCCCGTGGAGTGTCGGTTAAGTGTATATCAAAAAAGCAGAATACTATTCAAAGGCTACGCAAAACACGCCGATATAGTCTAAAAATGAGACACGTCCCCCGACTTAGTAGCTAAAGGACACCGAGAGTAAGCCCCAAAAGAAAACGCTTCACAAGATGCAGAGGCCAGACGAGCCGAGCCACAAAAACATAAGCGAAATGTCGAAGAGCAGCAAGCGCAAGCTATATAAGCGCCAAAGCAAGCTACAAAAGAACGCTGAAGGCAAGCATTAAGCAAAAGCCCAAAAGGAGCGCGTAGGTTGCGGCGTGCTCGTTGCCGTGGGAGTGGGTCTCGGGTATCATATCGTCA
The DNA here is from genome assembly GCA_017481225.1 of Clostridia bacterium. Lineage (GTDB taxonomy): Bacteria > Bacillota > Clostridia > Oscillospirales > CAG-272 > UBA1740. The sequence continues at coordinate 34,377 of JAFUPM010000058.1, forward strand.
CTCACTACGTAGAGCATCGTTCCCCCCGCGAAGGCGAGGGAAAAAGGCAGCACAGCCTCGGCAACCGTCACGGCATAGTAGCCGATAAAGGTACCAATCACCTCAACAAGCCCCGTCGCAAGGGCGCAGACGAGAGTCCTGCCGGGGGATATGCCGACGGAGAGCATAGGCGCGATAATAACCATTCCCTCGGGGACGTTCTGTATAGCAATTCCAAGGGCAATGAGTATGCCTGCGGATATATCCTCGGAGCCGAAGCCAACCCCTGCCGCAATCCCCTCAGGCAGGTTGTGTATAGCAATAGCCATAACAAAAACCAAAATTTTTCGACCCCGTCCGTCAATTCCCTCGGCAGAGCCGAGCCCCACAAACTTATGGGCGAAGGGCACGGCGCGGTCAAGGAGATTTACGCACACTGCACCCGAAAAAATACCGATAACGGTTACGATAAGAGAATATTTTCCCCCATATTCAAGGGAGGGGATAATCAGACCAAGCACCGCCGCCGCAAAGCTTACGCCTGCCGCAAAGGATAGTACGGCATCGGAGCATTTGTGAGTTATTCCGCGAAAGAGAAAGCCCACAACCGCACCCAGCATAGTTGCGCCGCCGACACCGATAGCACATATAATTACAATTTCCATTTTTCACCGAAGAAGTTTAATTTATGAGTCCTTACCATTATATGCATTATCCGAAGAGGTGTCACATCATTAAAGAGTTTTTCTTTAAATTTGAGCAAAAGCAAAAGCACCGACAGAGCATTGTCGGCGCGATAAAACCGCATTTTTGAATACTTTAGTTTGCATTTAGCTTGGATTTTTGTATTTTGCAGTATAGAATTCGTTCAATATCAAATTTGAATTTTTATGTTTTTTCAAACTTTTCTTTGAGTATATTCCAATACGTCTCGAGTCTTATTTTCGTACCGGGTGTAAGCTCCGAGACGAGAGTCGCCTCGGGCAGTGTAAGATACTTATAATCAACAACCTCAGTCGGCTGCAGGGTAAGGTTTGGCTGTCCCCGAAGCTCGAGATAGTAGGAGTATATCATAGCCGCGCCGTGGAAGCTCGTCCCTAAAAGCGAAAGCTCCTCGGGCAAAGCAGAAATGCCTGTCTCCTCAAAAAGCTCCCTTGCCGCGCTCTCCCTCGGTACCTCTCCAAGGATAACTCCGCCGCCCGGCACCTCCCAGGAAAGTCCTCTCCACTTGTTAGGGTGCCTTTGGGTAATAAGCAGTTTATCAGAAACCTTAACCCAAACCTCAACGACTCTGAAATAAAGCCCCTCGGGAAACGGCTCTCCCGATTCCCTATTATATATAACTCCCGAGCCCTCGCCAAGCTCGTTTACAAGCTCCCAAAGTTCCGCCATTTTTCTTCTCCTCTGCAATAGTCTTGCTTAATAATTTTACCACACACGCGTCGCCCTGTCAACATCGTAGGCGACTATTTGCTTTGAGGTTTTTTAAGTATTCTCGCCTTATGCCAAACTCGATATGTACTTCCCGAGCTTAGAGCGCCGAGGGAGCGCACAACCGTCCTGCGCCAACGCTTTCAATAAAAACGTACCGTTTCCCCGCTCCGCCTTCGGCAAGCATTGTAACACTGCGCCGCGCCCCTTCGACAAAAATCATATTGACAACGGCGGGCGAGTATTGTATTATATAAGTAGAAAAACAATCAAAACAAAGGAGGACACGCAAATTGTTTGAGCATCTTAAACACGAGCAGCCCACCTCGGGTGTGCTGGAGTGTCGCGGACTTACGAAAAGCTACTCAAGAGGTGAGCCGCCCGTGCTTCGCGACTTTAATCTTTCTCTGCCCTCGGGCAGAATAGTAGGACTTCTCGGCCCCAACGGCTGCGGAAAGTCAACCCTTATGAAGCTTATCGTCGGCTTGCTCACGCCCGACAGCGGAGCCGTCTTTATCTCGGGAGAGAAAACAAGCTACAAAACCAACGGCTACGTTTCATACCTTCCCGAGCGCACCTACTTCGACCCCTCAATGAAGGTATGCGAGCTTATCAAGTTTTTCTCCGACTTTTACACAGACTTTGACCCGAGCGTGGCTGAGAAAATGCTCACCTCGCTGAACATAAACAAAAATTCAAAGCTCAAGACTCTGTCCAAGGGAACCAAGGAAAAGGTTCAGCTGGTAATGGTTATGTCGAGGAAGGCAAAGCTCTACCTTCTCGACGAGCCTATCGCAGGCGTTGACCCTGCGGCGCGAGACTATATTCTTGAGACTATTATATCAAACCGAAACCCCGAGGCTACCGTAATTATCACAACTCACTTAATTCACGATATTGAGGGTGTCCTCGACGACTTCTACTTTATGGGCAGGTCGGGAGAGATACTGATGTCGGGCGAGGCAGAGGCTACCCGCAAGGAACAGGGCAAGACCCTAGACGAGCTGTTCAGGGAGGTGTACAGATGCTACTAAAGCTACTTAAATACGATATTAAAGCCGTTTGGAAAATAGCCCTCACCGTCTCTCTGATTTCCTTCGGCGTAGCAGCTATGGGCGGTGCCGGCTATGCCGCGTATATAAACGGATTGGCAAACGATTCGGATTCGCCCTTTATTTTCGTGGGGTTTTTCGGATATCTTTTCTCCATTTTCGCCATTAGCGGAGCTTGCTTCACCATATCCATCGTGGTATTCTCAAGGTTCTATAAAAATCTGTTTACAGACGAAGGATACCTTACCTTCACCCTGCCTGTAAGCCGTAACAAAATACACCTGGCAAAAACCCTGAACACGGTTATCTGGTCGGTATATCAGGTCATAATGGCTGGAATTTGTATTCTTATTTACTCCTTCTTTATGCCGAAAAGCAACATTGATTCGGGGATAAATATGTTTGAGTTCTTCTTCGAGCCTATATCCCGAGAGTTTGCTGTGTGGGACGTTTTGACTATTATTGAGTCGCTCTTAACCTTTATTGCTTTAGCTCTTTTCTCGCTTTGCCTTGTAGAGATGTGCATAGCTCTCGGAGCTATGCTCGTAAAGCGAGGCAAGCTCACTCTCGGTATAGTACTCTATATGCTTATCTCGGGAGCTGTGGAAACTGCGGGTCTAATTCTTATCATACTCGAGAGCTTATTCTTCGACTTCTCCCACCTTTCAAATACACCGCAGGCGTGGGTCGCACACGCCATGGGCGCGGGCTTGATGTTTGTAAATATGCTTCTGTCGCTTGGAGTCCTTTTCCTCACATATTTCCTCACGCAGAAGATTATCGACAAAAAGCTAAACCTTGCATAAAAGCGGTATTTTGTAAACTAAACATTTCTTTTTCACGCAAAAACGGCAGATTTCCAAGAAAATCTTGGGTCTGCCGTTTCGTTTTTATTATTCCGTTTTTAAGCACAAATTAAATGTCAAACCCGTGCTTTTTGACCTCAAATGTCAAGCTCGTGCTTTTTGATATCAAATGTCAAACTCGCGCTTTTTGATATCAAATGTCAAACTCGTGCTTTTGACCTCAAATGTCAAACTCGTGCTTTTTGATAAATTCGATAAGCGAGATTAGCGCACGGGATAGCCACTTATTTTTGTGGTATATCAGCTGCTTCCATATATCGAACTGCACCTCGGGGACGTCGATATAAACGAGCCTGCCCTCCTTGACTCCCCGTCTTGTGACAAACTCGGGAAGAAAGGATACCCCTGCCCCGCGTGCCAGCATTTCGGTTATGACGTCGGTTCTGTCCATTTCCAGAACGGGCAGAATTTCAAGAGACCTTTCCGCCAATGCCGCATCAAGGGAACGGCGGTAGCCCGCGTTCTTCTCGGTCAAAAGGAAGGGGAACTCCGAAAGCTCCTCGAGGGTCATCGGCTTGCCCGTATCATATTTTGAGCCCTTGCCCGTCACGAAGTTCATCCTCACGGGCTCCTCCTTGGCTATGACGTAATCCCTCTTGTATATATGCCTGTCGAGGGTGAGCATCAGGTCAGCCTCGTTTCTGTCAAGCATTCGGAACATCTCAAGGGTATCTACGCTTGTGAATTTCAAGGAGATGGCGGGATGCTCTTTATTGAAGCTCATATAATTTGCAAGCATCATATCCTCGCAAACAGAGTCGGGAGCAAGTATATGTATGCGGGCACAGGGCTCGTCTGCGGTGCTAATATTCTGGTTAAACTCCTCGGTCATCGTGCTTATTCTGTGGGCAAAGGCGAGAAGCTCCGCGCCCTTCTCGGTAAGGGTGATAGTATGGTTAACGCGCTCGAACAAAAGGCACCCAAGCTCGTCCTCTAACTGCTTTATCTGGAAGGATACCGTTGACTGGGAATACCCAAGAGCGCGCGCCGCCCGTGTGAAGCTGTTCAGCTCCGCAACCTGTATAAATGATATAAGATTTCTAAGCTCCATTTTACCCCCGATATATAATCGAAAAAATCGATAATAATTATCAAAAAGATTTACTTGACTAATTTATGCATCTATTATATAATATATTCGTTTAAATTTCAATACCCCGGAGGAAAATAAAAATGGCAGACATAAAATTCTACTCAAGACCCGCTGTGCCTCTTGAGATGCACAAGGTCAAAATCGTACAGAAGCTTACCCTTCTTCCCTCTGAAGAGAGGCTTAAGAGAATGGAGAATGCAGGCTTCAACACCTTCCTTCTCCACAACGGCGACATATTTATGGATATGCTTACCGATTCTGGCGTTAACGCTATGAGTGACAATATGCAGTCGGCTATGCTGAGAGCCGACGATGCTTACGCAGGAAGTGAGACCTTCTACCGTATGAATGATAAGCTCACCGAGCTTTTCGGCATTAAGCATCTTCTCCCCGCCCACCAGGGCAGAGCCTGCGAGCATATTATTGCCCAACACTTCGTCAAGCCCGGCAACTGCGTAATAATGAACTATCACTTCACCACCTCCAAGGCTCACGTAACAAGGCTTGGCGGTCACGTTGAGGAGCTGGTAAAGGACGAGGGCTTGGTAACCAAAAGCACTCTCCCCTTCAAGGGCAACATCGACCTTGACAAGGTGCGCGCCTGCATCGCTAAGGAGGGCGCGGACAACATAGCTTATATGCGACTTGAGGCAGGCACCAACCTTATCGGCGGTCAGCCTATTTCCTATGAGAATATGAAGGCGGCAACCGATATTGCAAGAGAGCACGGAATTCTCACCGTCCTCGACGCCTCCCTTCTGCAGGACAACCTCTACTTCATCAAGCTCCGCGAGGAGTCTATGAAGGACAAGTCCATAAGAGAGATAACCCGAATGATAGCCGACCTCTTTGATATCATTTACTTCTCCGCCCGTAAGTTCGGCTTCGGACGCGGCGGCGGAATTCTCGTGCGCGAGGAGGCTATGTTCCACGAGCTTGAGGATTACATAACTATGTTCGAGGGCTTCCTCACCTACGGCGGTATGTCGGTTAAGGAAATGGAGGCTATGATAGTCGGCTTCGAGGAGACTATGGATATGGACATTATCTCCCAGGGTCCTATCTTTATCGACCACTGCGTCAGAGCGCTCGACTCTCTCGGCGTGCCTATGGTTACCCCGGGCGGCGGTCTCGGCGCTCATATAAATGCCCGTGAGTTCGTCTCTCACATTCCCTCCGAGGAATATCCTGCAGGCTCTCTCGTTGCCGCACTCTACCTTTGCGGCGGTATTCGCGGTATGGAGCGCGGAACTCTCTCCGAGGAGAGAAACCCCGACGGAAGCGAGCATATCGCATCTGTCGAAATGGTACGTCTCGCCTTCCCAAGAAGAGTATTCACCCTCTCCCAGACAGAGTACGTAATAGACAGAGTTAAGTGGCTCTATGACCACAGGCACCTTATAGGCGGTCTCCGCTTCGTCCACGAGCCCAAGACTCTCCGCTTCTTCACAGGTAAGCTCGAGCCCGTCTCCGATTGGCCCAGAAAGCTCATTGATGCATACATCGCCGACTTCGGTGAGGAATGTTAAATTCCTGTGTTTTGTAAACTTTTCTAGTCATAATACGATTTTTAACTTCAAGCAGAGCCGCGCAAGTCGGCTCTGCTTGTCACACTACTTAGAGCAAAGCAGTCACCAAAAAGGAGAAGCAAAATGCTCGGAAATTTTCCATTTTCTTCAAACTCTTCGGCAGCAAGCCCGAACCAGCACTACTTCGAGTCGGACGGCGAGCGCGTTTTCACCTCTCGGGCATACTTCAGAATTGACGAGGGCGGTGAGTTCAACTATTCCCTGCTTTTCTCGGGCGTTCACGATAGCTCATACCGTAAAATCAGTATGGCGAACCAGCGCTGCGACGATTGGGAGATATATTCCGCAAAGGTGGCAAGGTGTCCGTCCTTCCCCTGCGACCTATCGCCGGAGGCTGTGGACCCCGAAAAGCACCTCCTTCATTCCGACTTTATCCCACTTACCTTTGGCGGCGCGAAAGGCACCCACGCGACACCGGGCTTTTTCTCAACCGACCCCGTAAAGCTCTCCTTCGAGCGAGGCGAATTTTTATGCCTTGAGCTTACCTATAGCGGAACAAAAATCCCCTGCGCGCCCGAAATACTAATTCCGATATATACAAAAGAGGGTGGCAAATGGACCTACACCGTTAATATGCCCCTGCCTTGTATGATAGGCTGCGACAGAGCTGTAAAGGGCAAAATCGCCTTTATAGGCGACTCCATAACCCAAGGTGTTGAAACCACGCCTAACGGCTATAAGCATTGGACAGCCCTTATAGCAGATAAGCTCTACGGGCGTTACAGTCTGTGGAATTTAGGCATCGGCTTCGGCAAGGCTTCCGATGCGGCAACCGACAGCATTTGGCTCGCCAAGGCGAAAAGCTGCGACACGGTTTTCGTCTGCTTCGGTGTCAACGACGTCAACGGTGACTATACGCAAGAGAGCATCGAGGCAAGCCTCAGAAATATAGTCAGAGCGCTGAAGGAGTCAGGCTGCCGCGTAATACTCCAAACCGTTCCGCCTTACAATCACACGGGGAAAAGACTTGCGGTATGGAACGGAGTCAACGCATATATAAAAGGAGAGCTATCGCACAAATGCGACCGCATATTCGACGTTTGTACAGTTCTATCGGGAGACAGACCCGAGGAGACGAAATTTGGCGGTCACCCAAGCGACGAGGGCTGCGCTCTATGGGCAGATGCGCTCTACCGTCACGTGGAGGATATGTTCTGATTAACAGCAGCTTCGGCAGCGCGCAGAGAATTTGTTCTGATTAATAGCAGCTTCGGCAGCGCGCAGAGAATTTGTTCTGATTAATAGCAGCTTCGGCAGCGCGCAGAGAATTTGTTCTGATTAATAGCAGCTTCGGCAGCGCGCAGAGAATTTGTTCTGCTATAACAGAAATTCTTTGATATCACGTTGATGATTGTTTAAAAAATAGCATTTCTCCGCTTTTTTGACAACTCTATTTTACATTTCAGCTCATTTTACTAACTATATGGCGGCAGTAAAAACTGCCGCCACATCTTTTTCTTCTACTATAAAACCGTATTACAACTATTGAAATTCGTATCACAAAGCCGCATTTTGACGAGCTTTCTGTCCTAGTCGGCGTCAGGTCGCATGGGCGTTCTCCTCAAATCACCCGTCGCGGGGTTGTCGAGCAGCTTCCCACTATCCGAAAAACGGGAGCCGTGGCAGGGGCAATCCCAGGAATGCTCCTCCTTATTGTATTTCAGAGCGCATCCAAGGTGCGGACATCTCGGCACCGTGGGAGTAATAAGACCCACAGCCGTCTCAAGGGCATTCGTGAGAAGCTGCCTATGAAGAATACTTCTCTCGGGAGAGAAAAGCTCGGAATAGGGCGACGCGATACCGCGAAGCTCGTCGCAGAGCAGCATTGCACCTGCCATAGCCGAGGTCATTCCCCATTTATTAAAGCCCGTTGTGACGTAGAGGTTGGGCGTCGATTTTGAATACCTTCCAACGTAAGGGATACCGTCAAGGCTCATACAGTCCTGGGTAGCCCACCTTCCGACCACTCGGGCAGACGGATAATATTCCTTTGCGAAGGCTTCAAGCTCGTGCCAGCCGCCACCCCTCTTTCCCGTTCTGTGGCTGCCACCGCCAAGGAGCAAAAGCTCGCCGAAGCTGCGGAAGGAAAGCCCTCTGTCGCACTCGTCAATATACGTTCCCTCAAGCGGCTGAGCCCCATCTAAAGCTATGACGTACGAGCGATGCTGATAAAGCTTCAAAAAATACCCACCGTGTTTATTTAAGAAGGGATAGTGAGTTGCCACAACGGTTTTCTCGGCTGTAATTTTACCGCTGTCGGTTATAGCTCCCTCGGGTGTCAGCTCCTTAATCTTGGTGTTTTCATATATGGGCAAGCCTCTCGCTATTGTGCCGAGAAACCTGAGAGGCTCAAGCTGTCCCTGAGACGGCACGCGCACAGCTCCAACGGAGCTTATGGGCAACGGTACACTCTCAACAAGCTCCCCTTCGCCCCCTATGCGACATATTGCCTCCCACTCAGCCACAAGGGCGTCGCGGTCCGAGGTCGAATACACGTAGGAGTCTCTCTCCTCGTATCCGCATTTTATCCCTCGGCACAGCTCTCTGTACTCCTCTATGGCGCGGCTCTGGGCGTCAAGATATTTTTTCGCCGCGCTCTGCCCGTATCGCTTTGTAATCTTGTCATATATCAGCCCGTGCTGCAGGGTGACCTTTGCGGTTGTCCTGCCCGTTACGCCGCTGCATATCCGCCCCGCCTCTGCCAAAACGCAATCCACCCCTGCGCGCTTCAGCATATACGCGCACAGTATACCCGCGATACCTCCGCCGATAATCAAAACGTCCGTTTTTACGTCACCTTGCAGCTGCCCGAAGCGCGGCAGGCTGTCTCTGTCCCAAATTGGCTTTTCCATTTTTCCTCCCTTCGCCCGCATATCCTCGGGCTTCCTACTTATTATTGCCGATTTTGCAGAAACAATCACGGAGAATAAAATGTCGATAAATTTAATAATTTTTCACTTGACTGTCGGAGTGCTGAGTGATATAATTATACTAGACTCGGGACGTGAGCAGGGGAGCTTTCCCACCGCCCGACCTTGAGATAAATCACTTTCAGACAAGGAGAAAACCATGAAAAAGACAACAAGAATTATTGCAGCTCTTATGCTTGTAGTTATGCTCTGCGCATCCTTAGCATCCTGCTCCAGGCTTTCCGGCAAGTACAGCGCCGAGTATGCAGGCACAGGCGTTACCCTTGCATTTGACGGCGAGGACGTTAAGATGTCCTTCACCATTGCAGGTACCGAAATAGCCGCTCTCGATGCAACCTACGAAATCGAGGACGACAAGATTACCTTCGATATCGCAAATGAGGAAGAGGTTGACAACTACGTTGTAAAGAGCATCATCGAAGCACTTGAGTCCCCCTCCGACTTCGTTAAGGAAAAGGACTACATCAAAATCGGTAACACAACCTACAACAAGGTTGAAGAGAAATAATTTTTCCACCACCGCCCCGAGCTAAAACGGGGCGGTCTTTTTTGTTTGGATTACCGATTTATAGTCAACTATTCTATTGCATTTTTACTTTTTCCGTGATATAATTAAGTAGTCAGAACATCACGCGCCAAGCGTAGAAAGGATTTGAAATGAAAAAAATCGGTATTAGCTGTAAATCTCTCGTTGACAGATACGGCGTATCGCGCGCCTTTGAAATAGTAAAGAAAAGCGGCTTCGATTCAGTAGACTACAGCCTTGAGCGCTACAAGCCCGAGGACAATATTTACGGAGGAAGCGACGATGCCTTCGAGTCTCACTTCTATGAGATAAAAAAGAAGGCGGAGGAATGGGAGCTTGAAATATCGCAGACCCACGGCAGATGCGCCACCTACTTCCCGAATGACGAGGAAAGAACGGTATGGATTGACAAAGTAAACGCCCTTGACCTTCGCGCGACGGCGGCACTTGGCGCCCCCTCTTGCGTTACGCACTTTCTTAACTGCACCCGCTTTGGCAAGCAGCCCCCCGAGCTTCTCCACGGGCTCGCAGCCTCGATGTACGACAAAATGGTTCCCTACGCCGAAAGGTATGGAGTTAACATTGCTATGGAGACCTTCGGCGCTGCCAGAGTCAGCGGAGACAGAATTCGCGACTTTTTCGCCGACCCCAAGGAGTTCAAGTATCAGTTCGACAGACTGAATACCGAAAACAAAACCATTTGCGTTGACACGGGTCACACTCACGAGGCGGAGTCCTTCTGGGTACCGCCGCCCGAGGAGATGATACGTATTCTCGGCAAGGATATCTCCATTCTCCACCTCCACGATAACAGCGGTCACTGGGACGACCACCTCTTGCCCGGTATGGGCAACATAAAGTGGCCCTCCGTCTTTGATGCCTTAGACGAGGTGGGCTACTCGGGTGTCTACAACTTCGAGCTTTCAATAGCCTTTGCAGGGCAGCTGCTTGACGAATACATAGCCTTCGCGGGCAGATACCTGCGCGAGTTCGTAGACCGCCGCGGCTCTCTTAAGTGATTGCGCATCTTGCACATCAGTGGATTTTCCCGAACATAAGTCCTAATAAAGCCTACTTCAATCTCACATATCCTACGGCGCAAATACCGTCAGCAGGTGACTAAATAGGTGGTTTTTGTAAATTATTCTTTGCAAAATCAACTTATTTTGATTTGTTCACCGTCTCATATAACAAAAATGCTCACGAAATTAGCGTGTTATCCTTAACGGAGAACACGCATCGAGATAAATCCCTTGCGGGATTTTCGATATGGTTTGCATACCTCGCCAAAGGCGAGATATACAAACTCGATATGTGCTGACGCACTCGATATGTTTGCTTTGCAAACGAGGGATTTATCTCATATCGAATTGACGCGGAGCGACAATATATCGAGCTTGAGCGCAGTGAAAGCATATCGAGTTCATCTTTCGTGAATATATTTCACGAAAGTGAATATATCAACAGAATAAAAAACAAGAGCAAGAATAGAAGGAAGTTTATCCTTTTACTCTTGCTCTGTTCGTTTTTATAGATGAATTGATGCTAATGCATCATGAATTGGCTTCGCCATGATTTCTCGTCGGCGTGCCGCCTCCTCCATGAATTGAATTGCAACAAATGTGCCGATAGGCACAATTCATGCCGCAGGCAATTCATGAAAGCATAGCTTTCAATTCACGCGGGCCGCGAGGTTGCAATTCATTGCGTGTTCTCCGTTAAGGATAACACGCATCCGCGTGAGCATTTTTTATATTCCAAGTATGGAGCTTGCCTCGAGAAGATGCGCGCGGTCCTCTTCGGACGTGAGGGCTGAAAGCTTGAATTTCAGATTGTTTTCCACAAGCTCGGAGAAGGTCACAGGCTTATATCCGTTCACGTCCACGCCTGCGTTAAGGGCGCAGGGGTGAGTATATAATGGGTCATATTCCGAGGATATGCGGTTGTGAATATGACCGTGTACGTGGTAGCCCACCTTCTTGCCCAGAGGTTCTCGGCTTGCCTTCCACTCCAGCATCGGATAGTGGCACATCGTCACAGAGTGACCATGGTGGCTTATTTCGAGATACTGAAGAATACTCTCAAAGTGGCAGAGGCTTTCCTCTCGCTTTGCCCAGGTTGAATCGTGATTTCCTCTTATAAGAATTTTCTTACCAAGGAGGCGCTCAAGATAATAATCCACGCGTTTTTTATCCCAAAGAAGGTCCCCAAGGATATAAACCGTATCGTTCCTTTTGACTCTTCGGTTCCAATTTTCAATCAATGCTTCGTCCATTTCCTCCACACTCTCAAAGGGTCTTTGGCACAGCTCAATTATTCTCTCGTGCCCGAGGTGCAAATCAGAGGTAAAATATATCAAAACGCTCTCCTTTCTTTGGTTTCTTAATTATTTTTTGTAATTACTGTTTTCGTTAATAAAGCGTATTTTTCAATCAAAAAATTAAAGAATTCGAGTGCTAAAAATTATGTTTTTTAAGCTATCGAATTTGTTCGTTTTTATTAAATTTCGCGACACGGGTAGCGTCCGTAGCCTTTCACCCTTTACTGTGAGACAGAAGCCAACGGAACACCTCTCGGTCCTTGTAGGTGTTAAGCCACGAGGAGTGGTTCACACCGGGGAACACGGTGAGCTTTGCCTGCCCTCCCGCTTTGTTTACGGCTTTTACCATATTCTCGCTCTCCGAGGGTAAAACCGTAGTATCGAGCTCGCCGTGAAACGCCCAGACGGGAACCTCCTTCAGCCTCTCGGCATTCCAATACATTCCTCCGCCGCAAATCGGCAGGATAGCGGCAAAGACCTCGGGCATAGACATAGCTATCTGCCAGGTGGCGTATCCGCCCATACTCTGTCCTACCGCATACACGCGGCGGCTGTCGCAAAAGGCCAGCTCCGTCACGTGACGGACAAGGCGGCAAAGGGTCTCAAAGCAATCGAGCCAGCTGTCAGCCTCGCACAGAGGAGCGACGGTAACGAACTCGAAGTCCGTATATCGCTCGGTTATCATAAAGTAGTGGTTTTCCCGAAGCTTATCAATATTACTTCCTCTCGTTCCCGCACCGTGAAGCATTATTATCAAGGGGTATTTTCTATCGGAAAAAAATCCGTTCGGATACCGCACAAGGTATCTTAGTCCCTCAAAGCTTTTTTCTTCAAAAAACATATCCTAGTCCTCAATTACTATGCAATTTACAAAGCCCGAGCAAGCGGTGCAGGCATCTATGGCAATAATTCCCTCGCCGTAGTAAGGAGTGAAAACCGCCCACTCGCCAAACTCCGAGCCAACTCCGTCAAGCACCGAATGACCGTAGGACGCGTGAAAATGACCGCATACGACGGTTTTGCCGGGCTCTACTACACCGTGCTTGCAGGCAAGCTCCATACCGTTCAGCCATTTTGCACCTCGCCAGGCTATGCTGTCGGCATCTCTCCAATCGGGGTTATAGCTGTAGCTTGCCCGTGGCGGATAGCCTTCTATAACCGAGGGTATCCAGCCGTGGACGAAAACGTAGCCTTCCGTCTCAAAGTAATTAACCGCAGAGGGCAAAAGCGAAGTGTAATAAGGAGAGCGCATCACCCGTCGTACAAGCTCCTCGGGGCAGGCGTAAGCCCCGGCACAGTCCATACCGCTAAGCTGCAAGAGCGTATCCCAGGTTCCGTTTCTTTCGTGGACGGACATACCCGAGGCAATCTCGTGAACGCCGCCTCTTGCAATCTCGTACAGGCATCTCACAAGCAGCTCCTCGTGGTTTCCGTTAATGTAAATAAGCCTTCCCGCCTCGTGTAGCTTCAGGCAAAAATCAACGAGCAATGAAGCCTCCCCTCCTCTGTCAAGAAGGTCACCGCACACAATAAGCCGAGAGGACTCCCCCTCGTCAAAAAAGCCTGCCCCCCGAAGCGACTCCATAATCTCCGTATAGTAGCCGTGTGTGTCAGCTACAACGTAATATTTCATAAGATACCGCCTCCCTTCGCAAGCGTTAAACCGTACATTTTCAGAATATTTGACAACTATAATTTACATTTTTTGGGAAAATAAAGTCGGAGACGGCAAATGCTGCTCCGACTTTTTTATTTACAGCTTCACAGCTGACGACGAGAATATTTCGTCAATTTCCTTTTCCTTAAGATGGTTGCGCTCCATAAGCGCATCAACCATTTTATCTATAGCGCGCCTGTTTTTTTCAATAATCTCTACAGCCTTCCGTAGCTCCTCTGCGAGTATATTATTCACGCTATCGCGTACAGACTCGGGGGTCGTGCCGTTCAGCTGACGGGTGCTAAGTCCGATATCCTCGTACATTCCGTAGGAGCAAATCATATGCTCCGCTATACGCGTTGCCGATTGAAGGTCGCCCGACGCCCCCGTGGAAATTCCGTCGGGATAGCCGTAATAAACAAGCTCCGCCGCCCTGCCGCCAAGGGAGGTGCGTATTCTGTCAAGAAGCTCCGGTCTTGTGTAGCTTCCCTTATCCTCGCTGTTTGCGTGCTGCATATATCCGCCGTGGTCGCCTCTGGCAACAACGGTAAGGTAGGTAGGCTTCTCTCCGCACAGCCAGCAAATCAGCGCGTGGCCCGCCTCGTGTCTTGCAGTACGGATAAGAGAGTCGGGGCTCCACTCCTTTTTCTCACCGCTGTTGAAGGTCTCGAACGCCTCCTCGAACTCCGCGTCACCAACAGTACCGCTATCCGAACGTATAGCGCTTCGCAAAGCCATCTCGAATACAGACTCTAACTCTGCAAGGCTCATTCCCGTGGAGCGCATAGCGATATTATCCACTTGCTCGGGGCTGAGCTTCACGGAGGAGTTCTTCGACAGCTTCATCTCGATATAACGTCTGCGCTCCTCCTTGTTCGGAAGGTCAACGTAAATTCTTCTGTCAAATCTGCGTAGCAATGCCCCGTCAAGACTCTTTCCGTTACCGGGCTCTACGCCGTAATTCGTAGCGGCAAGGACGAACACGGGCTTCGTGGTATCTGTATTAAAGCCGTCCATTTCCGTAAGGAGCGCCGTAAGAATATCTCCCGTAGAGGAGGAGTCGGATATGCTGTCTCTGTTCTTGCCTACGGCGTCTATCTCGTCAATGAAAACTATCGTGGGCGCGTATTTTCTAGCCGTCTTGAACAGCGAGTGAACCGCCTCGGGTCCCTCTCCCACAAAGCGCTTTAGGAATTGGTTGCCCTCAGCGCGGATAAAGGTCACGCCCGACTCGCCCGCCATCGCCTTGGCAAGGAGTGTTTTGCCCGTACCGGGAGGTCCGTAAAGCAGGACGCCCTTAGGCGCTCTCACGCCGCGGCGCAGGTATTCTATGGGATTTTTCAGGTATTTAACAAAGTATTTTAGCTCGTCCTTTGCGCCCTCGGCTCCGATAACGTCGTCAAAGTGAACGTTTGGCCTCGTCACGTCGTCAAGAACTCCGCCCGAGTCCTCGGTATCGGTTATGAGGGAAAGCTTGAAGCCGAAAAGTCGGATTTCGGCAGACTTTCCGTCAGGAGAGATTATCTGAGCCGTCTTATAGGACATAGCGCGGCTCTCTCTTGCAAGCATATTCATCTTGCTCTGCTGATATGCAATCTTGCACCTTTCAAGCACAGCTTCGGCAAACTCACCCGTCTCCCCCTTCAGCGTAAGAACGTCTCTCACGCCGAGCCTTGCGAAGGACAGCAGCTCAGCCTTGGATATATCGCCCTTGTTTTGCTCAAGAACGTATACGGGCAGCGAGTATTTCTCCAGCACGTACAGCACAAAGTCTCTGCCCTCGGAGTCGATATCCTCGGCATTGAGAACCTTTATTTCGCTACGCCTCGGATTGAAGCTGATGTCGGAAATAATAAGGTCTATATCGTGATTAAAGAGAATTTCCTTAGCTGTGGCAATGCTGTCAGCCGTGTGACATACGACCTTGTCACCAAGTCTTTTTTTACATTCCGCACAGACCCTCTTGCCCGAGAACACGAGGACCTCGGATTTGCGCCCGGAGTCAAACAGCTCCTCGGCATCACCCATAAGCTCCTCCTTCGGAACGCTTACGTTAATCTCCGAGAGCCCTTCTATTACCGAATCGCCGTCGGGCAGGAGCCTGAACAGCTCGTAAAGCTCGTCGTAGAAGAAGGAATTTGCTCTGCCCTTGACGGTTCTGGCATCAGCCTTGCCGCCCTCGGCAAACATTATGGCACCGGCAACTCTGTCGTCAACGTTGATATTTATGCCCATCGCCCTCTCGAGACCCTCTACGTTTTTCGAAAGCTCGCGTTTAGCTATATTGTAAAGGTTGCACGCCTCAAGGTGGTTGAACATAACCACGTTTCCCGAGGCAAAGCGCGAGCATATCGCCGCGGGGAAAAGAGGCTCCCCGATTGCAGGGTTGACGTCTTTTTCCAGAGCCTTAAGTATCTTTTTCCTCGGCAAAGAGGAAAGGTTTACCACACTCGGGTCGTTATAAAGATTTTTGCCTACGTTTGTTGTAAGTATTATGACCGCATTTGTAAAGCTTACGGTTCTTGTGGTGTTGTTATCTGTCAGATGACCCGCATCAAGCATCTGTAAAAACAGGTGAATTACGTTAATATGCGCCTTCTCTATCTCGTCGAAAAGAAGCACGCAATGAGGGTTCTTCTCAACAAAGCCCGTAACCGCGCCCTCGCTTGCCGCTTGGTAGCTTGGAGGCGTACCGCAGAACTCGTGGTGGGAGGAGGGAGAGGCGTACTCGCTCATATCAAATCGCTTGAAGGGCTTACCGAGAGCCTCCGCCGCCTTCTCCGCAAGGAAGGTTTTTCCTACGCCGGGAGGGCCTGCGAAAAGAAAGGTCGCCTGGGGCTTGGTTGTATCTCCGCGGGAGCTTGCCA
Organism: Clostridia bacterium; assembly: GCA_017481225.1. Taxonomy (GTDB): domain Bacteria; phylum Bacillota; class Clostridia; order Oscillospirales; family CAG-272; genus UBA1740. The sequence goes on from JAFUPM010000058.1 coordinate 50,687, forward strand.
TAAGCCTCGACTGGAAATATCCCGAAACGAATGCGCTTACCGCGCGGTCCTGACCGAACACCGAGTCAAGGAGGGTGGTCTGTATCTCTCTGGTTGTCTTGACAAGCTCGGAAAGAGACGGCACCTCCTCAGCCTTCGTGAGCTTTTCCTCGAGCTCACCCTCGGTGTGCCCCTCCTCTGCCTTCGGCAGGGATTTATCCTTATCACCTTCTGTGGAAGATGCCTTAGGGAACCACTTATCAAAGCTGAGGTCGCTTACGGGCTTTACCTCGGGGTCGCGTATAACGCACTCCTTAATGGCGGTGGTGGGCTTCGTAAGTATGGAATCAAGATACATCGCAGCGTCCACAAGCTCAAGATTGCCGTCCTTCGCCTTTTTCTCAGCGTCGGATACAACGATATTGAACATTATATCGTCGCCAAGAGAGCCTTTTGCGGCATTCACCTTCAGATATGCTCGAATATCGCCGAGGGCTGCTTTTATATCAACGGAGTGTTTGTCAAGTGACTCGCGAATAGCCGCAAGCTCGCTTTTGGTTTGCTTGCATTTTACCTCCTCGGGAAGGCACTTTTCTCCCTCGAGCAGCACCTCGAGAACCGAAGCTACGAAGTGGTTGGCATTTGGAGACTTCAACGCAAGCTCTCTCGCGCGCCCAAGTATATATTCTAAAAACAGACTTTTCTTAATCATACCGAGAAATCCTTTTCACCTTCTGTTATGTTATAAAGCTTATTACCTCGAGCCAACGCTTCCGTCCTTACGTTTTTCCTCCTCGTCGAGGCTGGAAAAGTCTACGAGGTCATTGTGCATTTTTCCAAGGTCGTTGCGGCTTGTGGGGTCGGGAGAACCGCTGTAAACGTAGCCCTCCGACCTCATATATGCATTCCAGCGGCGATGCTCCAGCACCTCAATTGCAGCTCGCTCCTGCTCGCTAAGCTCCGCCTCCGCCTTATCTGCACCGGGTATGCCGCAGACTATACGGGCTCTCATATGAATAGCCGAGGCAACGGAGGAACGGTAGTTATAGCCGTAGCTCCAGAACTCCTCCTCATCACCCCATTTCAGATGACGGGCAAGAGCCGCACCCTCAAGCTCGGAGTCGAGTATTACGTCGCAGGTAAAGGAGGACTCCGCATCGCCAAGGAACTCAATATCGTAGGGCTGACCCTTGTAGTTCTTTATACCATCAAGAGCGCGTTTTTGCTGCGATGAGTAAACTATTGTTTGTATTTTGGGGTGAATTCCCATTCTTTCGAAGTACATTCTGAGGTTCACCGCGGTGTTAATATTAAGTGTATCATTGCCGAGCGCAATCATAACGTAGGTAGTGTCCTTGAGCTTGGAAATCTCTTCTGCAAAGCCCCAAGCTTCAACGTCAAAGCCAGGGTGCAACTCAATGGAATACTGCGCCTCGCCCTCCACGCAAACCCCGTTATACTTCGGGGACATAAGCTCGGGAGCTATAGCCGTAAAGCGTTCGCCTGCAAGGGGGTCCTTATCAAAGGCGTGTATCTTGAGGGTATATCCGTCCATCTGCCCGAACCAGGCGAGTGCCTTCACCATTTCGGTGCCGTGGTTACCCATACCTATTACAACCGCGGTAATCTTTTTCTCTCCGTCGGGCATCGGCTTTGCAGTATTGAAAATTACCTCGCCTCGCTCATAGAGAACGCGGTCTATAAGAGACTCAACCTCGTTAATCCTTCTGACCTTGATTTTACCCTTGCTCGACGAGTTGAGAAGCAGCTCGCACTCAATATGCGTGGAGAAAACGTACAGACGTGTCCCGACTCTCTCCTTGTATTTTTCAATAAGCTCAAGAGAGGCCTTCAGATTTTCCGTCTCGTCCTCGCTTATGGCGAAGAAGGACAAGGCAGCCTTCGCCGAATGTCTGTCAAAATCAAAGCTTTGAACGTCCTGCCTCATACAGATAGCGCCAATCTCGGCAGCATCTCTTAAAAGCTCAAGCCCGCCGTCCTCTCCGTTGAATACGCTCGTAAATACGATAGCGGCTTTAGGGAAGCTTTTCTTAATATCGCGGGCGAGGACCAGCGACTTTTCGTTAAGTGCTGAAAGAACGTACACGTCCTTAAAATAAACGGCAAGATATTTGAGGTGCGCGCTAAGGTTTTTGAACAGCGACAGCACAAAGCCGAAGGTAAATACGGGAGCAACCACGAACAGAAGTGAAACCCACGCGTTATAGCCGGGCGCCAACCACTCGGGGCAAAGGGGCATAGATTCAGCAACAACGCCGAACTCACAGCCTATAGCAAAAATCTGCATTGAGTTAAAGACCGACAAAAACAGCGACCTTACAACTCCGAAAAAGCTCGCCTCTGCCACTGCCTTATGTACGGGGAAGAACATAAACATCGCCGAAACGAACACCCCGCCGAAAAGGGAGTTAAACAGATTAAATCTATGTTTTCTGCCGAACTCGCTGTTGCTTATTACAAGCGATACAAGCGGCACGAGCACCACGCAGGCTATCGACAGCGCAAAGCATACTGACCACATAAATATTACCTCTTAAAATATATTGTTTTTTTAATTATAACACGGCTGTCGACCCTTGTCAATATCGCGCACCAAGTTTTGAAGTGTACAAAACGCCCTACCCTGCTAAGTCGGCGCACAAAGCTCTCTTAAATTTACAAAAGCCCAAATCCCAAAAGCTTGCCAACCAAGCCTCTAGGCTTTGACGTTTTCGTCAGGAAACCGGACCAAAAGAAGAAGTTGTTCTTCACCCAAACACATCGGTTCAATTCAAACAATATTCAACCTCAAAAGCAGAATAACCAAGGGTTTTGACAACCATAGTTTATATTTTGCCGTTTTTTACTACGAAAAGAGATGCTCACTTTTAAGACATTAAGGGATTTTACTCCAATATAATTCAACGTCCGCCGTGTTTTTTAACACGTGATATTCCCAAAATATAAAAAGGCGAGGCAATATTTGCCTCGCCGATAAAGCTTACTTTTCGTTTTTGTAGATTTCCTTGAAGTATTTGTAGGTGTCAACCTTAAGCTCACCGCAGGCTGCCTCGTCGCAAGCGATAATTCCGTCCTTGTGGAGCTGGAGCGCGCTTATGGTCCAGGCGTGGTCAACGCCGCCCTCGACACAGTGGCGAAGTGCGCGAGCCTTGTTGTGTCCGCTGATAAGGAGAAGCACCTGCTTGGAGTCGCAAACGGTACCTACGCCCACGGAAAGCGCGGTTTTCGGAACCTTGTCGGGGTCGTTGCCGAAGAAGCGGGAGTTTGCTATCAGCGTGTCGGCGGTCAATGCGCGAACGCCTGTTCTCGAGGTGAGGGAGGTGAAGGGCTCGTTGAAGGCAATGTGTCCGTCAACGCCGCTGCCGCCGAGGAACAAATCAATTCCGCCAAAGGACGCAATCTTATCCTCGTATCTCTGGCACTCGGCATCAAGGTCCTCGGCCATACCGTTCAGTATATTTACGTTCTCCGAAGGGATATCTATGTGATTGAAGAGATTATCGTGCATAAAGTACCAATAGCTCTGGTCATGCTCTCTCGGAAGTCCTACGTATTCGTCCATATTGAAGGTTACGACGTTCTTGAAGCTCACCTTGCCTGCCTTATTCATAGCAATAAGCCTTTTGTAAACGCCAAGGGGCGAGGAGCCCGTAGGCAAGCCAAGGACGAATGGACGGTTCTCCTTGTGATTGTTTATAGCGTCAGCAATATGCTGCGCCGCCCAATCGCTCATCGCGTCGTAGTTGTCCTTAATAATCAGTTTCATGCTGTTCTCCTTTACAAATCAATTATTCTGTGTCACTTAATTATATCACTAATTTTTCTTTTTGTAAATAGGATAAACGCATTTTGGAGTGAAAAGACGTCGACAGCTTAACTCTTTTTTTGCAAGCGGTACCGCGAGAGCAGAACAATCAGCAGCGTTACAGCCGATAATGTCCAGCCGATGGGCCACACCGCATAGAGAAACGTCATATTCTGCACGTAAGGGAACACGTAGTACACCCAAACTATTCGCAATAGGCACAAAAATACAAGGCTGGTAAGCGCCGGTGCTATGGGGTTGCCCATTCCCTTTAAGGCGCCGCCAATCACCTCGTTGATTCCGCAGATAAAATATGTGCTTGACACAATCACCATTTTCTGCACAGAGTACTCTACCACCGCAGGAGACGATGACAGAAAACATGACAATTCCCTTGAAAAGACAGCCGAAAGAGCGCCGAGGCTCGCGCCGAAGCCAAGCGTTATCAGCACACCGTAAAGCAACGTTTTCTTAACTCGCTTATAATCGCCCGCGCCCATATTTTGCGCTACGTAAGGTATTACAGCAAGCGACGGAGCATAGGATATCTGGTACAGAATTCCGTCGTACTGGTTGGCGATAGCAATTCCTGCCGTCGCATCGGGTCCGAAGGCGTTTACGGCAGAGGTTATTACAACGTTGGCGAAGGCGTAAAGCGAGCTTTGAACACCTGCAGGAACACCGTTATAAAGCACCGCCCGAAGCTCTGCGGGGTCGAAGCGTACGTTTGAAAATCCTTCGTCAAAAATATCCTTGTTTCTTAAAAGCGTCACCACCGATAGCACGCAGGATACAAGATTCGCAGCCACCGTAGCTAAACCAACGCTCTCCACTCCCCTGCCCGTCAGTTTTATGAAGGTAAAGGTCAGCACAAGCTTACATACGCAACATACGAAAAGATAGTACATTGGCCGCCTCGTATCTCCTGCGGCTCGCAGCATTGCGGCGGAGTAATTATACAGCATAAGCACCGGTATGCCGAAAAAGTATATCCTGAGATATTTGGTCGCATCGGGCAGTAGTGAGACGTGGCAGTTAGTCATTATGAGAAATTTTTCAGCGAAAATACCTCCCACCGTCAAAAGAACAAGTCCTGCCAAGACGGCGAAAATCAGAGAGGTCACTATTGCCGTCCTCGCTCTGTGCTTCATACCCGAGCCTATGTACCTTGCTACGACGACACCCGAGCCTGCAGATATGCCGATAAGCAGGCTGGTGCAAAGAACGTTCAACATTCCGCAAGCGCCCACCGCGCCCACCGTCGACTCAAATCCCGACGCTTTAAGGATAGCCATATCCATAATGCCGAACAGCGACTGCGCAACGTTCATTATCATTATCGGCACCGTCAATGAAAGAAGGCCCCTCATTACCGACCCCGAGGTCATTTCAACGCTTTTGATTTTCATATACACCACTCCGAAGGGATAGATTATCTCCTATTATACCACCAACAGAAATTTTCCGTTATAAGGATACATAATATAACTTGCACAAAAGCTAGATTTGTAGTATAATAGAAAGGGGGTGATTTTATGAAGGTAAATATAGGTATTATACAGGGCTGCTGTCCCGAGCATAAGCACAAATGCTATGAATATTTAATATACACGGAGGGTGTTGGTATTATTAAAACGGATACTGCTCAAATTCCGTTTTCTCCCGGAACTGTCATCGTAATTCCGCCCGACACTCTGCATTATTCTGTATCCGACGGATACTATGAAAGGATTTTCATAACGGGAAATCTGGATTTGATATTCAATATCTCGGAGCCGACAGCTCTGTCTTGTGTCGAGGAGCGGGACGGATTGATTCTCGCAAAGCTGATATACGAAAACCGATATAAAAATTCGGATTATCTTGCGGCTCTCTTAAACGCTTTTTCAAATTATATTCTTCGAAGCATAGAGCTGAACGACAAAATAGGAGAAGCGGTGAGTGCAATTATAAACGAGATAACCGAGAGCTTTTCCGACAGTAACATATCCCTCCCCGCAATCTTGAAAAAGAGTGGCTACGCCGAGGATTATATACGGGATAGGTTCAAAAAAGCAACGGGGAAAACGCCGGTCGGATTCTTAACCGAAATAAGAATTTCCCACTCCTGCCTTCTCATAGACTCGTATAGAAATTCTCTGTCACTTTCCGAGATTGCCGAAAGATGCGGCTTCACCGACTACGTATATTTTTCAAGGCGCTTTAAAGAGATAACGGGAGTCTCTCCCCGTGAGTATTCCCGCATAAGGTAAAACCACAAGCGTCGCCCAAGCTCCGTTTGCACGAAGCGCAACAGCACCGGTTCCCAGCATCACCGCATTTGCGCCTTGCTCGAGCTTCATTTATTTGTGCCGTCGGCAATAATGTTGACCCGACGGTCAGACGGTATTGCATAAGGCGCGCGGGCGAGGTTGCGCCTTGCTCGAGCTTCGTTTATTTGTGCCGTCGGCAATAATGTTGACCCGACGGTCAGATGGTATGCATAAGGGGCGCGGGCGAGGTTGCACCTTTCGGCATAAATGAAAAAGGAGCCGCCTCAATAAGCCCAAAAGAAAAAGCGGATGCTTTTTACCGAAAGGTATTTAGCATCCGCTTGCTTTGTTATATAATTGATTTACCGCAAGCAACCCACAAGAAAGCCGGATAATTACACAAAAACGTTCAGTTAATCATTTCGTGAATTTTTCCCCACAAAAGGTCCGCATAGTTATAATGGCCGCCGTCTCCCCAAACCAAAGCGCAAGAGTCCGAAGCGTCAGCTTGCTTGTATAGCTTTTGTATAGCCTCAAAGGTTTTTTTCGTACCTTCTCCCGGGAAAATGGGGTCCTCTCTGCCGGCAGCAATAATCAGCTTACGAGGAGCTATAAGACCGGCAAGATCGCTCATTTCAAAATATTTTCTAATCGATGGAATATGATTGCACATACAGTGAGGCATCGCGGCAATGGAATACTCATAGTTACATATAGAGCAGGAAGGGGCAGCAACAGTAATTCTCTCGTCTAAGCAAGCAAAATAATACGTTGCCGTTCCACCGCCCGAATTACCCGTACAAACAATATCCCCTTTTTCTATTATTTCAAAGGTATCAAGAACAGCATCAAGAATACGCATAGCATCCCATACACGCTCACCGATTACGGTTCTTCCTGATAAAATTGCAATTTTAGCCGCCTCTGTACAGCTGGTACCGTAGCCTTCAATGCTGCTTTCTCCGAAATTTCTAGCCTCAATAACCAACGCGGCGCGTCCTTCTTTTATTGCCCGCGGAGCCATTGCTCTGTGAGGCCATTCTTCGAGACTCATCTTATCCTTTTCGGTTTTCGCAACACCAAGTGCAATATGCATACCGGCGCCGTGGCCGCTGAGGCAAACGGTCAGAGGTATCTTTCCGTCTTTGTTCTTCGGTATAAGTAAATGACACGGAACGTAATACCCGGGCTCGGTTTGCACCGTAAACCTATACTCGGTGCAATCCTCTTTTTCCTTTGTATACTCAATTTTCAAGTCAGCCTCGCACGCTTCAAGAGGAAGGCCTAAAAGATCACGCAGCTTTTCTCGGGCGCCCCTTTGCCAATCGGCAAAGTTTTGCGTAGAATCATAAGCGAGTTTAGGCGTAGTAGCGCAAAACATTTTATATTCATACGAATGGCTATCAAACAACTTGTTCATTTCTCACCTAAGGTCAAATTATAGTGCTTTTAAAGCACTTATATTATATATCAGCAGAAAAAAGTTGTCAAGTGAATCACGCCGAAAACGAGAATTAAGAAAGACTCCGCGAGCAATATTATCGCAGGCTCAATCCCCGAAGCTCTCAAAGAGTTTGTCGCAAAATGCTTTCTTAAAATTTCGCCCCAAAAATCAAAAAATTCTTGCAAAAATGCCTTTAGGGGTCAAAATGACAACTTTATTTTGCATCTTATACAACATTCGCGTAAAAATTAACAAAGCAGAGCTATGGCAATTGCGCCGAGAACAACGCCTAACCACTGCCACCAATTCATCCTTTCCTTGAATATAACGATTGAGAATATACTACTTACGGCAAGCGAGCCTATCATAAGAACGGGATATACAATATTAGCCGAAAGAAGAGCCGCAAGTTTTATAACAAAAAGATTCTGAAGAAAATTGAAAGCTCCGCAGAGAATCGGTACGTACCAAGACCCCTTAAGTATTTTTTTCGTATCGGTTTTATCGCTTTTAAGATATACGAAAAGACATACCGCAAAGCTCACTGCTGTGGCAACCGTCATAAAGAAATCGCCATAGGCAGAGTCAAAATCAAGCTGTTGAGTTCTTTGTGTTATTGTACCTACAGAATTTCCCACAAAGAAAAGTAAAATGTATAAGATCCACCTTGCACTTATTTTCTTTTTTTCTCCCTCTCCAACCTTACCCGTATAGAGGCAAAGCACAAGCGCAACAATTACAAGCAACAGTCCAACAATAATTGGAGCCGTTATCTCACCGCCCCAAAAAAAGAAGCCCCAGACCGTAGTGCTGATCATAGAAAGCTGCATTATCAGAGAGGAAAGCATCATCGGTCCCTCTCTGTATGCACATATTGAGGAGAGCATAGCCGCGGTGTACCCTACGGTGAATACCAGGGAATAGAAAATCACCGTAAAATCAAACATCGGATTCCTTAAGAACTTTATCAACCAGCAGATAAAAACGGTCCCGAGAATAAGAAGGTTATATAGCTTGGCTGTTTCCTTAAAGGATGAATTTTTTCGATTATAAAGGGTTGCTCCAATACCGTTACAGGACATAAAGATCGTTGCGGCGGCTAGTATTAAATACGGCATTTTTCTGTCTTCTTCTTTCTTATCCTTCGTTTACTATCCTTACGTTCTCATCAATACAAATCTCATCAAGGCAATATTTCCCACGGACGGCAGGCTCTCTGTTCTGCCATTTTCCGTTTGTAAAGTCGGGAAAATCGACAGGCATTCCTCCGCTTTTGATTGATTGCTCGGAGAGAGCGCCAACAGCAAGCCAAGTAACCGTATCGTATGCATCAATAGGAGTATTGGTTCCGTTCTTTACCGCCTCTACAAAGGCGCGGCACACAAGCCAATCCATTCCGCCGTGACCACCTCTTGCGCCCACCTTTTCATATTCGGCGTGAAGGGGGTGATCATATTTTTCGTACATTTCTTCCTCGTTGTCCCGTACGGGCTCCTCCATTCCCTCAAGGAACACAGCCAGACGCTCCTCGCTCATCATTCCCTTGGTACCTCTGACCGAAAAATTTCGGCTGTAATAAGCTCTCGGAACCGTGGTGTCAAGAGCGATTGAGATAGTTTCACCGCCGGCACAGGTCATAATGGTATTTACAATATCTCCTTGCTTATAATCGATTTTGGCGTACTCGCTATCCTTTCCGAACTTCTCCTCAGCAAAAGACTTGATACCAACCGCCTTAGATGCAAAGGAAGATAGCTTAATAATGCGGTTACCGCGGTTTATACCTAAAACCTTACAGATAGGTCCGAGTTCGTGGGTGGGATAATTCTCTCTGTTTTTTTCGATGTAATGCCTGAGACGATAGTGAGTTACACCTTCAGACTTCTCATTTTCCGAAAGCATTTCGGCAAATAGCTCCATCGAATTCAGGTAATGCGAATATGCTCCGGTACAGTGAACAATCTCGCCGAACAGACCCTTTTTAACAAGATTAAGAGCTAGCATTTCGCGCCTGCCGTAGCAGCAATTTTCAAGCATCATAAGAGGAGTTCCCGTCTGCTCATAGACGGAAATAAGCTCGAAGCACTCGTCAAGAGTTTCTGCGCAACCGACCTCAATTGCCGTGTACTTGCCCGCGAGCATCGCCGCCTTTGCCATTTTGGGTCGCGAGTCCCAGCCGGTCATAATAACTACCGCGTCAATTTCCGGATCGGTAAGTATATCGTCGTAGCACTTCGTGAACTTGGGCATAGGTCTTTGGTTTTCGGCAAAAACCTTCCTTGCCATCTCGATACGCTTATCCAAACTCTCGCATAGAACGGTTATCTCAACGTCATTCATCTTTATAAAGCAATTTTTCAAGACGTGCAGTCCCCGTCTTCCAACACCGACATACCCGATTTTTATCTTCGTTTTCATAAATAAACCCCTTTATATTTTTTCTTGACAAAGTCATACTCTTGCTGTATACTAATTATAGCAAATTCAATTTCTAAAATCTATACCATTTTAGCCATTAAATATATGTTTTTAGATAGTCTGAGGATAGTATGTATAATTATCATGAAGCTAAATCAACCTTTGAGATAGAGGGATTTTATACCGCTATAAAATACGATTGGACCGAGCCCTTCGTTTTCAACGGAGAAAGCCACGATTTTTGGGAAGCGGTATTTGTGGAATCGGGACGGGTAGATGTCACTGAGGACGAAAATTTTTATACTCTGTCCGAAGGAAACGTTATCTTTCATGCACCTATGGAGTTCCACCGTATCAGAAGTGCTGAAGGCTCATCCCCCAAGGTCTTCGTCTTTTCCTTCAGAGCATCGGGAGAGCTTCCCGCAGCAATACGTGCAGGTGTTTTTACAGTTAATCCGTTACAAAAAAAGCTTTTCGACGCACTTCGAGACAGTGTATACGATTATGTTAACAAGGAATTGTCTGCAATTTCCGGAGAAAAAGCTACATCCTTAGTGAAGCTCTTTATTCTCGAAATAGCAAAAACCCCCGTCATCACAGATACCGCATCCCCTCACACCGCACGGGAATATCAAAGGATAATCTCTTTTATGTCTAAAAACATTCTCGAGAACCTTACTCTTGAAGATATCGCGAGTAGAACTAATGTAAGCGTCAGCTATATGAAAATTCTCTTTAAAGCCTATGCGGGAATCAGCCCTAAAAGCTATTATAACCTGCTGCGCGTGCAAAAGGCGACAAAATTGCTGAACAAAGGCAATTCAGTAACCGAAGTCGCACTTACTATGAATTTTTCGTCTGCAAGCTACTTTTCCGCCTTCTTTAAAAGAGAGACCGGCATACCACCGTCAAAGCAATATAGAAACTTGTAGAAGCTCAGGTTATAAGTAGCTCTTAACACCCACTCCAAAATTATTAAGCTTAAATCTGCTAACCTCACTCCTTCAGTTCCTCGGCTCGGGCGGTCAAATAAAAAATGGGCTAAGCCCAAACCCCAATACGCGAACCCCCAAAGCTCATGCTTTGCTTCGGGGAACCCCTTTACGCGAACCCCCAAAGCTCATACTTCGCTTCGGGGAACCCTTTACGCGAACCCCCAAAGCTCATACTTCGCTTCGGGGAACCCCTTACAAGCAGAAAGAGATAACAAATCGGTTCGCCGAAATGTTATCTCTTTTTCTGCCTGTGAAGTTTTTGCTGTCGCAAAAGTGAAGTTGCTACGCAGTGAAGTTTGTGCTACGCACAAGTGAAGTTAAGTTTGCCCACTTTGCCAAAGGCAAAACTTCACTATCCGCAGGATAACTTCACTTACATAGGGGTTCCCCGAAAGGCACGAAGTGCGTTTCGGGGGTTCACGTGGTAAACTTCACTTGCCCGTAAGGGCAAACTTAGTTAGCGTGTTTTTTGGGGTTCATAGCACAAAATGCAACTTAATGAAAAAATCAAGCGTCAACTCCAAACAATACTTTTTTGAAAAGCTTTTCCGTCTTTTCTTCTCCAAGAGACTTCTTGAAT